>JAEWFD010000045.1 GCA_023388995.1 Bacillota bacterium
GGTAACTACGCCCCGAGGGATTTTCACCCTAGATATATGACATGCCCGTCATACTATGAAAAGCTGCCGTAGCTGGCGGCAGCTTTACGATCACAATAATCCTATTGCACTGTTCCCTTGGCGTGTAATATCCAGAGAAGCCATCATTTGATCCAAAACTTCTTTGTAACTCAACCCGCCGCCAGGAATTTGACTGATTCCAACACGCATGGCTAATGAAATTTCTTTCTCTTGCACGAGCTCTGTCATTCCATTTTGCGCAGTTATTCTCGCAGCTAAATCCTTGGCATCTGCCAGCTCGCGATAGCCGCTGACCACTGCAAATTCATCACGCCCAACCCGAAATAACAGCATTGTCTCATCAATGCACTCTTCTATCCGCTTTGCAGTACGCGCCAGGATGATATCGCCTGCAGTATAGCCATAGATCAGATTAATCTGGTGGAATCCGCAGATATCCACGCATAATAGATAGGTATCTTGCATGCTTTTTAACTGATCATACAACATGCTGATGTCGATTGTCCTGCTTTTTGTCATATTTATCTCTCCTTCTTCAATTAGAATTGCATGGCGCGGAAACAATGCTGTGAAGCGATGTGTTTGGCGGAAATGTGACGGACTGACACCCCAAAAGCGCTGAAATGCACGAGTGAATGCTTCAATCGAATTGTATTGATAGCGGAATGCCAGCTCCGTAATGGTCTGTTCTGTTCGTAAAAGATTACTCGCCGCAACGCTCAAACGTCGCTTGCGAATATACTCTGCTACAGAATAAGAGAATGCATAACGAAATATTTTTTGTAAACTTGATTCAGAACAAAAACATTGCTTTGCAAGCTCCTTTACATCAATGTCTTCCTCCAGCTGTATTTCTACAGCCTCCAACGCCGCAGCTAAAATATAAACTGATTCCATACGCCACCACCTAACTTTGTCTTTTTGCATACCGGTATGGTTGTATCATAACATTGTTGCGAATAGTTTATTTGATTATTTCGGTATAAAAACATGTTTACTCCTGATATGTGAATACAGAAGCTGATGTATGAATCGCCAGCCATCATCCTCTAGTCGCAATTCCGCATAAAATACATCTATTGTTGTTCTATCCTGTTAATTGTGCGAATGGTTTTGAAACTAATTTTTGCATCTGTCTGTTTTAACAATTGGTGTTCATACCCAATGTTTTACCGTTCGTAAAAAATAAACATTTTTTATAAAAAGGCTTGACCGTGCCGTATACGTCTTGGTTTATAATAATAATAATCAAGGAGGAAGTAAATGGAAAAATATCGTGCAATACCGGAGGGCTATATGCGAATCGGTGAAATGGCTAAAAAGGGGGGTATCACCGTTCGTGCTCTGTCATATTACGATAAAGAAGGCTTACTCACACCTTCAGCAGAAAGCGAAGGCGGGTATCGACTTTATACCGACAAAGATTTGGCGAAATTGTTACAAATTTTGATGATGAAGAGACTGGGGTTTACGCTTAATGAGATAAAAAAGAGAATTATTGCGATGGATACTACTTTTGAAGTTTCAAATGTTCTTACGGAACACGCAACTAATATCCGTAAGGAGATTGACCATTTAACGGCATCGCTTAACGCCCTTGAATCGTTAAATGAAGAAATTATACTAATGGATTCTGTTGACTTCAAAAAATTTGCAGATATTCTCGCACATTTACAAATGAAAAATGAGCGTTATTGGATTGTAAAATATCTTGATAACGATGTATTTGATACACTGGTATCACATAACGAAGCATGGAACGAAGAAAACGCAGAAAAGATGATTGAAGATACAAATAATTTTATTAACGAATCGGCAAGACTTCATTTTGACGGGGTATCTCCCGAAAGTGAGAAAGGACGAAATTTTGCAGAAAGATATTGGAGGTGGATTATGGAAGTGACAGGCGGCGACATGAATTTGGTGAAAAAAATATCCGAACAAACGACAAAAAGCACGTCGGATAAAAAGCATGATGAACGAATGGAGAAAGCTATATCATTTATGAAATCATCCCTCGAAATGTACTTTAACAATGGTTTCATTGCTGAGGCAAAAAAACTGCATGATGATGGTGTACCGTCCGAAAGTGAGAAAGGACAAGATTTTGCAAAGAGATATTGGCAATGGCTTATGGAGCTTACGGGCGGTGATATGGCAAAACTGCAACAGATGAATGAGCAGTTTGGAAACAGTGCCGACGACGACAACGAAATCTCTCAAAAATCACAACTATTTATGGGTTCATCATTGCAAATTTATTTTAAAAACTTACAAAAGGAGAATGAAAATGCACAAACTAGTATCAAATGAAAAACTAAGGTTTTTTACCAAAGTAACGATAGCACACGTCATTACTTACTTTGTCTGCGGACTAATCGCTTATAACCTATTTAACTATAGAGATTTTGTAGAACTCATAGGTTTTAGACCTATGGAAGAAATCACACCGGCAACGATTATATTCGGGCAAATAATTAGAGGTCTTTTATTCGGTTTTGTTATTTGGTGGATTAAAGATAGCGTTATTGGTAAAAAACGGGGCTGGTTAAAGTTATGGGGTATTCTTCTAATACTTGGTTTCTTAAACACTTACGGACCAAATTCGGGTTCTATCGAAGGAATGATTTATCTTGACCTTTCTAACTCTGCCGATCTGCCCATTCATACTTTATTAAGCCTTCTTGAAATAACATTTCAACCGCTGTTGTTCAGCCTAATAGTAACTTTTCGAAGAAAAAGTGAAAAACAAAAAGATATCTATTGAAATATTATGTTGATTGCACCTACTTTCTCTTTGTTGTTAGCTGCCAGGACAACTTAAGTTTTATCGAAAGTAGGTGTTTTTTTAAACTAGAAGTCTCGTATTACATCCATAGCATAAGGTATCTGCTTTGCAATAAAAATAATCAGGTTTGCACCTGATTATTGATTAAATGATTTGCTGTCTTTTACGATTACGTCGTGCGCTCCGCCTTCCACAATGCTGGTAGCCGAAACTAAAGTCAATCTTGCTTTTTCCTGCAACTCAGCAATCGACAAGGCGCCGCAGTTGCACATCGCTGATTTAACTTTGCTAAGAGTCTGAAGCACATTATCTTTCAGTGGTCCGGCATATGGCACATAGGAATCCACACCCTCTTCGAAAGACAATTTGCTTCCGCCTCCTAAGTCATACCGCTGCCAGTTGCGGGCACGGTTGCTGCCTTCGCCCCAATACTCTTTTACGAAATTGCCATTGATCGTTAGTTTCGCTGTCGGACTTTCCTCAAAGCGGCTGAAGTAGCGGCCCAGCATCACAAAATCGGCACCCATTGCCAAAGCCAGCGTAATATGATAGTCGTGCACAATCCCGCCATCAGAGCAAATCGGAATATAAATGCCCGTCTCAGCAAAATATTCATCACGCGCCTTCGCAACTTCAATTACTGATGTTGCCTGCCCACGCCCAATTCCCTTCGTTTCACGGGTGATGCAGATAGATCCGCCGCCAATACCAACCTTGATAAAATCAGCACCAGCTTCAGCCAGAAAGCGGAAACCTTCGCGATCTACAATATTGCCAGCTCCAATTTTTACGCGGTCGCCAAATTTAGCTCTTACATATGCCATCGTTTCCTTCTGCCATTCGGAAAAACCTTCAGAGGAATCAATGCACAATACATCCACACCAGCCTCAACCAATGCAGGAACCCGTTCTTCATAGTCACGAGTATTAATCCCCGCACCTACCACATAACGCTTATGGGAATCCAATAGTTCATTGGGATTTTCTTTATGAGAATCATAATCCTTGCGGAATACCAAATAACATAATCGCTGCTTTTCATCAATTACCGGCAAAGCATTCAATTTATGCTCCCAGATTAAATCATTGCATTGCGATAAGGTGTCACCTTCTTTGGCATAAATCAGATGTGAGAATGGAGTCATGAAGTCTGCTACTTTGGTAGTCAACGGCATCCTTGAAATGCGATAGTCACGACTCGTAACAATTCCCAGCAGTTTGCCATCTGACGCCCCATTCTCCGTAACTGCCATCGTCGAATGCCCTGTTTTATCCAGCAAAGCCAGTACATCTGCAAGCGTTTGATCATGGCGAATATTAGAATCACTCAGCACAAATCCCGCTTTATGATTCTTAACACGATTAACCATGGCAACCTGACTTTCAATGGATTGCGATCCAAAGATAAAAGAAACGCCACCTTCTTTTGCCAAAGCAACAGCTAAGCGGTCATCTGACACCGATTGCATGATTGCTGACACCAATGGAATATTCATGGTAATTTCTGATACTTCTCCTTTTTTGAATTTTACCAGCGGTGTCTTCAAACTGACGCTGCCAGGTACACAATCACAAGAAGAATATCCAGGTACCAGAAGGTACTCACTAAAGGTATGGGAAGGTTCGTTATAATAGATAGCCATGTTCAATCTCCTTTTTCATAGTTTGCACTATTATAAGGGATTCTCGCAAAAATTCAACCTCTGATGATAGGAAAATGCTAAATAACGCAATTATCAAGCTCGAACTAAGATTTTTGTTTCCACATAAACTGCCAGTCCATCTTCTTCATTGCTTAAAGTAAGTACATCTGCTGCCTGTTTTGCTCGTTCACTTCCATTGGCCATGCAAACACCAATACCCGCATCCCGCAGCATCTCTAAATCATTGTCATGATCGCCAAAAACAACAACATCTTGCATCGTGTATCCCCGCATCGCACAGATTTGCGAGATACCCAAGCTTTTGGAAGCATTTGCATTCATCCATTCAAACAAGTAGCCGCTGCTTTGGAAACCATTCACTTGTGGAAGGGAAAGCAATTCTGCTCTTGCTGCGACATCTGCCATCAGGTGCGGTTCACACATAATCAGCAATTTGGTTTGCGGCTTTGTATACATGGTTTCATAATCGCAAACGACAAAATCAAAACCAACCTGACTAGCCAGTTTGTGCAAGAAGGCATTTTGGCGATTGGCATAAAGGACTTCACCTTTATAAATGCCAAACGTCACATCCAATCCATTATAGTAATTTACAATTGCGCGAATAGAATTTCCGTCAAGAAGATGCTGCTCAATTTTTTTATCTTGCATCACATCATATAATTGCACGCCATTCATTCCCACCAAACAATCACAATATTCCCGGATACCCCAGCGTTCCAGCATATGATATACACCAATGAGCGGTCGTCCGGTGGCAATCCCAAACTGGATTCCCTGTTCCTTTAATGACCGAATCGCAGCTATATTGCGCTCGCTTACTGTTTTATCTTCCCGTAATAACGTTCCATCCAAGTCTGTCATAACCAATCGAATCATAATTAACCCTCTGTTTCTTCCCTTCTATTATACTAAAATACTTCCGAAAAGACAAAGAACCGTTGTCACGGTCCTTTTGCTATTTTTCAAATCGATTGGAATCGTTTTTCAAGAACTCATAATTCATGGCATTTTTCTTGGCATTGCCATGTGTTTGATCTTTACCTAGTTCCACATCTTTTCGTTGCTGTTTTACTTGATTCACATGCTTGGCATACTGAACACCATATTCATTCGCAAGTTCAATATCCTTATGATTCTGGACCTCACGCTTCTTTTGATCCATATCTTTCGGCGCTTGTTTCCACTGTTTTTGCTGCTCCAAAGCAAATTCCTGATCATATTTAGAAATTTGATTTTGGGGTTGCTTCTGCTTTTGGGTTTTTATGTTTGCTTTTTGCTTGTTTTCCATATCCAAACTACTTTCTGTTTTGGTTATTTGGGTAGTCGTTTTTCTGATCTGATTGCTTTTGGCTATTTCTTTGATCCTTGGTTTGATCTTTGTTTTGGTTACGCAGACGATTGTCTAAGTCATTGGAGAATTCTAAACGATCATTTCGTTGGTTGCGGTTTTGCTCGTTTCGTTGCTCTCTGTTTTCGTTGCGTAAACGGTTGTCTAAATCGTTGGAGAATTCTAAACGATCATTTCGCTGGTTGCGGTTTTGGTCGTTTCGTTGCTCTCTGTTTTCGTTGCGTAAACGGTTGTCCAAGTCATTAGAAAATTCTAAACGATCATTTCGTTGGTTGCGGTTTTGGTCGTTTCTTTGTTCTCTGTTTTGGTTGCGTAAACGATCATTTAAGTCATTGGAGAACTCTAAACGGTCATTTTGCTGATTGCGGTTGCGATCATCCAATTGATTGCGATCTTGGCGATTGCGCTCGATTTGTTCTTGCATCCGGCTTCCTAATTCATTAGCCATTTCGAGATCAAAATTGCGATTTTGGTTATTTTGACGATTTTGGTCCGGTCTGTTTTGATTTTGTCGTAGTGATTGGTTACGATCTTGGTTATTGTTGCGATCTGATTGGTTATTCATTTTTTTCACCTCGCTCATAGTATAATCAGCACCAATCAATGTATACAAAAATCAAGTGTAAACCGATGATCTGGCAAAACAATGAACGTTCTGTTCTTAACTCAAAATTTCATCTATTTCTTTAAGAAGTAACAAACAAATTTGCTGCTATAAGGGCATTTATGATACATAGCCGCTGTAACGCAAAAAGGAACCTTTTAGATTCCCTTTTGATATCCGTCATTGAAATAACGAACACTAGCATAATGGTTGCTCAGATTTTTTTGATCAGTTGCAACCATGAATCGTTTATAGTCATCTTTTCTTTACAAACAGAATGCCGCCAATTAAAACAATAACGCTTGCTGCCATGAGAATGATTGCATCTGCAGCAATTGCTGGTGCGGAAGCTGCATTCAGATTGTTATTCATATTTGGAAAATCTCGTCCCGGACTTTGAACATTGGGGTTATCTGCATCCGGCATTGCTTGATTTGGAACATTGTTTCCTTTTGAACCTTGCCCATTTGCTCCGGAAGTATTTTGATCTGCAGATGCCGCTGGCCGCTCGCTGCCATTTGGCACAGGAGTCACATTTTCTCCATCAGTATTTTGTATTTGACCACCTCTGGCGCGTCCAAAGCCCATTGAATTAGAGCCCATGCTTGCGACATCAATCGCAGAAGCATTTATAAAACCTGCATTTCCAGTTGCTGTTTGCTCTTCGCTGGTAGAAGCAATTGTACCTTGCAGCTGACCTTTGATACTTTCTGAACGAAGCAAGTTAAATTCCCGTAATGCCGCACTCCCCTTCTGAAACTCCTCAAAAGTGCAAAATGCGGTCGGATCTTTTTGTACATATGGAGCAATCAATGCAATGGCATTGTCATACATTGCCGCAAATTGCCCGCTATCAAAATATTCCATAAACTCTGCAAATCGTTCGTGATATAAATTTATATATTGATCATCTTCAAAAATCCAGGCAATCATCGGTTTATCAGTAATCGATCCTGCCAGCATCGGCGAATCGATTGGGTAATTCACCATGGAAGTTGCATTATCTACACCAGCCTGTTCTGTAGCAGTGGTATTAGCTGCTAATCTGCCCATACCTCCCATACCTCCAAAAGCCAAATTGTAATCCCACGCAATCATGGAGAGCTTGCCATCCTTCTCCGCAAGATAATAGTTGTGTGTTAAACTTCCGGTATAACTGTCAGAGTTCAAAACAAAGTTGTGAACCACAAAATAGCGTATTACTTCATCAATATCTACAACATCTTCAATCATTTCACCCTCATTCAGCTGTTTCAAAGATGCAATTAAACGCTTTTTATCAGCTTGGCTGGGATTGAAGGCTGCATTGTCAAAAATTGCTGCATAACTTTCAGGATTGTCATCGGTGTATAGCAAAGATGTTGCTCCACCTCCGCCAAAACCGCCAAAGCCCCCCATATTTGGTCTTTGTCCGCCTTGAGGTATATTCCCGTTTTGCCCGATGCCGTTTTGCGGCATCTCACCAGTTCCAAAGTTCGGCATTTGACCTCCATTTGCTCCTTGGTTACCCTGCCTTGGGACTTCTTGGTTGCCGCCATTATTTCTTTGCATGTTTCCCATGTCCATGGTATCGGGCTTATAAATCTCACCGAAATCACTGCCATAAACACGCTTAGCAAAGGATTCCTCAACAGCTTCAACTGCAAGATACAATCCCCAGTCTTCGCCATTCACAGTTACCCAAATGAAACTGGACAGCGGCGCATCTGCCCCCATTGCATTCATCATTTGATAAGTAACATAATCTTTCATATACGTATTGTCTTGGGCAATATTATTCAATGCTAGTTTATCTAATCCAAAAAAGTTTTTGCCTTTTTCGTAATGATCAAATTCTATTTTGAAACTATATCGGTCTGAATCAGAATTTGCAATCGACGATAAAGATGAATTTCCTTTCGGACGAATACCAACACCTTTCACAGACTCCCCATTAATCACGACGGAAGCTTGAATATATTCCTCTGCCATTGCATTTGCCAACATATTATCCCAATCAGAGTCATCTGCAATAATATCAATGGTATGAACCTGATCGGTATCAAACAACTTTGCTGCATAAATAGGCTCGTTGTGAATCATTTTTACACCCCAAGAAGGGCTTTTTATAAAAGCAATCGTGGTGATCAGCATCAATAGGACAATCGCCACACAAACTGCTGTCGTATATTTGTGTTTTGACATATGTTTAACCCATGTAATCGCCGTTATAGCTCACTAGCACAACGTCCAAAACACCTTTCATATGAGATACTGAGTTAATAAATGAGGTATCATCAGATTTCAAACGCACTTCATAGTGCAGTTCGATCATGTCAGCCGTAACTGTCTTACTTTTGACGACATGTTTTTGAACACTGCTTTGCAAGGAAGCAGCAACAGCCTTTTCTGCTTCTTCATGGCTGCAGTGAACAACTACAATATATGGATTATCATGTGTTTTTTTATTAACGAAAATTGTCAGCATCAAACCGATGACAACACTGCCGAAAACTGCGAGCGGAATCATTCCTGCCGCAAGCACAATCCCAACTGCAATTGACCAAAACAAGAAAGCGATATCCAGCGGCTCTTTGATTGCAGTGCGAAAACGTACAATCGATAAAGCACCAACCATCCCCAGTGAAAGAACAACATTGCTCGTTACAGCAAGGATAACAAGGGTAGAGATCATCGTCAGTGCAATCAAAGTTACACCAAAACTGGATGAGTACATGACTCCTTTAAACGTCTTTTTATACACCATAAAAATAAAAACACCTAGTCCAAAAGAAAGCGAAAGAGCAATTCCCATATCTAATATGGAAATGCTAGAAATATTTTCCAGAAAACTGGATTTGAAGATATCTTGAAATGTCATTTTATTTCCTCCTAAGGGTATTTATTGGTTTTGAATCATTTGCATTCAATTCCAGCGGCATGTACTTTCAAGCAATTCATTGCTTGCCCATAGACCGCTGTCAATTATTCAGCCATAGATACGGCACATTGCATATTTGGAACACGATGAAGCCCTGCGACCCGGCAAATGCAGCAGCTGGGCAATATGATCCGGTATAAATTGATCATATTTTACTTCCAGCAAAACGATCTCATCGCCTGCTTTGATCATTGGCAACTCATCATTTAAAAAAGCAGTTGCATGAATTCCTGTTCGGATCTCCTTATCAAATGTAATCCGAACGTTACCTGCCTGATAGATAAACGGCTCACGAATATACTCCACAATTGTTTTCGGCTGCAGCTGTTCATACCGCAGCTTTGCATATAACTCTTTAACCAAGTCATTCTCTTTTTCTGCCATCCATCGGACATTCCCTTGCAGCAGCATTGTGACCTCATCTTGCGTAAGCTTGCAAGTACGCTTGTAGCATAATCCATTTCGTTTGCTTTTCTTTTCCAGCACCAGATATTCATCATTTCCAATGTATCGTCTGATCCGAAACTTTTCACGTTTATCGACACCATCGATTTTTTGACGTAAAGCCTTGTCATCAGGGGTATCAAAATATAAGCTTCTAACTCTGTACTCACCATTTTGATCCGCATGGCAATCGCGCCGCATCACTCTTTTCAGTCTGTTGCGAAGAACAATGTAATCAGCGTAATTCAAGCTATGTTTGTACTCATGTCTTGCGTGCATGTTTTTCTCCTTTACCTAGTGACCATTGTAAAAGACAATTCTTTAATTTTCTTTTAATGGAGTAAAAAAGCAGAAGAATTTGCCTATTCTCCTGCATCGTATTTTTCTATTGCTGATTCAATTGATTATACATGTTTTAAACGAATGGTAAAGGTGGTGCTTTTATCGTTGCTTTCAACACTAATCTCGCCACCCGACCGGTGTACAATAGTTTGAGCGATGGAGAGTCCAAGCCCAAATCCCCCTGTCTGCTGTGAACGAGAGCGATCAGTCCGATAAAACCGGTCAAATATCTTAGATAAATCTTGGGGATCAATTCCTTGACCAGTATTAGATACCCGAATCACAGGACGGTCATGCTCTACAGCAAGTGAAATTGTAATGTGTCCATGTTCGGTAGTATATTTGCCGGCGTTTTCCATTAAGATATAGATCACTTGCGTGATTTTTTCGCGATCGCCGGTAACAATCACTTCTTCTTGGAGCTGCATTTCCAAACAAATTTCACGTTCATAAAGCACGGCTTCCATTGAGGCACAGACCAGCTCACAAACATGACTTAAATTAAAGGGAATCTGTTCTTCAATACTTGCAAATTCTGCTTTTGCCAAGTACAATAAATCATCCACCAGCTTACCCGTTCGATGTAATTCAGCACGAATATACCCAAACCACTCTTTTTGGCTCGCAACAGTATCATTGGCGCTTGTTTCTATTGCGTCAATATTAGCACTGATAATTGCCAGCGGAGTTTTCAGTTCGTGAGAAGCATCTGCTACAAATTGCTTTTGTTTGTTGTAACTCGCCTCAATCGGACTGACTGCCCGAACCACAAAATGATAACTAAACCATGCTAATACAAGCAGCACTGCGAATCCAACACTCAGCAGAGTTATGAGCAGCATATTCAATGTATGTGTTCCGCTTGTGATATCCAGAAAAGCAATGCGCTCAGACTGGTTCGTTCTGGACATTGGCAAATCTGATATCGCAAAAGCCCACTTTCTTCCGTCAAGTGTGATCTTCCCGGAAGATTTTCCTTTGGTCTTCAGCAGTGCTTCCTCATAGATGTAATCTTCGAAATCAAGACGACTATGCACCGTTTCAAGTTCGCCCCGTTTGACAAATAACACAAACGAAACACGATAATCGGGACCAAAGCGTTCTGAAATATCCGGACGTTTTTCAATATCATTGGCCGGCGGAAGATTAGGTACGACAGGAATTGCCGACATTGCCTGCAATTGCCGCTCATTCTCACGTTCCATCATCTTGTATGTTGCGAGGTAAATCACAGAGAAAGCTGTCACAATGACAAGAGAAACAGTGACCATATTAAATATCAGCATATGGTTTCGCAGCTTTTTAAACATCACATCCATCTCCTTCAGCAAGAGTCAGCATATAGCCAACACCATAAATTGTTTTGATTTTTACTTTTGAGGAAATCAGCTTTAATTTTTTTCTGAGAAAAGCAACTTGCACATGTACATGACTATCTTCCGCTTCAGAATCCCATCCCCATAATTTTTCAATAATATGATTATTTGTAATCGCTTGTCCTTTGTGATTCATCAGCAACTCCAGCAGCTGACCTTCTTTCAAAGTAAGATGAAATGACAGACCATTGCCATATAGATGAAGCAAATTGTAATTAAACTCAATATCTGCAAAACTTAGGTTATGTGCAGACAAAAACTGTCCCTTGCGACGTGCTAGTGCACGCAAGCGCGCCAGCAATTCTTCTGTCTGAAATGGTTTAGCAAGGTAGTCATCAGCACCGTTGTCCAGCCCGCTTACTTTATCGTCTGTTTCCCCTTTGGCAGTTAGCAGTATCACCGGTATTTCCAGACCTTTCTTGCGCATCTGCTGCAAGATTTCAATACCTCCGACCTTAGGAAGCATAATATCCAGAATTACAATGTCGTATAACCCGGACAAAGCTAAGTCAAGCCCATTTTCTCCATCATAAGCTAAGTCAACACTATAGTTATTCTTCTTCAGTATCTGGGCTACCGCAAGAGCCATGTATTTTTCATCTTCCACATATAAAATTTTCATAGATACCTCCGTTCAATCAGGTTGCGTTTTCATCAATGTAACACACAACTCTTAAATCTTCCTTTAATGTATCATTCTAAGATTACCTTCCAAACTAGCCTTAAGTTTGACCAATATTCATGGACAAAAATTTGCTCATGTGAGCACATTATAAAGAGAAGCAAGCTATAATTCAACTCGTAACTAAGTTTTCTCTCATGATTTCGATGGTTTGACGTTTTAAGGCAAATGAAAAAGAGTCTGTGCGACTCTTTCTTAGAATAAATCTGCTTCCTTCTTATTTGGCAGCAGCCATACTGACTTCGTATTACGCACACATTCCTCAATCAGCGGCTCAAAGTCAAACTGCTCATTAAGCTGCACTTTTCGCAGGGATGGCTTGGTAATCGGATTTCGCGGCGTGAAAATTGTACAGCAATCTTCAAACGGCTGAATCGACAATTCATAGGATTGAATCTTTTTGGCTAATTCGATAATTTCCAGTTTGTCATAAGTCACAACCGGCCGCAAAACCGGCAAAGTCGTCACTGCATTAATAACACCCATGCTTTCCAGCGTCTGACTTGCTACTTGACCGACACTTTCACCATTGACGATTGCCAGGCAATTGCGCTCTGCCGCAATTTTTTCCGCAATCCGGTACATCATGCGGCGCATGATGGTAATCGCATAGCTTTCATTGGCATTATTGTAAATAGCAAGCTGCAAATCCGTGAACGGTACAATATGCACCTTCATTTTTCCTTGGAACCGGGCCAGCACATTTGCCAAATCCAGCACTTTCTGCTGTGCTTGTTCACTTGTATACGGTGGAGACGCATAATGAATACATTCCAGCTGGATTCCGCGTTTCATGGTAAGATACCCTGCTACCGGTGAGTCAATGCCACCTGACAGCATCAACAAGGCTTTTCCGCCAACACCAACCGGATAGCCGCCAGCGCCTAAAATTACATCCGTCATCAAATATGTATATTCCTTGCGAACTTCAATTTTCAATTCCACATCAGGACGGTGAATAGCTACTTTCAGTTCTGTATTCCGCAATACTTCACCCGCGACTTTGCGATTTAATTCATCAGAATGAATGGGAAAAGTCTTATCATTGCGACGGGCGTTTACTTTAAAGGTATGCTGATCACTTTTTTGCTTCATCAGAAATAAAGCACCTGCCAAAATAGCATCCGCATCACTCGCTACTTCCAATGCCACGGAAAAAGAACGAATCCCAAATACATGGCGCAGCTGTTCGCTCACTGCCGCATGGTCTTCCCCATTCAATACAATAAACATCCGGTCATATTGCTTTTGATAGGTCAATTTCTCGAAGCTGCTCAAAGCATCTTTGGTGTTGTGATATAAACGGTTAATGAAATCTTTTTTATTCTTGCCTTTGGTTGTCAATTCGCCAAAGCGAATCAAGATATGGTTATATTGCATAAACTCTCCTATGTTCTAAAGCGTGCTATCGCTCTTTGCAAAGCATCCGCAAAGCTTGCGATATCTTCTGCTGTTACTTCTTTGTCAATTGAAATACGAATGCTGTGATTGGCCTGCCCATCGGTTAAGCCGATGGCTTTTAAGACATGGGAAGGAGTATTGCTTTTCGTATTGCAGGTACTTTTTGCCGATACGCAATATCCATCTGCTGCCAAAGCATTCATCATAATTTCTGACGGCAGTGGTGTTTGCAAATTCATAATAAACGGGCTTGCATCTTCCTGACTGTTCCAAACAATCTCGCTGTCCTGCAGTTTTTGCTTCAGATCTTGCCTCAGCTGCATGGCATGTGCATACGCCTCATCTTTTGCTTCCAAAGCTCGCCGCAGCGTCTTGGCAAACACAATATTCACCGGTGCATTGTTGGTGCCCGCACGGAAACCAAACTCCTGGTCACCGCCGCTGATCAACGGTACCAACTGCAAGGATTCTTTCTTATAAAGCATCCCGCTGCCCTTCAAGCCATGAATCTTATGTGCCGAAATGGTCGCTAAATCCAGCCCTTTCATCGGCAAAGCATGCTTCCCGACTGCTTGTACAAGGTCACTGTGAAAAAGCACCCTTGTTTCCTGCTTCAGCCATGCCCCAATTTCAGCGATGGGATTGATAGAACCAATTTCATTATTTACCAGAAACAAGCTCACCAAAATCGTGTCTTTGCGCACCGCTTGCTGAACCTGTTTTAAAGTAACCGTTCCGGATGCATCTACCGGCAAATACGTTACGGTAAAGCCAAACAGCGCTTCCAGTTGCTGACATGCCTGCAAAATAGAAGCATGCTCAATGTTCGAAGTAATTATATGTTTCCCGCGTCCTTGATATTGCAAGGCAATTCCTTTTAGTGCCAGATTGTTGGCCTCGCTTGCTCCCGACGTATAAATAATCTCCGAAGCTTTGACATCCAGCAATTTTGCCGTTTGCTCCCGGCTCTTTTGAAGCAGGCGACCCACTTCCACCCCTTTAGGATGATTGGAGTCAGGATTGCCGTAATAGGTTTCTACTAACCCTTGATATGTTTCCCAAACACTATGATCTACGGGAGTAGTTGCTGCGTAATCTAAATATATCATTGTTATGCCTGTGCCTTTATTAATCGTTCATAAGAACCTGGATGAATCTTTTCGATCACTTGGATCGCAATAGTCAACGCTTGCGTATATTCCCCGTTGCGGAAACAAAGCTCAGCTCTGGTCAGCTCCGAGTCTACTTCCGGATAGGTAGAACGATATTTATTGCCATAGACAATTGCATTCTCGACCATTCCTGCAACACCAATCAAATTATTAACATTGTTGTACAGTTTATATATAAACTCAATTGTTTGGTTCAGCACCAAATTCAGCTGATCCAAATTCAGCGGTGACTCACCCAGCAAGCCATCTACTTGCTGCAATTTTAAAAATCCTTCTTTCATTGAAGCGTCATAGGCATCCCCAATGGAAGGCAATCGATATTTTCTAGTCTTCACTTTGATTTCATGCATGATCAGCTGCAGTTTTTGACGTTGCTTCACAGCACGTTCTTCATCACTGCATGCATTGCGGAGCTTATCAGATAAAATGGCGATCTCTTTGCCCATCATGATAATGCCTTCATCATATTCCTTCATCGTGATCAGCAATGCACTGTAAGCTGTCTTTTTTTGCTGATGCTTGATATTCAATTCATCAAGCCGATCCTGCAGCAAACGCAGTTGTGTTGTCTTATCTTCGATAAAAGCATCCCAATCTTCGTAGCCAAATCGATTCCGATACTTATCGTACGCTGCCTTGAATTCCAGCATATGCTGAATTTTCGCATCTACGTCTTTGATATCCTCTTGAAGCAATGCAGTAAACTGTTCATATGCTTTTGCTTCCCGTTCAATTTGCTGCGTCAGTTGATTCAGCCGCGTTACACAGCTTTGCAGATTCTCATCGGAAGCCGCCAGTTCACCTTTGCTTAAATTCATTAAATCTTGCTTTACAATCTCCGAAATCATCTCCAAATTTTTGGGAATTTCCAAGTGATTCAAAACCACGCCCACTTCTCTTGCCTGCAAGTACAAATTAGAGACATCGTCAAGCATTGCCTGAATCTTGCCTTTCGCCAGGCTAATCAGTTCAGGTGTTTTTTGAATCATCTGCTCGATATGCTGCAAACGATTGAAAATCTGCTCGCTGATCTCTTTCGATTGATCAAACTCCGATGCATAAACATATTCCTCAAAGCTGGTAAAATCATTTTCTGCTTCCAATGACTGCTGCGCCAGATACTCTGCCACAAAGGCCAATTCATTGGACTTCTCCTGCATGCTCAACTTCAAATTGCGGTATACTTCTTTTAATCTGGTAATTTCCGCACGCTGTTCACTTTCTTTTTCCAATACTTGATCCATGTATTGTGACAGGCGGCTCACGATCTCAGCAGTATTTTGAATCTCTACATCAGCATCTTCGATTACTCTTCTGGCAAGCTTCAGTTTGTGCATAAACACATAATCATCTGCTTCTGCCAGCTTTTCACCGATACTGGTAAAGCTGACTTGCACTTTATCAAATTCTTCCTTGCAGCGGGGAACCAGCTGGGCCACTTCCTGATTGATTCGCGCCAATGCAATCGTTTTATTTAGTTTATAAGAAAGCGGAGAACTGCGCATGGTATTGTACTGCACATCCAAATCCACCAATATTTTCTTTAATCTTCTCTTGCTCAGCGACCGAATCAAAATACTAAGCACCGTGATGGACGCAACCGAGCCGATTACAATCGCACCTTCGGGCCTTTTTGCAAGATCTAAGATTTGTTCCAACGACATTTGCACATCCTCCTAAAATTACTTTATATTTTATCATAATTTGGATTTGAAACATATACGTATTGTCGATATTTTTTGGGAGAATCCTTAAGTACATCCTAAAACAAGGTTTTCTTTGCCGGTGTGCGAAAATAGCCATTTGCTTCATTGCATTCTGGGTGTGGATAAAATATAATATTGATAACTAGATGAACGGAGGGCTGATATGATGAACAATAAAAATGGCATCCATATCATAAACAAATATACAGACCGGTTAATCAGAAAAGAAGAAAAGCTGATTCACCGCAAAGAAAATCCATTCTGGAAAGAAAAAGTTGCTCCAATAACCGATTCCATTGCCAAAAAAATACCCAAGCAAATGGATGATATGTTTCAAAAAGCATTTGAAAGCGGCTTTTTGTTTCTATTTGAAAAAGGAACTCCGCTAATTGAGAAAAGCTATCAAACAGAAAAGGCAGCAATGAAATTTGAGATCAATCAGTTTATTCTGGATAAGTCCTTTTCGAAGGCTAATTTGCGAAGATTTCATCGTCAAGCCAATCGCAGCATCATGAAAAACCATGCTCTATCTTCTATCGAAGGCACCGTAATGGGTTTCTTTGGGATCGGACTTCCCGATATTCCTGTCTTTCTTTCCGTAATTTTGAAAAGCATCTATGAAATTGCATTAAGCTACGGCTTTGAGTATCAAAGCAAAGTGGAGCAAATGTATATCTTATCCATTCTTTGTGCGACGCTGACAACAAATGATGAAAAACGAATGTTTTCACGGCAATGTGATCTGATTGGATCTTATATTGACCAGAAAATTCAATATCTTTCCTATGATGTCGAAGAGATGATTAAAGTCACTTCCCGCAAGCTTGCCAGTCAAGTTGTCTTCTCAAAATTTATACAAGGCCTTCCAATTGTCGGCATCAGCGGCGGGGTCACCAATTATCAGCTTTTGCATCGCATAACCGACATGGCTAATATCAAATATCAAAAGCGTTTCTTAGGAAAAACCAAGGCTCAATTTGAATAGCAAATAATCATTGACGGTACCTATATGGTATGGTATAGTTAATAGGCATTTATAACGATCAGCACGTAAAGTCTTGAATCAAGCGTTTGTGACGTATTCTACGGGATGTGCAGTAACCTCGCTGTGACTGGTGAACACATCGTAAGCATAAACACTCCTCAATGATAATTTGCGCCTGTTGTTGATTTATGCTAGCCATAATCAATAAGGAGGTATTACATGGCAAGAATTAATGGACCAGTTTGGAAGGTCTCCCGTCGTTTGGGCTTTTCCATCTTAGAAACTGGCGAAGAACTGCAAAAACGTCAATATGCACCAGGTCAGCATGGACCTACGCAACGCTTGAAGCTTTCCAACTATGGTCTGCAATTGCGTGAAAAACAAAGAATTCGTTTTATGTATGGAGTGACTGAACGTCAATTCCGCAATACATTCAACAAAGCGGTAAAAATGAAAGGCATCAAAGGTCATAACTTCCTGTTCTTATTGGAAACAAGACTTGATAACCTTGTATATCGTATGAGTTTCGCTCGTACACGCCGTGGAGCAAGACAGCTTGTCAACCATGGACATGTACTTGTCAATGGTAAAAAAGTAGATATTCCATCTTTCAGCGTAAAACCTGGTTCTGTTATTGAAATCAAGGAAAATGCTAAGAACTTGGAACTAATCAAAGACGCATTGGAAGCAACACGTTCAACAGTTGCATTTGTAAGTGTTGACAAAGAAAACAAAAAAGGAACATTCCTTCGCCTTCCAGAACGTGATGAATTGAACGTTGAGTTGAATGAATCACTTGTAGTTGAATACTATAACCGTTTAATGTAATCGAAAAGACGCTTCGGCGTCTTTTTTTGTATGCATGGAACTAAAAAAGCATGTATGATCAGCTCACACATGCTTCTGCTATCAGTTGGTATGCAATACAACAAAATAATTCTTCTTGCCCTTTTTAATAACTGTAACTTCCTTGCCGTAGGCTTGCTCTTTGCAAACCATTGCATTTAAGTCACTCACCTTCTGGCCATTAACAGCAATCGAATTGCCTTGCACCAGTTCACGTGCTTCACGCTTTGAAGAACAAATCTTCGCAGCAACCAGCACATCTACTAATAGGGTATCTTCTGCCAGCTCGCTTTGCGGTGCCCCTGAGAGCGCCTGCTTCAGCTGTTTCACAGACAAATTGTCAAAATTTCCTGAGAACAATGTTTCGGTAATCAACAAAGCCTCTTGCAACCCAGCTTCGCCACGCACCAGACGTGTTGTTTCTTGCGCCAGCTTCTTTTGTGCCTCCCGTTTCCCCGGGTCTGCTTTCATGGATTGTTCCAATGCATCGATTTCGGAAGGACTCAAAAAAGTCAACCGTTTCAAGAAATTAACAACATCTTCATCGCTTGTATTGATAAAGAACTGGTAAAACTGGTAAGCACTTGTCAGTTCCGGATCCAGCCAGACATTGCCACCTTCCGATTTCCCAAATTTCGTACCATCCGCTTTCGTAATTAATGGCGATGTAATACCGAATACCTTCGCATCACTGCCTTCTACCTTCCGAATTAATTCCGTTCCGCTGGTCAAATTGCCCCATTGGTCACTACCGCCAATTTGCATTTCGCAATGGTAGTTTTGATATAAATGAAGCCAGTCTGCTGCCTGCAGAATGGTATACGAGAACTCCGTAAAGGAAATGCCATTCGCAAGCCTTGAGGCAACAATGTCCTTGTTGATCATGTAATTGACATTGAAATGCTTGCCATAGTCACGCAGAAAATCCAAAATATTGATGGTGCTCAGCCAATCAAAGTTGTTTACCAGAATCGCTCCGTCATCGCCTTCAAAATCCAAGAAGCGAGCCAACTGCGATTTAATGCAATCTACATTGTGATTCAATTCCTCTTTTGTCAGCATCTTCCGCTCTGTTGTTGGCCGCGGATCACCGATCATTCCGGTAGCGCCGCCGCACAGCGCAATTGGGCGATGACCTTGCATTTGATACCGTTTCAAAAGCAGAATTTGCTGCAAATGACCAACATGCAAAGAGTCTGCCGTAGGGTCAAAGCCGCAATACAGTGTTGTGGGTTCTTCCAGTTTTTTCAGAAGGCCTTCCATGTCGGTGCAATCTTTTACCAATCCTCGGTACTTCAATTCTTCAATAAAGTTCATAGTTATCGTTCCTTTCCATAAAAAAAGCATCCTTGTTAAGGACGCTTTTGACGTGGTACCACCTTAATTCACTTCTGACGAAGTGCACTCTTGTTCTGTAACGCAGAATTACGCTTTACTTTCATAAAGAGGCTCCTAGCTGTATTCGATGCATCTTTCCATCCGTTTGCACCAACCACGGACTCTCTGACGTCAAGCTTTGCATGTACTATGTCTATTCATTGCCTTATGGGAATTATAATGAATCCGCAGTCACTTGTCAATGATTTTCCAAGGGAATTACTACCTTGCTCACAAGTGCTTCCAATACTACTTCCATGTAATCTCAATTTCATCCAGGTGATTGATTGGTTCCAAAAACGATGCTTCTTTGCCGTTCAGCAATAAGTTTACATCCCCTTGAACTTGTTTGAGATCAATATTTACATAATTCAGCATATCCAAGAACACATAGGGACTGTTATCTTCTTTGCTTGGCAATTGCACTGGTCTGCCATTGATAACGACCATGAGTTCCTGCTGTATCGTATGTTCCTTCTCTGCCGCCGGTTGATAGGTTGCAATGACATCGTTTGGCTGCAGCTGATAATCCAGTCCGATGCGCATGCCACGCAGTGTATAACCTGTCGTTGGCAATGAAAGCTGATAATGATCCAGCAGTTGCTGCAGTGCAGTGATTGCGCTTGTTTCCAGGATAGCCCCTTCATAAATAGATGCATGAGCTGCTGCATACGAAGTTCCCATCTTCACAAGAGTACCTGCTTTGTACGATATACCATCGACACTAACTTCAAATTGATTCCAAGGTACAATATCCTGCACCGTCGCTTGAGCATCAGCACCTGGTTTTGAAGGGATAAATTCGATGGAATCGCCCCCTTTCACTTGCGTGAAAACAGATACACCTACACTATTGACAGTTACGACAGCTGGCGTTGCATAAGAACCGCGAATGCACTTTTGCTGGCCATTTACAGTACAGAGCAGATTTTTACCGGAGGATGCAATCATTTGCTGGTATTGATAGCCGCTTGCCAGCAACAAGTCAATCACGGAAGTAACAGACTGGATCAACATCGTACTCTTTACGCCGTTGACAGTTACTGCCTTGCCATCCCTTCCTTTTGATTGCATCGCGGTTAAAACGATTCCCAGCGGTGTAACATATTCCGGCGTCAGCAAATCTTTTTCACTTAAAATAGACTTCCGTACCACCATGCTGCCGCCTATTGCTACTTTGCTGCGATTCAGCCCGAGCTTTTCACTGACGAGATCACCGATTGTCGGTATCTTGCTGGCACCGCCGACCAGAAATACCGCAGCAGGTGCCTTGCCGTTGGCTTCTTTCATTTTTTCGGCAATTGTTGTACATAAAAGATCCAATGCCTCCTGAACTACAGGAAACAGTTCCTCAGTTGATAATTCGTATGCATTTCCTAAAATATCATGAAAAGCAATCGGCCGGTTCTCCGCCAAGCCATGTTTGATTTGCTCCGCGGTATTGAAATCAACCAAATAATGGGAGCAAATTGCCTCCGTCAGTTCATCACCTGCAATAGTCGCCATGCCATAAGCCACGACACTGCCATCCCGTGAAATTGCAATATCCGATGTGCCGGCACCAATATCCACAAGTGCCAGATTCAGATTGCGCAGCTCCTGCGGAATCACCAAGTTCATTGCTGCAATTGGCTCCAAGGTCATGCTTTCAATATCCAAGTCTATCTTTTTCATGGTCGCATACAAACTTTCAATCACTTCATTAGGCAGATAAGTAACCAGCATATCAATTTTCACTTCACTGCCATGATGTCCGATCAATGTTGAGATTGGATATCCATCCAGGTAATAACGCATTACGGAATACCCTACACAATGAAACTGCGATTGGCTCATCTGGCTGCCTTGCTGGAATAACTCTAAGTTAGCGAGTTCCAAAGTGCTTCCCTCTAACTCACTGATTTTACTTTCATCCAATACTGTTTTCGGTGGCAAGGAAAAGACCTTCGACACCTGATGCGTCCGCAGTGCACGGCCGGCAGCCGCCACACATACACGATTCAGCACAAACTCACAGCGTGCTTCCAAATTTGCTTTTACTGCACCTGCGATTCGTGCCACTTGTTCAATGTCTTCAATTTGCCCGTCAATCATTGCACGCTTTGGATGCTCAATGATCTCAGTGTCTAAAATACGAACCTGATCCCCTTCGGCAATTCCCAGCACACCAATTACACTGCGCGTACCTATATCAAGTGCAAAAATAATATCACTCGGCTGCTTGCTCTGTTGTTCCATATGATTTCTCCTACTTAAAACATGTAAACCTATAAAAATTATAAAGAATCCGTTGTTTTCTGTCAATGAACGAATTGGTATCATTTCAGTCGGCTTTTTATGATAAAGAAAACTCAGCTGCCCAGATCAATTTTCGGCGTATCTTTCGCTGAATACTTCCATAGGTAAATGGATGCAACCGTGTTATATGGATCAAACAGCGACCGATAGTATTCGAACAGCTCCCATGTCAGTTCCTCTAATTCATAAAGTTTGCATAATCCGCGCTTGATTGCAATATCTTTGAAACTCATCACATTTGGTCGTTCCAAACAATGAATGAGTATCATCTGCGCACTCCATAACCCCAGTCCTTTGATGGCCGTCAGCTGTTCAATCACCTCGGTATCCGAACATTGCTTGAGCTGTTCCAGCTGCAATGACTGTTCCACCATATGATCGGCAACACGCTTTATTACCTCTGCTTTGATTCGTGACAAGCCGCATGCCTGCAACTCAACGATGGTTTTTCCTTGAATCACTTCCGGCACCACTTCCATTTGGCTTTGCAGACGATCCAAGATTGCATACGATGCCGGAACCGAGATTTGCTGCCCGATAATGGCAAAAACAAGCGCTTGAAATAGATCGGGAAATACCCGTCGTTCGACAAATCCCAATTCCTCAATTAACCGCTTCATTCGGCTATCTACCTGTTTCAGGTAGTTCATTTCCTGTGTTCCATATGCAAAGTATGTTGTCTGCATCATATTGCTCCTCATTGTTTTAAAAATGCATGCGGAGCATGCATTTACTTAGTAGTTTGGCGCGGATTATATACGTAATTCAATTCAATCTCTTTTTCGGTGATCACATCATCATTTAATAATTTTGTCATCACCCGCATCGCTACGGCACCCAAGTCATATGCAGGGATATTATAGCTGGATAGCTGCGGACGTACCATGGAGTTATATTTTGAATCAAATACACAGACAACTTCCATTTCTTCCGGCACTTTGATATTTGCTTCCTTCGCTGCATTCAGAATAGCCAATGCATGAGAATCACGGTTGGCAATCATCACTGCATGGCGATGTTCTTTGAAATACTCCTTCAAGTAAGAATACATCGTCCGATGCTCTCTGGGAATACGCACTACCGGATCATGGTCAATTCCTCTTTCCTGAAATACTCTGCGCAGGCCGTTTGCCAATTGAACGGTTTGCGTTTGGTTCTTGCGGTCTTCCACCAAAACAATATCCTGAATTCCTTTATTGACATAAGAATTGGCAAGTTCTTCTGCCAGTTTGCCTAGATTCACAAATACGGAACAAATCTTTTCCCGTGAAATGCGGTTCCCGACAATGACCAAAGGCAACTGGTAGTCAGTCATGGTTTCAAGTTCTGCTTCTGTCAGCTTGTCATTGAAAATAACGGCACCATCTACCCGTGACTTGATGATATTCTCAATCAGATCACTGATTTCGGTGATTCCCTCCGTCGTCGTATGCAGGATAATATTGTAATGATAAATCTTTGCAACATCCATCAAGCCATTGATCATATATCCTGTATAGCTAAGCCCGGCTTCCGAAACCACAAGTGCTATGGTAGTCGTTTTTGATAGAGCCAGGCCTTGAGCCACCGCATTCGGCTTAAACCCAAGCCGGTCGATCGCTTCTTCTACTCGTTTTCTGGTATCTTCACGAACAACAGAAGAGTGGTTAATCACCCGTGAAACTGTCGCCAATGATACATCTGCTTCTTTTGCTACATCATAAATTGTAATTCGTTTCATTTACTCTTCCTCTTGCGTATTGTCGTCTCTTTCTCTTTCCCTGCGCATTGCCTCTTTGTGGCGCTTAAATTCTTCATACTCTTCATCTGCCCGCGCCTTTTCATGATAGCGGGAAGCCAGCGAATGAATTGCCCCAAGTCCCTTATCCAGCAAATCCAGTGAAATTTCTTTCCCCTTTTCAACTGCTGAGATGACCTTTTCATTGGTTCTGATTTCTTCTACCGTAGAAACCACAACCCGTGCGCCTTGCTTGCCTAGCTGGGCAGCAACACGTCCGAATTCTTTCATTTCTTCTTTCCATTCCTGCTCAGATTTCAATTGCTCATATCCATCTTTCAATGTCCTGGAAGTTTTAGTTGTCCATTCGTTTAAATTATCTTTTGCAGCCTGGACATTTGGATCTTGCACAACTCGTTCAAAGCCACGTTGTACATCTTCTGCCACTTCGCTTGCTTTTTCTTTTACAACATTCACAGTAGACTGCACTTGCGGTTTCGATGCCACTTGATTCGCCCATTCCACACCTTGGTGCACTGCTTCCATTCCGGCATCAATGGCATCATCTGCCAAATCCTTCATTTGGGCGACTGTCTTCTGCACTTCCGGTTTCTCCCAAGTTTGCGTTGTCCAAGTCTTTACCTCATCAAACGCCTTGGCAGAACTTTCCGCAGCCTTATTGGCACTGTCTGTTACAACTTTCCAAGCATCTTGCACTTCCGGTTTCTGCACTGTTTCGTTAATCCAGCTCTTTACCTCTTCAACCGTTTCTTTCGCATTTTCCGGCGCCTGTTCCAGCGTTTCGCTGGCCCATTGCTTAATATCTTCCGATGCCCGTTTACCGGCTACAAGAGCTTCATCCAGGCGCTCCTGGATTTCTTCACTGACTACTTCTTTAATATCATCCATACTCAAATACTCTTCATCCGGCTTTGGGCCTTCAGCAGACTTCGTTTGAAATTTACTCCACCATTTTTCTTCCATACCTATTGTTCTCCTTTGCTAGCATCCTTAGCTTCTTTTTCATATTCCGTCTTTTGCGGTTTGGTATCATCCTTATGTACGATGCCATCCACCCAGACAGTAAAAGTTGTCCAATTAGAAACAATAAACTCTGCTAAACCAACAATACCCCGGTAAGTTGTATCATGTACTTTATCAACAGAATGTGAAAGGCGGACCAATGTATCCAGTGGTCCGTCTAGTCTTCCTACTTTCTTATCCACATCTACCAGGATAGCATCCATACGGGAAAAAACTGATATGACTCTTTTCAGTAAGACGATCAAATAAATCAAGGCAATTGCTCCCAAGATAGGCAGCAAGATCACCGAAACCTGATTTAAGAGTGCAAAAAACTCATCCATGCTATCACCTCAGGTACAATCATAGCACTGTTTGAAAATTTTTTCAATAGTTTTGATAGCGCTTTACATGATTTAAGATGCGATAAACATCCTTTGTACTCATCCCAATAAACACGGCTGGAGTAAATTGCAGCATACGCATTGCATCATCTTCCGTTTCTTCCACAATCAGTGCGCGAGGCAGTCGATCAGCAAGATAATGGACATCGATATCATAGCCTGGCTCTTTCAGCGTATTTTCCGCAAACGGCACCAAGCAGATCTCATCTGCCAGCGATAAAGCGGCGACAAACTCATCAATAAAGCGAACAACCCGAGAATAGCGATCCGGCTTGTAAACAGCTACAATCGTTTTGTCAGGGTAACGCTTGCGTGCTGCCTCGATGGTAACACGAATCGCTGTCGGATGATGCGCATAATCATCGACATAGATGTTATCACCCAGTACACTCACTTCAAAGCGGCGTTTGGTTCCCGGAAAAGAACGCAACCCTTGCGCAATTTGCTCATACGTTAACCCGCTGGCAATCCCGATCGCTATGACACCTAAGCTATTCCACAATAAATGATGGCCGATCAGCGGCAATTCAAAGGTACCAAAATATGATTTCTCATACAATACATCAAATTTCATGCCTTCTTTTGTCTCTTCAATATTGATTGCTTGCACATCATTATGCTCTTGCAAGCCATAATACAAGTGTTCCGTGCGAACGGTCAGAGACCGGATATTTTCATCATCCCCAAATAATACAACTTTCTTTTTCACCTGATTCACAAATGTTTGAAAGGCATCCTTATAATCTTCAATGTCCCGATAATAGTCTGTATGATCCAAATCAATGTTGGTTACAATTGCATAATCCGGATGATATGCCAGAAAATGACGCTTATACTCACAAGCCTCAACAACCAGATGCGTATGTTCAGGTTTTAAAATTCCAGTTGAATCCCCAATCAAATATCCTGCTGGAACAATTTTCTCCAGGGTATGCGCGAGCATGCTTGTTGTTGTTGTCTTTCCGTGTGTACCGCAAATTGCATAGGACTGATAAGACTTCATCAGCTGCCCTAGGAATTCGTGATAGCGATATACTTGTTTGCCAGCCGCATACGCCGCCGCCACTTCGACATGGGTAGCCGGAAAGTGGTTGCCGACAATGATGATATGCTCCGGATTGATATTTCTCTCATCAAAAGGATAAATTGCAATTCCTGCTTGTTCCACAGCTTGCTGGGTAAAAATGTACTTCTCGACATCCGAGCCCTGTACTTCTTCGCCAATTCCCTTCAGCATGCAAGCCAAAGCAGACATTCCCGATCCCTTAATCCCGATAAAATGATACATAGCATCGCGCTCCGTTTCTAATTTGATCTTTGATCGAAATACTCTTTAATTCCATAGGAATCTAATGTTTCCTCCGCACTTGGTTCCAGTTGCAGTTCTTGCTGGTCGAACAATGAAATCTGGTGCAAATCTACATCACTGGCAGTGACCGCCGGCGGATTCACATCAATTAACTCTTCCAGTGCAACAAGGGGCGGCATTTGTTCTTCCTGAGGCGGCTGCACAGTGCCTTTTTTCTCTATTTCTTCCATAGCAACTTTGCCATAGATCGGAGAAATAATAGTTCCCAGCAAACTATCTTTGGCAGTCGCTGAAGCATAGGATGGCTTAGGTGCCGTTTTTGCTTTCTTAGCAGCGGCTTCCTCATTAGATCCAAAAATAGGAGAAATCACAGAGGTGAACTCATATTGAATGTCCTCTGTTTTCACAGGCACTACCCGTTCCTTGCGTTGCACCGTTTTAGATTCTGCCGGCTTTTGTTTCGGTGTTTGTTCTTCCAAATCAATAAAGGTAGATGGTTTATGTGCTGTTTCATAAAAAACAGGCTCTTCCTTCACAACCGCAGTCTCTGCCTCTTCCTCAAATTCCGGTTCCATTTCCACTTCTTCTTCCTCAAAGAAGAAATTAATAAATTTCTTGAGCATCATTTCACCCCTTCACGTGCAAAAGCAGTACCGACACTATAAGAATCATCCAATTCTATAATTCCTGTCTTTTCAACTGGAATCTGCAATTCTTTGAAACTGCAAAGCATCCCTTCCGATACAATTCCCATTACTTCCGATTGCTCAATCATTTTCCCATTTGGCAATGTAGCCTTCGGCAATGCCACAACAACACGCAAAGTATCGCGGACATTGCTTGCTCCGCAAACAATAACAGCAATCTTGCTGCCGATATCTACTTGGCATACATGCAGTTTGCTGCTGCTTGGATGCGGTTCACATTGTATCACTTTGCCCACCACGAATTTTGGCTCATTGTCGTATCGGATTTCATTCTTGCCTTGCTCTTTCAAAAACCCATTCAATTCCTTTTGCATCTTTTCATTTGTAAAGTAACCGCCATCTTGAAGTGCTGTGAAATGCTTGCTGGCATGCAGTACATTATATCCAATGAGTGTTTGTGTTTCATCATATAAAGACACAAGGTCTTCTTGCTTCTGATATGCTGCTACAGGCAGCTTGTCAAAACGAACCAATAATATATCGGAAAACCCCAATGTATGATAATAAAACCTAGCAACTTGCATCTTAATCATCCTCTCATCTCTTATTCTGCCTGCAATTGATCTTCATCTTCCTCATGAGAAAGTTCTTGCTGCGGTGTTGTTTCGTCTTCTTCTTCGTGCACGGTGGTATCTTTATTCGGGAACAGCAAATCCTTAATGACTCCGCTTTCCGGGAAAGTTGATTCAAACAAATTATACTTGTCATGAATCACAACAATTGATTTATTGGAATAATCACGTAAAATCGCATCGGTATTGACTTGCACACTTTTTGCAATCTGAAACATATTGTACAACGTATCTTCGATCTCAGCCAAAGCCACCAGCGACGTAAACTGGGTACGCCCATACTTCAACAAAAGCAAATATTGATCCTCAATTTCATCAATCGTGAGCATATATGGCCGACTTGTCAGCCAGTCATTTTTCATCTGCCCTTGTTCAGATACAATTCGGCTGCCCGGTGCTATCTGCTGTACTCCCGCAGATGTTTGCTCTTCTTTATAATACGTATCGACAATGATATTGGGAATATCAATGTTCATATAAAAGACAACAGATCCACGCACAAACGTAACCATATCCATGGAAGAAAACCGCTTGCCGATATGACGCGGCAAATAATAGCTGAAATATTCTCGACGCTGATTTGCAGGCGCACTTTCGCTTTGGCCATCAATAGATGCAATCGTTGCTTGCACCCGCTCTGCGAGCGTCTCCCGCCGTACTGCACAGCCGCAAAGCACAGCCAGCAGCACAACTAAAATCACCTTTTTCACAGGGATACCTCCTCTTCTGTCAACGATTGTTGGTCCGATACGCCTCCCATTTCACATGGTTCAATTCACTGAGTATATGCTTCAGTGCATCAAAAGCACTCAAATAATCCTGAACATCAATGATGGAGGAATTGGTATGAATATAACGAGCAGGAATGCAGGCTGTCAAAGTAGGAATTCCCGCAAAGCTGCTGTGAATTTGTCCGGCATCCGTTCCTCCGGCACTTTGGTAATATTGATGCGCAATTTGATGTTTGGCACATAAATCCTCAAAGTCATGCAGCCACGTGCGATTCGGAAGATAACTCTTGTCCAGAAAGCGAATCAAAACGCCTTTGCCAAGCCCGCCTGTCGGTGATTCATATCCTTTGGCATCATTGGCAGGAGAACAATCCAGAACAATTGCCAAGTCCGGTTCAACAACATATGTCGCTGTCTTAGCGCCACGGCAGCCAACTTCTTCTTGTACAGTACCTCCGACAATCAAATCAAACGGCAGATCCACATCTTGAAATTCCCGCAGCAATTCAATTCCCATGATCAATCCGTAGCGATCATCCCATGCCTTGGAAAGCAGCCGCTGGCCATTTCCCAATACTTCAAAAGAACCATCTACCACAACCATGTCACCAATACGAATATTTGCAGTCTTTATTTCTTCTTCGCTGGTAAAGCCCAAGTCCACCAGCATATTGTCTATTTTCATTGGCTTCGCTCTGGTTGCTTCATCCAGCAAATGCGGAGGAATGCTTCCAATTGCGCCTTTAAATTCTTTGCGGTCACGATTGATTAAGGTTACCCTTGAAGACAGCAGTGTTTGTTCCCACAAACCTCCGATTGGTGCGATCTCCAACAGACCATTGGCTGTAATCTTCTTGACGACAAAACCAACTTCATCCATATGACCCGCAATCATCAGCTTAAATGCATTCGGCTGCTTGCTTTTCTTGACAGCGAAAATAGAACCCAAGTTATCATAAATAACTTCATCAGCCAATTCTTCATAATACGGCTTCAAATGCTCGCGTACCTGTTCTTCCTGACCGCTCACTCCGTACACTTGCGTAAGTTCTTTCATCAATGCCAATGTTTCTTGTTTTACTGTATTCATGTTATCTCCTCTTTTTTACCACCAATCGATAGATTGGCTGATTTAATCCCACAAACTTCCGTTCATATTCCGTCATTGCATCTTCTTGCTCGGTTCTGCGGAAATCAACGCTGACTTCAAGCAGCACCCAGTCATTCTGACTGAACTCCCGCAAGGAAAATTCAAACAAAGATTGATTATCGGTCTTCAGCTGAATTTCTCCGTCATCTGCCAAGATCGTTTCATATTGTTTCAAAAAAGCTGCATGGCTAAGCCGCCGCTTGGAATGTCCTGTTTTGGGCCAGGGATCAGAGAAATTCAAATGCAGGATCTGGATTTCTTTTGGTGCAAACCAATCACAGATCGCTGCAGCATCAGATGCAATCATTCTGGTATTCGGAAGCACTTCTTCCAATGCTTTTTTTGCTGCTACAGCCGCTACATTGCGATCTTTCTCAACAGCAATAAAAGCATGATCCGGATATTTCTGCGCCATTTGGATGAAATAGTCCCCTTTGCCGCATCCAATTTCCAAATGGAGCACTGCTTGCGGAAGCAATGTCTTCCACTTTCCCTTATATTCGCTTGGGTTTGCAATCACATAGTCGGGATGCTGCTCCAAAAATGGTTGTGCCCAGCTTTTCTTACGCATTCTCATCGTTACGATACCTCTTCTTACTTCGCTCTTATCATATCATAAAAGGGTGCTGCTGAATATCTTTTCCTGTACCGGTTAAGTCCATTAATTCCTGTTTTGTCAACTGCCGATACATTCCCTTGGCTAAGGAAGAATCTAATACCAGTGTTCCCATCTGTACTCTTTTTAAGTAAATTACTTCATTGTCAACCTGATGAAACATTCGCTTTACTTGATGAAACTTTCCTTCATAAATTTCCAGTTTCACCTGCGTGCTGCTATAGCGCCAGGTTTTGGCCGGCATACACTGTTCACCATCTGCCAAGGCTATCCCTGCCTCCAGGCGGGCTAGATCTTCATCAGAAATTGGATCGCGCAAATGTACCTCATATTGCTTGGGAACATGATGCTTAGGTGACAGCAGGCGATGCGCCAACGGCCCATCATCGCAGAGCAGCAGCAGACCTTCGGTGTCTATATCCAATCTGCCCACGCAAAACAAATCACGATGCCGGTATTCCGGCACCAAATCAAAGACTGTCGCATGCCGTTTATCATCATTGGCGCTGATATATCCAGCTGGCTTATGCAACATCAGATACACATATTTCTGATACAATACTGCTTCGCCGTCTACCGCCATTTGATCATGCATTTCCTGAATTTGCATTGCTTCATCAAATACCGCAATGCCATTTTTAGTTACAACGCCATTTTTGACAAGCTGCTTGATTTCCTTGCGGCTGCCGAACCCGCATTCACGCAAATACTTATCCAGCCTCATGCCCGCTTCCTCCGTATCAAACGCTGAACCACTGCCAGCAGTTCATCCGTTGATTTATGAAAAATTGTTTGCGGAATATGCAGATAAAAAGCAGTTGCAAAATATGCGGCAGCTCCGCCGATACCAATTACCGCCAGTTCTAAAAAACCTTGCATGCGGGATACATCATAGACCTTCAAACCTAGGAATGAGAACAGCATAAAGACTAATTGCGTGCTGCATAAGCAAAGGAAAATCTTGCTTGTCAGCTGCAAAAGTTTACGATATTGCACCGGTACTGCTTGGTGCACAGATCGTAGATTCAATGTAATTGAGGTTAATGTTCCCAATACCGATGACAAAAGAGCACCCGGATATCCTAGCAGCAAAATAAGCGGAACTACGCTAACCGCTTTAACGATGACCCCAAGCAAAATATTTTTCACATTTGCATACCGCAAACTAAGCGCCATCATAATGGCCGTCACAACCGGTGCCAATGCACTGGTGAGTCCGTCCAAGGAGTACCATGACAAAACGCTTCCCCCCAATAACATATTTTCACCACCGTACATCACTGCATAAATCGGTGTTCCTAAACTAAGCAATACCAAAGACAATGGCAGCACTAAGAAAATTGCGGCTGCCAGGCAGTCGGTAATACTTTTAGCTACCGTTTTCATATCGTTGGCAATATAGCTCGTTGTAATATAGGGAATAATCGATAAACTAAAGCCGGGTGCTACGACCATTGGAATAGAAGTAAGCTTGTTTACCGTTACGCTGATAAAGCCATAAATTACTTTTGCCGTTTCCGGTTCGATGCCATATTGCACCAAGCATCGCTGCACGACCAGCATATCAATTAAGCCATACGAATTGCCTAAAAAAGCAACCACCATGAATGGCATTGCATACTTCAATAATTCCCGGAACAGCTGTTTCATCTTGTACGGGTCAATTTGAAAGTTTTGCTTCAGTTCCTTAGGAACAACTCGTTTTTGCAAAACATACATATGCAAAGTTGCCAGCAATGCTGCAATAGACGTTGAGAACATGGCAAAATAGACTCCGAAAATCCGTTCTGCCTGAAACATATAAATCGCAATATAGCCCCCTGCCAGCATGATGATAACCCGTGCCAATTGTTCCAGCACTTGATTGAAAGCATATTGATTCAATTCCTTTAAACCTTGGAGATACCCGCGGTATACACCAAGCACCGGCACTACAAACAAAGCCAAAGAAATGATTCGCAAGACCGTCTTGGTAATATGCGCCGTTTCCGGCATAGTTTTCGTCATATAAACTGCAATAGGGCCTGCGAATGCAAATAACGCCACCATGCATATAAAGCCAAACACTGCCATTACATAAAAAGACAACCGCTTAATAGCCTGTACTGCCTCATAATTCTTCAGCATCATATATTTTGACACCAAAGCAGCAATCGCAAACGGAAAGCCTGCCATGGTGATATTCAACAAACTGCTGTATACATTATAGCCATATCCATAATAGGCCAAATTCCCATCCCCTACCAATGCAGAAAAAGGGACCGTATACAGCAGTCCAATTAATTTGGTAATAAAAATGCCAGCTGAACCAACCAGTGCTCCGACGATTACATTCTGCTTTGTTTTTTTCATACTAGTACCTCGCACTCTCTTGGTCGCTGCTCCCTTCTATTACTGAATCATGAATTTTATTCATCGACTTCGTGTATTTGCGTATCGGCAGATGGTGCAGGTATCAATTTAATAAATTCGCGGTACGTATTCAATTTCGCGTAATTTTTCCAGGTAACTAATATATTCAGGGTCGGATATTCCTGCTTGCTGATTCCTGTCAGCTGAAATCCTTCCACAAATCCTTCTGCTTCATTTTTTTGAAAGGGAACCATGGCATAGTCTTCCAGTTCGAAGATACCCACACAAGGATAAATCACTTCATCTGTACGCTTAGCCGTATTTTCAATTACTAAAATCTCAATGCTGTACATAGCCACTTGGGCATTTTCAATAAACACATCATAGCGGTATGTCCCATCCTCCAGACGATTATAGATCGCCGAGATATCAAAATAATGGGAGCCGTCCAAAAATCGATCTTGTTCAATTAAAGAGGTTAAATACGTCTGGTATTTCTGCAGGCTATCCTGTTGTTTCTTGTCATCTTTGAATAACGAACATCCACTCAGTAATGAAAGGCACAGGAATGTGCACACTATTTTCTTCCACTGTTTCATCCTATTACACCAGGCTACAGCCTGAAGACACCTCCTATTTCGCGTTCAACAAATTGAACCCTTCTTCGCTTTTGTATTATATCATGAATCCTTGTTCAAACATACTGCTTTGTTAATAATTTAAAACAGCAAGTGCCAGTAGCACCTGCTGTTATCGTTTTGCTCCTACGAAATGATTTCCCTTTAATCGATGCTCCAAGCGCAGTTTATCGGCAATCATCGCAATGAATTCCGAATTTGTCGGTTTTGCTTTGGAAGCGTTGATCGTATAGCCGAAAATATCATCAATCGCATCAATATTGCCCCGATTCCATGCGACTTCGATCGCATGGCGGATTGCCCGTTCCACCCTAGAGGAAGTCGTTTGATACTTCCGTGCAATTTCAGGATACAGCACTTTGGTAATCTGTCCTAAAAAATCCGTATTGATGTATGTTTCCAAAATAGCACTTCGCAAATACATATAACCCTTGATATGCGCCGGAATACCGATTTCATGCAAGACCGATGTAATGTCACTTTCCAGGCGAATTTTTTTCATCCGTTCCAGTTCATCCGCCGTATCGATGACAACATCTTCTTTCTTCTCTTCCATCTGCCGGTCTATCAGATCAAATATCTTTTCCCCAATTTGCTTATAATCAAACGGCTTCAGCATGAAATAGTCAATACTAAGCCGTTGCATTTGTTTCATCATGACTTCATTGACAAATGCCGATGTACATATAATTTTGTCTACCTTAATCCCGTCTTTTCTGATTTTTTTAATTACTTCAATCCCATCCAACATCGGCAGCAGCAAATCAATTAACAGTACATCCGTCTCTACATTACGCAGCATCTGAATACATTCCTGTCCATTTGAAACCTTGCCCTGCAAATAAAAACGCTTGTCAATGCTTACATTTCTTGCAATCATTTCGGCAGATTCTTCTTGTCCGTCCGCAACCAATACTTTTATTTTTTGCATGTGATTTAGTCCCCTTTTTTCGCTCTATGCGAATTATAGAAGATCAAAGAGGTGAAAAAAGAGGAACGTTGTCGAAAATTTGAATTTTTCATTTTTTTGGAACACTACTTTGGAGTTTGCTGCCGCTTTCTGTATATCCATGCCATTTGAAAAAGACACGCTTGGTGTCTTTCGCTACTGCTGCAATGCACTATTCGCTTCGTCAACCATCCATTCAATGTAGATGCCATATCCCTGCTCCGGTTTTTGCACAAGTACATGCGTAATGGCGCCGACAAGTTTCCCGTCTTGAATGATCGGCGAGCCGCTCATTCCCTGCACAATGCCGCCTGTATTGGAAAGCAGCCTGCTGTCAATAATCCGGAATTGAATTCCTTTGACATTTTTGGAAACTTGCGTATCCAATTTGGTAATTTCAATATCGAAATCTTCTACCCGATCTTGCTGGAGCACTGTTCGGATCTTGGCATGACCCAGACGCACTTCATTTTGGGACGCCATTTCCAAAGCTTGCCCTGCTGACCCCGGCAGATTCTGATAGGTGCCATAGACCCCGTAGATATTGTTTTTCAACACATTGCCAATTAACTGAAATGAGGAAGTATCTGCTACTTTCTCTCCGGGATTTCCTTTGGAACTCTTGCGGATGGATACGACTTTTGTCAAGTACAAACTGCCAGTGCCAACTTCAGCGCTGCGCCCGGTTTGGGAATTGATGATGTCATGACCCAAGGCTCCAAATGTCTTATTTTGGGGATTGTAAAACGAGATGGTTCCAACACCTGAAATAGAATCTTTGACATACAGACCTGTTTTGAATGTCCTGGTATCTTGATTGTATGCAAGCTTCAGTGAACGCTCCATCACCTGATTGCCACGCACAATGGAAATTGGAATAGAGTCCTTGGAAATCACTTGCAATTTCATCGCCGTAAATAAATCATCCAGTGACTGGATAGATTTCCCGCTTGCTTTTACGATGATATCACCAACTTGGATATCATGCTGCCCGGGATCATAGCTGCCTTCCTTGGTTTGGAAGGAATAGGTACCGGAAACATACACGCCTGCATACCGTATTACAATTCCTGCTGATTCACCGCCGGCAATTAAGCGAATTGCGGATGCATGAACTGGTAAAAAAAGTAAACTTAATGTAATGCTTAGACCAATAAAAAACCGTTTCATACATTACCTCCTTCTCAGATGTAGTATGAACGGCTTTGATGTACCTATTCTTTTTGCGCCAAGGCAAACAATTCCTGTGCGGCTGCCTTGCTGGCATCTGTATCGTTGCCGCTGGCAAGCAGTGCCAGCTTCCGGATGCGATCTTCACCAATGACCTGCTGGATCGCCGATACGGTCTTGCCATCTCGCTCAAATTTATGGATATAGTATTGCGTTGGAGCACTGGCAGCTACTTGCGCCAAATGGGTGACACTGAATACTTGCGCATCTTTGCCCAAGGTGCGCATCTTCTTGCCGATGGCATATGCTGTCGGACCGCTGATGCCTGTATCAATTTCATCAAAAATCACAGTATCAATTTGTTCCAGCTTGGTAAAGATCACCTTCAATCCCAGCATAAACCGGGATAGTTCGCCGCCGGATGCTGTTTTGTCCAGTGGTTTCACTTGTTCCCCTTTATTCATGGATACCAGAAAAGATACCTGATCCATCCCATATTTGTTCAATGCAATCTCATCAAAAGAGATGGTAAACGTGGCATTGGGCAAATACAAATCATGTAGTTCCGTTTGAATGGCTTTTTCCAGCAATTGGGCTTGGCGTTTCCGGTATGCAGATAGCTTTGCAGCCAGTGCCAGAGCTTTTTGGTGCAATATTTGAATACGCTGTTCCTGCTGCTCTATATATTCTTGCCGATGTTCCAGCTGCGCCAGATAACGGTTGATTTCTTCCAGCCGCCGCTCGACTGCTTCCCAGCTTCCGCCGTATTTTCGTTTCAGCTTATTGATTGCAAATAAGCGCTCCTGAATGCGATCCAATTCACCCGGTTCGCTATCCAATGTTTCCAATTTCTGGGCAACGCCCTCAGTGCAATCCTGCAATTGGTAATATAAGGAATCCAAAGTTGCGGCGAATGACGCAAACTCATCTGATTCATGAATATTTCCCAAAGCTTTGGCAGCCTGATACAGCTGTTCAACAATTCCGGGATCGTCTTGCAGAATGGTCAATGCTGTATGTACTTTACCTTGAATACGCTCCAAATTGGATAACACTTTGACACGGTCTTCCATTTCTTCAACTTCCCCAGGTTGTACTTGCACTTGTTCAATTTCCTGTTTCTGGAATTGCAAAATATCCTCATCCATCTCTCTTGCCTGCCGTGCATAGAAGGCATCTAACTCTTTTTTGGCAGCATTCCATTCCTCATATATCCGATGATAAGCCGACAGCAAATCCGTATCCGGCTGATATTGATCCAGCAGCCGAAGATATTGCTTCGGATCCAGCAAATATGTATTATCATGCTGGGAATGGATATCAACCAGCTGACTGCACAATTCCTTCAAGATAGCCAATGAACAGGTTCGATGTTGAATTCGTGCGATGCTTTTTCCATCCGCATATAATTCCCGCGTCAAAATGAGCATGCCATCTTCTGTTTCATAACCATATTCCGCAAGCTTGCTTTGAATGCGATGCGTCGGGGCAATCTCAAATACCCCTTCGATCAAAGCTTTTGCTTCTCCGTGACGAATATAATCTGTTTTGCTGCGTTCCCCGCAAAGCAGAGAAATCGCATCGATTAAAATTGACTTTCCGGCGCCCGTTTCTCCTGTAAAAGCACTGAAACCCGCCGGGAAATCCAGTGTCAAAGAATCGATTAACACAAAGTTTTGGATCCATAATTGTCGAAGCATCGCGATTCCTCCTTACTTAAAGGCATGAGTTACAACATGCGGAATGTCCAAGGCAGCATTGGCAGCAAACAGCGAAAGATACAATAAATATTCAATATTCCCGTCTTTGCCATGAATTGGCGAAGGAATCAGGCCTCGGACATGCAGCCCATGTGCTTTTGCACAAGCGGTAATTTCCTGCAAAACAAGGATATGAGCTTTTTGGTCTTTCACGACACCATGCTTATTCACATAGCTGGGACCCGCTTCAAATTGCGGCTTCACCAGCAACACTGCACAAGCATCTTCTTGCATCAGCAAACGCAGCTGCGGAATGATATGTTTGAGTGAAATAAACGAAACATCAGCACAGATGAAATCAAAGCTATGATCAAACCAATCGCTTTGCGCATAGCGGAAATTCCGTTGTTCCATTACCACTACCCGTAAATCCTTCCGCAAAGAGGGATCAAGCTGATCTTTTCCCACATCCAGTGCATAAACCAACCGCGCACCTGCCTCCAGGCAAACTTGCGTAAAGCCCCCTGTTGAAGCACCAACATCGAGCACCACGGCATCAGCCAAGGACAATTGAAACACTTCCAAAGCATGTTTCAACTTCCACGCGCCGCGTCCAACGTAATGATCAGATGACGGCAATATCGTAATTTCATCTTGCTCCTGAACCAGATATTTTCCTTGTTCTGCAAGCAGATGATTTACATATATCCGCTTTTCAGCAAGTGCCTGCTTGGCTTTTTCCCGGCTGTGAAAATAGCCGTGCTTACTTAAATATACATCAAGCCGCATCCGTTCCATATAACATCTCCTGCATCGTCTGGATCACATCGGCAACTGCAATTTGCTCTTGTTGAAATAGCTGTTCCATATCGCCTTGTTCCACAAAATGATCTTGAATACCCATGCGCCGTATTGTGACCGGCAGCTGGGCGTCGCATAGATATTCCATCATGGCACTGGCGATGCCGCCGCTCAGCATATCACGCTCTACAACCAGCCAAGGCAGCTGCTGTTTCGCAAGCTCACTTAGCAAAGCAGTATCCAGCGGTTTGAAATAGCGAACATTCACCAGAATGATCGGCAGTTCGTGTTGCTGGGCATAAGCGTGAAGTTCATCCACCAATTCCCCATATACAAACACGGCGAGCTTTGGTGTATGGGCATATGGTACTTCAAAAGTGCCAATGGGAAGCAGTTCAAACTTCGCTACTTCTTCTCGTTTGGTATTTCCCCGCGGAAACCGAATCACAAAAGGATGAGATTGGTGAAATGCGGTGTAAATCATATGCTGCAACTCCGCATGGTTTTTAGGATGGGCAATGATTACATTAGGCAAAGCACGCAAAAAACCGACATCAAAAACACCGTGATGCGTTTCTCCATCTTCACCCACCAAACCACTGCGGTCAACACCAAATATAACCGGCAGATCCATGCGGGCAATATCATGATTCATCTGGTCGTAAGCTCGCTGCAAGAATGAGGAATAAATTGCCACAAATGGACGGCATCCACTGGCTGCAAGGCCGGCTGCCAGCGTGACTGCATGCTGTTCTGCAATGCCGCAATCATGAGAACTTTCCGGATATTGCTCAAAGAAGGCATCTAGCTTAGAACCACCCCGCATTGCCGGAGTCAGTACATGCATGGAAGGAATTCTCTGCTTCAGCCGCAGCAGCGTATTGGTAACCAGCTCGCTGTAACTGATTTCCTCTGGATTGGATGCAACTAGTGCTGCTCCTGTTTCGGGGTTGAATTTTCCTACCCCATGCCATTTTCCGGTGCGGTCTTCTTCACTGAAGCGGTAGCCTTTTCCTTTGATAGTTCGTACATGAACAACAATAGGACCTTCATGCTCTTTCGCCGCTGCCAAAGCCTTCTGCAAGGAATCCAGATCATGTCCGTTCACCGGTCCCAAGTACTCAATACCCATTTCCTGAAAAAAAGCGCCTGGTACCACATTGCTTTTTACAATATTTTTCACTTTAATCAACGAAGCTAGAATAGTTTTTCCGATCACCGTATCAGAAAGACTGTCTTTCAATTCCGATTTAGAGTGCCGGTAGAATTCCGATACCCGCAATCGTTCCAATAATGAGCTGATTGCTCCGACATTCGGCGAAATTGACATCTCATTGTCATTTAATACAATAATTACATTGGTATGCGCTGCTCCAATATGATTCAGTGCTTCCAAGGCCATGCCTCCGCCAAATGCACCATCACCGATAACAGCAACCACATGATTGTTTCTATTTTGAAAATCACGTGCTAGAGCAAACCCCAAAGCTGCCGACAGTGATGTTGAGGAATGCCCGGCTTCCCAGACATCATGCTCACTTTCATGACGCTTTTGAAACCCGGACAATCCATGATATTGGCGTAAAGTACCAAAATCCTTTGCCCGTCCGGTCAGAATTTTATGAATATAGGCTTGATGTCCGACATCAAACAAAAGTTTATCCGTTGGTGAATCAAACATCAGATGAAGAGCAACTGTTAATTCCACGATACCAAGATTAGAAGACAAATGACCTCCTGTTTTGGATACGGACGCCACCAAAAAAGCGCGGATTTCCTCACACAATAAACGCAGCTCCCGTTTATTCAACATCTTCAAAAAAGACGGATCCCGAATTTCTTCAATCTTCATGTTCTATCCTCTCTCTAATGTGTTCTTTCCATCATAAACTGAATCCATGACTCCAGCTGAAGCGCAGCAAAAGGAAGATGCTCAAGCGCTTGCCGAATACGCGAAGCGTAATCTTCTACCATAGCTTGAGCACCGTTAAGGCCCAGCACTTTGACATATGTCAGCTTCGTTTCATCGCTTTGCGTTGATTTGCCCAATTGACTGCTTGTAGAACTGACATTTAAAATGTCATCTTGTATTTGGAACAGGACACCAAGATCAAGGCCAAGCCGACAAGCATTTGCAAATGATGCTTCCTGGTTTCCGATAATCATGGCGCAGCAAAGCGGCAGAGCCATTAGTTTCCCTGTTTTCAGTTCATCGATTTCTTTGATTGCCAACGTAACATCTGCTTTAAAACTTGGTTCCATATCATACTGCTGTCCTAAAATCATGCCCTCACAGCCTGCAGCATGCACCAATTCCTGAATCAAACGCATCTGTATTGCCGGCTCATAAGGCGTGCTGGCGATCATGCCAAAGGCATGTGTCAAAAGCCCATCACCCGCCAAAATGGCCGTTGCTTCCCCATATTGAATATGACAAGTCGGCTTGCCACGGCGCAGCACGTCGTTGTCCATAGCCGGCAAGTCATCATGAATGAGGGAATACGTGTGAATCATCTCAATAGCTGCTGCCACAGGAAATGCGTCCTGCACCCGGCAGCCCATATCTGCCAAAGTATATAACAGCAAAAGAGGGCGTACTCGTTTTCCGCCTGCCAGCAAAGAATACATCATCGCATCCTTTACTTTGCTGTTTGCGATTGAGTTCAAACAGCTATGCAAGTATTGCTCAAATTCTTCTTTGATCATCATTTATTATTTTTCACCTTTCTCATGTTGCCGCAGCAAAACTTTGATTTGTTCATCAAATTGCTTCAACTCCTGATCACATTGTTCTACCAGGTGCAATCCTTCTTCAAATAATTTCATGGAATCACTGAGCCCTACTTCCTGCTGTTCCAGTGCTCCGACAATGGACTGCAATCGTGCTAAAGATTGTTCAAATGATACTTTCTCTGTCATAGTTCCTCCTTGCTGGTTGCCCGTACTGTCAAAATCCCGTCCGGATAGCGGATCGTCAGATCCTGCTCTATGGCAACTGTATGAATAGATTTCTGCAATACTCCATTCTGGTATGTTAATACATATCCCTTTTTCATCACAGCCAGCGGGCTGTATGCTTCTAGCTTTGTCATCAAAACAAGCAATACTTGCGCATGTTTCTGATGCATTTGCTGCATTTGATGCATGAGTTGCATCCGATAGCGCAGCAGCTCCTGCTGATACCCCTGTATTCGCTGGTGCGTATGCAAAAACACTTGCTTCATCTGACTCAATTCATGCTGATAGCGCTCCACCAGCGACACAACATTATATAAGCTATGCTCCAGTTGCATCAGCTGATATTGCTTGCTTTGAATGAAACGCGTCGGATCTTTAAAGAAAGCATTGGACCGGATATGCGCAAACAATTCTTTGCTGCGCTTCAGACTATGCTGCATACGCTGCTCCAAACGGCTGCGATATTGCCATAGCTGAAATTTCACATCATCGATATTAGGTGTGGCTAATTCGGCAGCTGCCGTTGGTGTTGGCGCCCGAAGATCGCTGACATAATCCACAAGCGTAGTATCTGTTTCATGCCCGACGCCGCTCACCACAACACTTGCGCAATGGTAGACAGCGCGCAGCACAGCTTCTTCATTAAAACACCATAAATCCTCTATGGAGCCGCCCCCGCGCACCAATAATATCACATCGCAATGCTGCTTGTCCGCAAACTGAATGGCATCAGCCAAATCAAGCGCGGCCGCTTTTCCTTGTACAAGAGATGGAATAAAAGTAATTCTCGCCACCGGCCAGCGCCGCCGCAACGTAGTGAATACATCTTGCGTTGCTGCTCCCTCTTTCGCCGAAATCACTGCGATGCTGCCAGGAAAAGACGGCAGCTGTTTCTTATGGCCGGGATCAAACAAACCTTCCAGCTGCAGTCGTTGCTTTAATTCTTCTAATTGCTGATACAAAAGACCAATACCTTGCTGTTCCAGGCTGGTGACATATATCTGTACCTGCCCGCTGGATTCAAACATCGAAACACTTCCGTGCAGAAAGACTTGCATTCCGTTTTCTACCGGGAAGCTAACTTTACTCGCTTGGCTGGCAAACATTACACAGGCTATTTTTGAACGCTCATCCTTCAATGTAAAATACCAATGACCACTGCGATGAAAGACAACATTAGACAACTCGCCTTTGGCATATACCGCCTGCAAGTTTTGGTCTACATCCAGTTTGCGTTTTACATATTGAACTAATTGCGTGACGCTAATTGCCGATTTCATCCAAAACACCATTGATGAGGCGATAGGATGGCTCGTCACAATATTCCTTGGCAAATTCCACTGCTTCATTGATCACAACAGCTCTGTCTGCTTTTTCATCTAATATCTCATGAGTTGCCAGCAGCAAGATTGCCTGCTCCACATAACCCAGTCTTGAAAAAGACCACTCTTTTAAATTCTTTTCAATACAAGATTGGTAATAATCGAGCTGCTCCAAGCACTCGATCACACAATCCAAAATATAAGGATCGATATCTGCCAAAGGTTGTTCACATAAATCTTCCAAGATTTCCCGAATATCCTTTTTCAGTAATAAATATTGATATAAACTAAACATTGCTGTTTTTCTCAAAGAACGTCTGCTTGCCATACATAGCCTCCATCATATTGCATTATTTTACCACGAATCACTGAAAACACAAAGAAAAAAACACCCGTATGGGTGCTAAAACAAAAACCCGACAACGCTGATGTCAATCATATCCGCTTTGATTTCACACATATGTTGAATCGCTGTATACACCTTGGTTTGCAAATCGGAGCAAACATCGCTGACATTCAAGCCATACTTCACTTTCACTTCCGCCCGAATCATCAATTTATCCTTCAAAAGACGCACGGAAATGCTCTTCTTGAATGGCGTAGCTTCCAACAGCTGCACTTGCTCATATTCCCGGATGGTAATTTCCGTAATTGTCTCAAACACACCTTTGGTTAATGCGATATTTCCATTTTCATTTGCTTTATGAATTGCATAATATTCTTGTGCCATAAGTTGTTCACCAATCCTTTATAGCACTATTATAGCGAATGCCGTTCATTTTTTCAACCGAAAAGAAACCTCGACGGCGTATTGCCTGTCACTGGAAGATAATGCAACACTGATGATCTGGGCCGCTTCTTCCATATTCCCTTGGTCTGTTTCCACAACAACTTTCATCTGGTTGCCTTCCACTTCTACAAAGCTGCTCATAAATCCCAGCCCAAGCAAGGCTGAGCGCATGTTTTCTTCGGTTAGTTTACTGGTTTCCAATTGTTCCATCACTTCCAATGCCGTTTTCTTATCGGCTTCTGTGGAAGATGCGGAAGCAAGAATACCGGAATTATCGGAGATCAGTTTGGTACGTTTTTCTTCTAGTTTGTCCTGCAGAAAGCGAATACTCCCCTCTACTGTGTCACTTACCATCAAGTCATCCAGCGGCTTGATCGGTGATGTAATGTAATAGATAGAAAGCATAAGTATGAGGGAAAAAAGTGTGATAAATACGAGCGCTTGCTTGTTCATAATAATCCTCTCCTATCGATTCATTCTATGATAGCCATGATGAATTCATGAACAAAAAAACGGCTTATGCCGTTTTATGCGCGAGATGAATATTTTCCGTCTGCAGTGGTAACTAAAACCAATTCGCCATTGGAGATAAATAACGGAACTTTAATTTCCAGTCCGGTTTCAAGCACAGCATTTTTAGATGCACTTGTTGCCGTATCCCCTTTTACTGCCGGTTCACATTCCACAATTTCCAGTGTTACTTTATCCGGCAGAATAACACCTAAGATTTCATGTTCATACATTTGAATCGTTGCAGAATCATTTGGTTTCAAAAACTTCATTTCCCATTCAAGGCGGCCTTTTTCGATCTCAATTTGATCATAAGTCACATTATCCATGAATACCAGCGCTTCACCGGCATCATATAAATATTGCATTTCTTTCTTCTCAACATGAGCTTGTTCAACTTTGTCACCACCGGTAAAAGTAAGTTCGGTAATGGTACCGGAACGCAAGTTTTTAACCTTTGTTTTTACGATCATTTGGCGCATTGCTGTCTTGTTATGAGAAATATCTAATACGACATAAATATTATTTTCATATTCAAGGGTTGTTCCTGGACGTAAGTCATTGACAATAAGCATAAAGTCTCTCCTTTTCTAATTCACGTTATCTATTGTAATCGAATCCTTAAAAAAGTCAAGTTACGATCCTTGATTCTTCACAATGTGCCCCAAAATTGTTGAATGAAGAGTATGCGAACATCATTCTTAGGCTTATGGCCCCATATTTTGCGGTATTGCTTGCAGACAGCGACATCCTTCATCGTAAAGCAACTTTTCATAGCGGTAGATATCATAGTAGTTTAGTTCCATCATGACAATCCTTTCTTTCCTATGAAAAGTAACTATGATCGTTGTTCTATCATCTTCATAAGAAAAGTTCTGATAGTAGCCATCATTGATTTCATTGCGAATATAATACAGCATCTCTAAATAAAGCAGATGCATTGGCTGATACATCTCTACACGCTGCACCATCGAACGCAATATATGAATGCGCAGCAAACTAGCTGCAATCACAATGGATGCCAGTCCCAGCATAATACTGTAATAAACACTAATCACGCCACCATTCTTTTTTTCCAAGCACATACCGCCACTCCTTTTGTGAACGTTTAAACTGCAGAATAATCAGCTCATCTTCAAAGCAGAATAGCACTTCTTCGATGCTTGCAAGATAAATCACCGTGCCTGGCTTTCTGATCAAACGCTGATTAATCATTTCCAAAATTACTTCTTCACCTTCATATTGCATGGTCAGGCGAGATTCATTGAGGGATAGTATTTCACTGCGGGCTACCAGTTCTTGCAGCTGCATAATGCCATGCAGATCATGCATCAAAAACAGCGAGGGCTGTTGTATGAAAAGGCGCAGCGCTGATGTCATCAACATCGTACAGAAACTAACCACAAATACGGCGAGCATCACTTCCATGGAGATGTAAGCGCCTCGATTAGGCAGCGGTCCCGGCAGCCTTCTTCGTTGAGTTTCCACCATTCATATTCCTTTCCTTGCCATACTTGCTGCTGTTTTTCCAGATACTGGGCAGCCTTATTCGTGACTGTTTTATGGCCGGCGATGAGAGCCACCAGAAGAAGCACCACACAAAGGGCTAATAACGCATCAATGAGAATCATGCCGGAGTTTGCCGATCTCAAACATGCCACCTCCCAGCCATATTGTCAGAGTAAGCTGATCGTTTTTTGTATAAAAAAGAAGCGTAGCTGCCCGATTCACATTACCATGCTCATTGTAAGAAATCGTTTCCGGATTTTGCAGCAAAACAGATCCGAAGTAAGGATATATTTTTTCATTCAATCTGATCTGCTCATGATTCAGTTCCACCGTCACAGTCTGCTGCATCAATAAGCTCTGATTCTTTGCTTCCGCAAGCAAATCGCCTGCCAGCTGAACACTTTTCAGCAATGCCTGCCGCTGCATTTGCCTTGCAATCATGGACCCTGCAAATGTACCCAATACACCTAAGAACGCAAATGCCAGCAGCAACTCCATTACGGTGTAGCCGCTACTGCCGGATTGCTTGTCCATCTACAATCACAATCTCTTCATTGCCGGGGCACTTCATTTGCTGCTCCTTGATTAAGCCAAGATCAAGGAGATCCTCCATTGATTGCGGTATTTCCCCCGTTTCCAGTTCATATTGAATAATATTGCTGTTGATCACATCGACCAATGAATCACAGCCTTTCTCTCGAATCATAGCTAGTCTTCGCTGAATATTGGGTAATGTCAGAAGAAAGATCAATGAAATAATCGATAATACAATCAGCATTTCTAAAATTGTGAATCCTGCTTGTTTTTCTTTCATAATAGCTCCTTATAGCTGTGCCAGCAGATCCAGCGGTGCAAATAATACTTGAGTGATGATCAATACAATTACAGCAACACTGCCATACGCTACAATTTGCATGATCCGCACAAAGCGCTTCTGATATCGTTCCAGCTGCTGTTTGGAACGTGTAATAAAAGCATGAAGATAGTCTTCCAGCTGCTGTGTCCGGCTGCCAATTTCAAAACAAAGACATAAGTTGCTGCTTAACATCTGACTTTCCCGGATTGCATCAGGAAGTGATACACCTGAAAGAAGCGCCTCATCAATTCGCAGCGCACATTCCATCGACAACGGACGATGACGCATCTGCTTCAAAAAACTGATGGCATCCAACGTAGATTGTCCCTTGCAGGCCAGCCAATAGCCCGCAAAGATCATGCTATGAAAAAATTTAAAGGGATGTTCCGGCGCATAACGATTGCACCACATAAAGCATGCCAGCTGTTTTTCTTTGGTAAAACAATATATCCAAAGACAACTCGCAAGGATAACAAGAACCACAGCTGCACCTAAAAAAAGCAGCAAGCCTGCAGATGCGTTTCGCAGCAGAACATGTCCTGTTAATCCCATCGCTTCCATCAGCTGGATCATCATAGGCAGCACATATCCAACCATCACTGCGATGCAAGACATTGAAACTGCAAAAATGAAAAGAGGATAAGCGATTGCTTGCCAGAACTGGTCCTTCAATGTCTTTTCATATTCATACATGGCAATGCTTTGATGCAAAGCCTGCGCAACTTCGCAATATTGCAAAAAGAACTGAAAATGAAGATTCAAATTAGGAATATCAATCAAATGATCACCAAGCGGGCTGCCACTTGACAATTCGCTCCGAAGCGCTGCTATCCGCTTCTGGGTGCGGCTGGCAGCGATAATGCTTAAACACGCATCCAAATCATGACCGCAATCCAACAGCCTGGCAATTGCTGCATAATCATCGATTGTAAAGCTGTTCCTTGTTTGCTTCCGTCTTTGTGATTTGTTTTTGAAGAACTGCTTTCGCCATAATGTCATCCAGCCGTTCGTGGCTTGCAGTGCTCCCTTGCATGTATTGCTGTATTTGCTCCCGCTCCATAATTTCATAGATACACACCTTCCTGTTTTTTGTTCTTCCTTTCAGAATGCGCTGGCTTGTGATGCAAAGCAATGTTTGCTCCAAATCAGTCCTGCTGACACCAAGTTCCTGCATCCGCGCAATTACCCCTTCACAATCGGTTGCATGAATGCTGCTTAGCACCAAATGTCCCGTCAATGCACCGCGAATTACCAAATGGGCAGTTTTTTCATCGCGAATCTCCCCTACCATTATCACATCCGGATCATGCCGCAGAATCTGCTTCAAAGCCTCTTCATACGTCAGCTGCCGCTGCTCATTCACCTGAATTTGAATCAAACCCTCTTGATACATCTCAATAGGATCTTCCAGCGTCATAATATTGCGCTGCATCGTTGCCCTGATATAAGCCAAAAGTGCATATAAAGTCGTTGTCTTCCCGCAGCCAGTCGGACCGCTCAGCAAGATCAGCCCTTGCGGCGCTGCCGCAACTTGCTTAAACTTTTGATTTTGATACGAGAGGAAACTAAGCTCATCCAGCTGTATCCGCAATGCATGATTCAAAATACGCAGCACGCCTGTTTCTATCCGATTTGTTGTCAGGTATGAAAAACGCAATGATACAACCTGCTGATCAATCCTGCACTCCAGCTGACCCGTTTGCGGCAAGCTGCTAAAAGATAGATCCAGTCCTGCCTTATACCGCAAAAAAGCAATGAAACGAGCCTCACAAGGAATATCACATGGAAATAACCCCGCAGGTTTGCGCATGGATACCACTACAGCTTTTTCTTTTACTACAAAATGGATATCACTAACCTGTTCTTTCAAAGCCACTTGAAGCAACTGCTTGAGATATGCTTCCATACCCTACCCTCCATTCTGTTGTATGGAAACAAAGCCCCAAAATCCTAAAAAAAAATCTATTCCCTCGGGGAATAGATCAGCGTCCTAAATATGGATTATATTGCAATTCGTGCTTCAGTGTTGTACTTTCTTCATGACCCGGATACACAATCAGCTCAGGGTCTAATGTTGCGATCATCCGCAACGTATTCTTCATCTTCGAGGGGTTGGAAGTATCCAAATCAGTTCTTCCAATGTCCTCTAAAAACAAAACATCTCCGCTAAATAACTGACCACGATAGATCATCATCATACAACCCTCTGTATGACCAGGAGCATGGATGAATTCCACATCAAAGCCATGCAAATTCATTTTTCCTTCCGTCACAAAATGAATGGGACTGGAAATATGGATCCGATGGGTCGCTCTGCTCACTTTGCTCGGCTGGCTGACAAGTTCATGATCATCTTCATGCATATAAACAGGAATCTGATAGTGGCGATGCAGTTCATCCACAGCTCCGATATGGTCGAAATGACCATGTGTCAGAACAATTGCTGCCGGCACAATTTCTTCTTTTTCCAAAAAAGCCATAATACGTTCTGCCTTGGCACCTGGATCTATAATTAAAGCACGCTTTGCATCATCTTCCACAATATAACAATTGGTTTGCAGCATCCCTAATGCTATTGTTGTTGTTCTCATAGCAGCTGTTTATAAAAAAAGCCCACCGGCTTCTTTTACTTCTTCTCCTTATGAGTAGTTTGTTTATTGCAACGTGGGCAGTATTTTTTTATTTCCATTTTTTCTGGATGTTTGCGTTTGTTACGTGTTCCGATGTAATTTTGCTCAGCACAAACTGTACATTGAAATGTCAATTTATCTCTCATGGTTGCTCCTCCTAAATCATGCTCGCAAATTATATCATAAAACAATTATAAATACTAGTATCAAAAAACAGAACTTATCATTACGGAAGCTAAATATAATCCTGTCAGCCAAGCAAGATTATTCCTGTTTTTCAACAAAAAGATCAATCATTGCAATGCCTTCCGCTGAGCAATGCAGCTATTTCTCAAAAGACTGCAAGAAAGCAATACCACTGATCTGTTTATGAACTAGGAATTTTCAGTATTTGGCCAACAACCAGAACATCACTTGTTAGCTTATTCAAAGCCTTGATGGCAGCAACGGTTGTATGAAACCTTTGAGCAAGCAGCCAAAGAGTATCCCCAGATCGAACGGTATGCAAAACACTTGGTGCAGATTCAGCAGCCGGAATAAGCAGCTTTTGCCCGATCATTAAGACATCACTTGTCAGGCTGTTCAAAGCCTTGATGGCAGCAACAGTTGTATGAAATCTCTGCGCTAGCAGCCAAAGGGTATCCCCGGGTTGTACAATGTATTCGATAACCTCGGGTTCCGGGCTTGGAGCATTATCCCTGATCCCCCAATACGTATCATACAGTGCCCCCCAGGTAGATGGTCCTACAATGCCATCGGCCTGAAGTCCCATCATCTGCTGAAATGCTATTACGGCTTGTGCCGTGTTGCTGCCAAAAATACCATCCTGCATCACGGGCGGTATCACAGGGTAGTACTCACTGATAAAACTTAAAATATACTGCAGGGTGATGACATCAACTCCGCTTGATCCTGCTCTTAGAATTGTATTTGGCGGCACAGTCCCGATTCCCAGCGCAGTTCCTTCACTGTCGAGATCGGCTAATTTAGCCACAGCAACATAAATAGCCGAGATTTTATTCCATGTAGCCTTTCCAACCACACCATCGACGGCAAGACCAAAAATTCTTTGGAATTCCTTTACGGCAGCTTGCGTCCTGGTGCCAAACACCCCCGGATCATCGGTAATCAAGGGAATTGCCGGGTAGTTTTTTCTGATTCGGTTTAAATACGTTTGAATCGTTTCTACAGCCAGGCCGGTACTTCCCAAACGCAACGTCGTGCCGGGAAAAGACTCTACAATACCGGTAATAATATTTGTCTCCGAAAGCTCGATGTCATCCGGATAATAATGCCGCAATATCTGCAACGCGGACTGCCCCTAATCAGCAAGGGTTACTGTGCCCCACTGTGAAAGACCATTGCAAGTTACAGTCGTACCATTGCAGAAAGAAGTGAAGAAAGGCGCAATCTGTCCTTGCCTGCGCACATATTGGTTGAAGATTTCATCGACTATTTTACTAATGGATTCGTAAATCGTACGACCATATTGAAAAGCCTGATCATAAGCAGTGCTGTTTGTGATGTCAAAATGATACCCGCGGTTGCGGTACCACTGGGTAAACACCCTGTTCAGAGCAAATGTAATGATAGCATAAATATTTGCTTCCAAAGATGCCTGCGGCCAAGTTGGGTAAATTTCGCTGCTGGCCACATTCTTAATGTAATCGGTGAAAGATACTTGTACATTGGAAGCAGATGAATTAGGAGTACCCAGATGCACGGTAATGGGATTTGGAATAACAACCTGCCGCATAATAAACGGTTCAATGAAGGGCCCTATTTGATTGCGCGGCTCATTCAATGCCACCGCATGTCTTCCAAATTGCAATTCCTGAAGAAACGGTTTAGCCTGGTTTTTTAACATAGGCAATAGCAGCAATGGCTGGATTGCATTTTCACCATCAAAGATTTGCACATTTTTAATATGCAGGATGTTAAATCCTTCCGCTTCTGCCAATATCTCATAAGCTGCATAAGGAATGCCTGCAAAGCTAGGATCCAAAGATAAGCTGCGATCCAAAGCATCCAAGGTAATCTGCTTGGTTTCACCATTTTCATCTGTTGTTAGATCATAAAGAACAGCTCCTTCCTGATTATTGACTATCACCCGAACCCCGCTTAATGGCTGTGCACCATCAGCTGTACGAGCATATAACATTAAGTTTCCTTTCGACATTTGTTTCATCCCCCTCCATTGCCGTATGCATACTATCATTATCTGCTGTTTCTTAGTTAATGGTATTCTGCAGATCACAGCGGTATGCTTAAACAATAGCAAAGCGAAGAGCAGCAATTGCAAACAAAAAATCAAGCATTTTCCGGCAGTGCTAACAAAAACAGCTCTTTAAAGAAAGCTGTCTTTGGTTATCATTTATTATTTTGGATGACGGTTAAAATAGGCTTGCAATGCATCTGCAGTAATCTTCTGACAGATATTGATCTGGCTTTTATCAATCCAGGCATTTGGTGCCGCACAAGCCATTGCAACGCGAGGTTTCTCATACGGGCCATATGCTACAAACGTAGAGTTTGGCGCTGATACATACTCTACACTGCCATCCGCATTGGTAATTTTCTTCCGTGCTTCGGCAGTTCCTGACTTCGCAGCCACCGGCTGACTTACCTGATTTAAATACGTTGCACAATAGCCTGTTGTAACACACTCCCGAAACCCTTGCTGAATGCGCTGCAAACTCTTCTTGCCTTCCAGAACACTCAGTACCTGCGGCCGATTTTCATACACAACATGATCCGTTCCCGTTTCATATGCCTCTAATAAGAATCTTGGCTGTACTTTGGTGCCGTTGTTGGCAATGGTCGCAACATATTGTGCCAATTCAATGGTGGTGTAGTTGTCATACTGCCCAATGGCAAAGTCCAGCAAATGTCCCGGTGATGCTTGCGAAATATCACCAAGATAGCCAATTGTTTCGCCTGGTACGTCAATTCCTGTAATCATCCCTAAGCCAAACTTGCTGAAATAGTTGCGAATTGTTTGGAAGGACTGCGTATTGCGCAGCAACAAAGCACCATTCGGCACATAGTTTGCCTTTCCCAGACGCATGGCAATGCGGAACATATAAACATTGCTGGACCATTTCAAGGCATCAATATCGCTGATATTCCCCATATTCCGCCATGATTTTTTCACCGGTGTTGCCAGCAGGTAAATCGGTTCATCCAGCAAGATCTCCCCTTGCCTCACCAAACCCTCTTCAAAGCCCATATACATGGTAGCACCTTTGACAACACTTCCCGCTTCCAAACCAGCCCAGATCGTATTCTCGGGATTATCGGAAATCGTCTTATCCTCATTCAAATGCTTCCCTACCATACTTAATACATCACCGGTAACAACATCCAGCATCACAACATAAATATTTTCTAACTCCCGGCGATATTGATTTTGACTCGCTTCCTTCAATGCAGCCTCCACAATGCGTTCTACATCCAGCTGCAAACCAATATCAACAGACAGCTTTAGATCATTGCCCTTTTTGCCCGGCTCGATTTCACTTACGATCGGAAGCCCCGTCATTTTGTCATATTCCTGATTCAAAACCGAATTGGTTCCTTTCAGCAAATACTCATATTGCAGTTCCAATCCGCTTTGGCCAACACGTGTATTGCGGGAATACCCCTTCGCTAAATACAGGCCGGATAAATTAGCAGGCAATCCTTGCTTGCTTGTAGATACTTTTCCAAAGATAGAGCGCAATGTTGCATCATACAAGTAATTCCGCTTCCAGTCACTGGAAACATCAAAACCTCTGAATATTTCCTTATTCTCCATCAGATAGGAAGCCTCATCGAAAGTCATATCCTCTTTGATAGTTTTCGGCTGATTGCTGGTCGGCATATCCATTGCCATTTTAACGATTGATGCCTTCAGATCAATGTCATCCATGCCGGCATACACGTCTTCGCTAATCCGCTCCATCTTGAACTCATAGATATCCATGTCATCCAGTTCCTTGGCATTGTACAGACTCCATTCTGCTTCGGTAATCAAGGCATTGCTTTCCTTGGGATATAATTTCAGATATGCATCCTTGCGCTCTCTGATCGTCAGTTTATCAATCGGAATTTCGAATGTTTCCGCAACTTTTCGTGCCAATTCCCATTCTTCCGTTTCGCTGATATTCTTTAATGGTGTATAAATCATATTCAACAATGATACATTCTCAACCATCAACTTGCCGTTGCGGTCATACATCTGACCTCTGGGCGGAGAAATACGCTGATAACTCCGCGTATAATTTTCCAGTTTAAACTGATATTCTTCTTGCTGGTATACTTGCACACGAACCAATTGAAAGGCAATCGCTACAAAAAAACATAGCATGAAAGCGGCTAAGATCATGAGCCGTTGATTTGCGATTTTCATGAAGTTCGTTGCTTTTTTCAGAATTTCACTGCTGCCACTCCAGCGGATCATATCCTTTTGGAATTTGACTGCCCGCGGTTTCAGTAACGTTTTTTTCGGTTCCATCACATCCAAGCCTTTCTGCATGTATCATTATACCCTATTTCCTTACGATTGTGATATAATTTTCATCGAGGTACGTATATGAACAGAAATCAAACGAGAGAATTACATGTCCGGGATCTAGTCATCGGACACCAAAATAAAGTCATTATTCAATCTATGACCAGCACTATGACCAAAGATGTGGATGCAACCGTCAAGCAGATTTTAGCCTTGGAACAAGCAGGCTGCCAGATGGTACGTATGGCCATCGTAGATGAAGAAGATGCCAGAGCTATCGCCCAGATTAAAGCCAGAACCCATATTCCGCTGGTTGCCGATATCCATTACCAATATCAGCTGGCCCTCTTAGCGATTGAGCATGGAATTGATAAGATCCGCATCAATCCGGGCAATATCGGAAAAAAAGAAAACGTGCAGAAAGTCGTTGCAAAATGCAAGGAACGTAATATTCCCATTCGCATTGGAATTAATTCCGGCTCCATTGAAAAAGATCTGCTGGTAGACGGCGAATATGTCACCAAAGAGGCGATGATCGAAAGTGCCCGCCGCCATGTCCAGATTTTAGAAGAAATGGATTTCCATGATATTTGCTTATCTTTCAAAGCCAGTGACGTGAATCTGACAATTGATGTTTACCGCTTAGCAAGCACTGTCTTCCCTTATCCCTTACATCTTGGCGTCACCGAAGCAGGAACCTTCTTTACCAGCTCCATCAAAAGTGCCATTGCAATTGGCAGCTTGCTCCATGATGGGATCGGCGATACGATTCGTGTTTCTGTCAGCGATGAACCGGTAGAAGAAATTAAGATTGCGAAAGCTATCTTGCGTGCTTGCGACTTATCAGAAAATCAAGTCAATTTGATTTCCTGCCCAACTTGCGGACGTACTCAGTGGAATCTCATTCCGCTGGCGAAGAAAATGGAAGCCTATCTGGAAACAATTCCGCATAAAATTACGGTAGCGATTATGGGCTGTCCGGTGAATGGTCCCGGTGAAGCACGGCATGCCGATCTTGGCATTGCTGGCGGCAAGGACGAAGGACTTTTATTCCGCAAGGGAAAGATTATCCGCAAAGTGAAAGTAGAAGAATTTGAAGCGGTGATCAAAGAGGAAATTGAACTTATTATCAAAGAAAAAGAGCAAGAAGCAAGCCACTAAGAAAAACAATCACATTCCTGGTTTTGGTATCATATACTAACAAGGAGGTGATTTTTTTTGTTCGAGCAAATTATCATGAATTTAGATCTCAATCAGGCCAAGAACTTTTTAAAAAGCCAGAACATCAACCTGAGCGACGAAGAAATCAAGTATATGCTTCCGATTTTAAAACAACACGTACATGATCTGAAAGATCCAAAAAAAAGGCAGAGTATCATCAATTCCCTGCCTCCTAGTTATCAAGCGAAAGTCAATCAACTGCTGGCTCGCTATACTCATTATTTGTAATCATCGAAGATGGCCGGATCAAACATCCGGCTTTTAATCATCGCAATTTCCTTTTTATAAGGAGCATGTGTCTTAATATACGGCGTTTCCAGAATCTTCACAGCATGTTCGACCAGCGGATGTTCAATTACGCCCAGCAATGCTTCAAAACCGATTTCGCCAAACCCTAAATTGGCATGGCGGTCTTTGCGTGCTCCTTGGCTATTTTTAGAATCGTTGACATGAATCACGCGAATGAGATCCAACGGAAAATAAGTTTGAAACTCCCGCAAGACAGAATCAAAGTCAGCAATTGGATATCCTGCATCATGCAAATGGCAGGTATCCATGCAAACAGCCAGAGAAGAAGGGTTGCGAACCAAATCAAAGATCGCTCGCAGCTGAGCAAACTCATATCCCAGTTCGCTTCCTTTGCCTGACATTGTTTCTAAAGCAATATGGATATCGCCATATCCTTCCATTGCCAGATCCAACCCTTTTGCAATTTGTTTTACACCCGCATCTACTCCTTCGCCGACATGACTGCCGGGATGGAGCACCAACGTATTCGCACCCATTGCCCGTGTTCGATCTAATTCAAGGCGCAATGCTTTGACAGCAATCTCAAACGTCTCTTCCTTCAGCGTATTTCCTAAATTGATTATATAAGGCGCATGCACAATAAAATGTTCCTTTGGAATGTTGTGCTCTTTCATCAGCTGATGTGCTTCTTCCAGATGAAACAAGCTGACATCCTTGCGAATCGTATTTTGCGGTGCTCCTGAATAAATCATAAAGGCATTCGCTTCATTGCGAATGGTTTCCTTTACAGCACCCACTAAATAGTGCGGTGCTTTCATTTCCATATGCGACCCAATTCGTAACATATTACTCTTCTCGCAATGCCCGCTGTTTTGCCTTGGCTCTTTCTTTTTGTCTCATCTTAATGTCAGCCTGAATTGTTTCACGACGACGTTGCCGTTTAATTTTTTCGATCTGCGCCTGCTTTTTCTTTTTATAACCCGGTTTCACCTGTTCATTTTTCCTAGTCAGAACCTTGGCAATTTCCCGATCCGTTTGATCGTTCTTGCTTATTTTCTTCTTTTCCAGCGGGTTCAGATCGCGCCATTCACCGTCTTTATAAGTACGGTGCACAAACGTAATGCCTTGTTTTTCAAGGGCTCGAATATTCACTTCATCTTTTGCTTGGTACAATAAGAAGCAAGTCCCTTCACGGCCTGCTCTGCCCGTGCGCCCTGCACGATGTATATAGTATTCCAACTGTGATGGCAATCCGACACTGATAACATGCGTAACAGCTTCAATATCAATTCCCCGTGCCGCAATATCGCTGGCAATAATATAGGAATGGTGATTCTGACCAATCTGCTTCAATGCTGTCTTGCGCTGTCTTGCCTGCAATCCGCCATGGAGCTCCAGACAATCCAATCCGCGATCTTTCAGCGCTTGCGTCAAGGCACTGGCTTCTGTTCGGGTATTCGCAAAAATCAGGCATACATATGGCTGAATTCCGTCAATCATCTGCAATAAAGTATTTTGATAAGACATATGCTTGCATGGCACCAGTACATGTTCAATCTTCGGTGACAATGCATGCTCTTCTTCAATGACGATATGCTGCGGATTCTTCAGATATTTTTTAATGAATGGCTGCAATTGCTGCGGCAGCGTGGCACTGAATACCATCATCTGCAGATGATCCTTCATCCGGCCGGCAATCGCATCTACTTCTTCCAGAAAGCCAAACTCCATCGTCATATCGGCTTCATCCACGACCAGAATATCAGCAGTATCCACCCGCAGCACCGACTCCTGCACAAACAAATCCTTGATGCGCCCCGGTGTCCCGATCACAATATGCGGCTGACTCTTTAAGGATTCAACCATTCTGCTTTTTTCCATTCCACCCGTAATCAAACGAATACGAACTTCCGGATCAAGCTGCGTAATTGGCTGCAAACGCTGAAAAATCTGCATTGCCAATTCTCTGGTTGGTGCCGTAATAACCGCTTGCACGATATCCTTCGATACGTCAATTTTCTGCAAAATCGGAATTAAAAACGCATGGGTTTTCCCCGTTCCTGTTTGGGAAATCCCAATGATATCCTTCCCTTTCAAAGCCATCGGAATTACTTTGCTTTGAATCGGAGTCGGTGTTTCGAATGTATGATACGCTACAAATGCCTGATTGCGGGCATTGAGCGAAAAATCTTGAAATGTTTTCATAACACACTTCCTTTCTTCTCTATGTTAAGTATAACGAAAAACACGAAATGATGCAAAACTTGTGTTTTTCATACCAATTCTTTCTGCGTTGCATATTCTAAACTGAGGAGGGAATGGTATGAACCAATTTCAGCCGTTTTATACAAATGCATCAATGCCATTTCAAAACTATGGTCTTGGATCTCAAATGACCCCTTATGCACCAATGATGAATTCCTATCAAGCGCCGATGATGCAGGCCATGACAGGAATGGGCATGATGGGTGCAATGAACAATATGCAGACAATGGGACAAACTGCCAATAACCTAAGCAAAATATCCAGTGTATTCCGCGGATTTAACTACTCTACATTCCTGGATGGAACACAGAAAACATTGACAACGATCAATCAAATCATTCCGCTTGTCAATCAAGTCACGCCGATGATCCGCAATGCCTCGACTATGTTCCGGGTAGCGAATGAAGTGAAACGGATGAGCCAGGAGCAGCCGATGTCTGCAAGTGAACCAATTATCATTGAACAAGCAGCAACCTCAGCCCCGCCGCGATCATCAAATGATCAGCCAACTTATTTCTAGTATGGTATAATATCCGTGAGGTGACGATATGAAAGTAATAAAGTTAACACCACGCGGATATTGCAAAGGCGTCGTTCGAGCAATCCAGTTAGTAAAAGATGCAAGAAAATCATACCCGGGACCAGTCTATGTCCTTGGGATGATTGTACATAATTCATTTGTAACCAAAGCCTTAACGCATCTTGGCATTGAAACGTTAGATACTGCTAAGGCAAGCAAGGAAGAACTCATTGATTCTATTCCCCACGGTCTTTTGGTATTCACCGCCCATGGTATTTCGGCCCAGCTGAAACAACGAGCCATTGATCGCGGTTTGGATGTACTTGATGCAACTTGCTTTGATGTATCCAGTACCCAGCATTTAATCACGGCTTACCGTGAAAAAGGATATGAGATTATTTTCATCGGCAAACAAGGACATCCCGAATCGGAAGCTATGAAAGCCAATGATCCAGCCATTCACATCGTGGAAAATAAAGCAGATATTGAAGCTTTAACCTTGACACACGATTTGATTGCGGTAACTAACCAAACAACAATGAGTATCTTGGATGTGGCTCATTTGATGAAAGAGATCCAGCAGCGATATCCGCATGCGGTATTCTGCGAAGAAGTCTGCACCGCCACCCGCGTTCGCCAAGAGGCTGTCCTTCAGGAAACTGAGGCATCCGTCCTTTTGATTGTCGGTGATCCTAAGTCCAATAACTCTACGCGGCTTCATCACATCAACCAGCACATTCCGCGCAGGTATATGGTCGATTCCATTGAAGAATTGTCGATGTCATGGTTCATGCCGGATGATGTCATTGCCATCAGCAGCGGAGCTTCCACACCAACCTATATTACAAACCAGATTATTCAGTATCTGGAGCAATATCGCTTTGATGATCCCAGCACGCATCAAAAACCAAGCATTGATCTAACGCAAATCTTATAAAAAAGCAGGCAAGCGAATCAAGTATTTCGCTCTACCCGCTTTTTTTCTAGTATGTGTGTCTGCATCAAATGCATTTCCTGCGCCAGCTGCTGATAGCGATCGCTTCCCGGCAGCAATTGCGGCAAAATAGCCTCATATGCCTGATACCGTTTTTGGTAAAATTCATGAAACAGATCTGCGTGCTGCTCCAATAGCTTCGGACCAAACAAGATTTCTTCAGGATGCAAGATACGATCTTGCGTGGCCTGCCATACCAGAATCGGATAGTATTTATCCTCCTCTTGGACTAGCGCCTCTTCCAAAATCATAAATTGATGCTCACTGAGATAAGCACGAATCAGTTCCATATGCTGGTTCACCTGAATAATAATCCGCTTGTAATTGGGCAGCCGAGCAAAGGATGCCTGCAAAATCGCAAGCACCGTATGCGCCCCCATTCCGGCAATCACCACTTCATCCACATCATCAGGAATATTTGCCAGTCCATCACTCAGAAGCGGAAAGACTTTGTCCTCCAATTCATATTGGGCGATGGTTTTTTTGCTTTGCTTGAGCGGACCATCTTTTACCTCTGCTGCATAAGCTTTGGCAATTCGGCCATCCAATGCCAAAGCACATGGCAAATATGCATGATCACTTCCGATATCCGCCAAGACTGCAGCATAAGAAACAAACGCTGCGACTTGTTTTAGCCGTGGGGACAGCATTAGGTCTTGTCAATGAAGTCCCGCAGCCGTTTGGAACGGGTTGGATGCTTCAACTTACGAAGGGCTTTGGCTTCAATTTGGCGAATTCGTTCTCTTGTAACATTGAACTCCCGGCCAACTTCCTCCAGCGTGCGTGTTCTTCCATCATACAATCCAAAGCGCAAACGAAGCACTTTTTCTTCACGATCTGTCAAACCTTGCAGCACCATATTAATTTCATCTTTAAGCAATTGGTTATTGGCATATTCATCCGGTGACAAGGCGTCTTTATCCTCAATGAAATCTCCTAAGTGGGAATCATCTTCCTCCCCAATTGGTGTTTCCAGCGATACCGGCTCCAAGGCAATCTTTTGAATTTCCCGCACTTTGTCCGGTGTAATATTCTCCATCCGTGCCGCAATTTCTTCCGCAGTCGGTTCCCGGCCATAGTCTTGCACCAATTGCCGTTGAATCCGTGTTAATTTATTGATGGTTTCCACCATATGTACCGGAATCCGAATCGTCCGTGCCTGATCCGCAATCGCTCTGGTAATCGCCTGGCGAATCCACCACGTTGCATAAGTAGAAAATTTGAATCCTTTGGTGTAATCAAACTTCTCAACAGCTTTGACAAGACCCATGTTTCCTTCTTGAATCAAATCCAGAAACAACATTCCGCGTCCAACATACTTTTTGGCGATGGATACCACCAGCCGCAAGTTGGCCGCAATCAACATCCGCTTAGCCTCTTCATCGCCTTCCGCAATCCGCTGCGCAATGGCCGGCTCATCATCCGGATTCAGCAAGTTAACGCGTCCGATCTCTTTCAAATACATCTTAACCGGATCATTTACCTTAATTGAACCTGGCACTGACAAGGAAGGATCGATCAAAACAATATCATCTTCTTCATCATCAACAATATCGCTGTCTAAAATATCATCATCTGTCAATTTATCATCTAAAACATCCGGTGAAAAATCATCATCAACCAGCTTGATTCCTTCTTGGGAAAACCAAAGCATCAAATCATCTAATTCATCTTCACTCAAATCTAAGTTTTCAATGCATTCAAATACATCCTTCTGCAATAAGAAGCCTGCTTCCTGACTGTATTGTTTGAAATCAACTTTAAGCTCATCCAAGGTCTTAAATTGATTTACACCATTTACCTTTTTGACACTTGTAAGTTTTTGTGTGCTCATTGCATAGCCCCTTTCTTCTGTTTCAAGTCGATCACCGCTAACAATAATTCTGCTTTCTTCGCAGGATCTTGAATGCGGTTCGCTTCTTGCTTCAATGCTTCTATTTTTCTGTCATATTCATAAGCAATGACCGTATTGCATGCCTGCTGCAATGCATCCGGATTCCATTGCTTGATCAAACGTTCATTTTCTTCCACTTCAAATATCAGCTCACAAAGGTCTTCTTCTTCATGAAGCATCGTTACCAGCTGCGATACATCCATTTCTTCATGGGTGCGATAGTAGCTGACCAGATACAATGCCAGATCTTTCATTTGATCTTGAATCAAAAACCCCAGCTGGCGTTCAAACAGCAGTGCTGCTTCCTTAAAATGCAACATCTGTGCTAGTATCTCAAGTTGTGCCAATTCTATTTTTGTTCTTTTTGTTACACCTTTAGTTTTGCCAGCTGTTGTTGTTTTATGTACATGAATTTGCGGTTTCAATTGATCCAGCTGAAACGAGGTAAAACCCGTCAGCTGACTCAAGCGCTCCTTGTAAACTTGTGCATCAAAAGCCTCAAATTGGACAATTTCCTGCATCATCAGGTTTGCGAATTCTTTATTATCGCTATAATTGCTTAAATTAAATTTTGTCGCATAATACGTAAACAGAAACTCGATCCAAGTCTGCGGTGTTTCCAGCATAACTTTGAGTTCTTCTTTGCCATATTGCTTTATAATTTCATCGGGATCCAGCTTCAAGCTGTTGCGCACGATGCCAAATGATACATTCATTTGCTTTAATAATTGCCCGGCTTTATAATTGGCGTTTTGACCCGCCTGGTCACCATCATAGCAAAGCACTTGGTGCGGCGCCAGCTTACGCAGCTGCTGCACCTGTTCTTTTGTGAAGGCAGTTCCCATTGTTGCTACAACATTGTAGACTTGCACCCGGTACAGGGCAATTACATCCAGCGGACCTTCCACGATATACATCAATTTTTCCTGGCGGCTGCTGTTTTTTGCCCGATGCGCATTGTAGAGCACCTGTGACTTTTCATATAATTCACTCTGAAAGCTGTTGATATATTTCGGACGTGCTTCATTTTGATCCTTCGGCATGATGCGGGCACTGAAGGCAATGGGATTGCCTTCTCCGTCATGGATCGGAAACAAGATCCTGCCCTCAAAGATATCCACCATGCCTCGTTCCGTCACACGGCAGACTCCGCTGGATACAATATCCTCATCAGAATATCCTTTCGCATGCAGAAACTGATACAGCTTGCTTCCGCCAAACGGCAGATAGCCCAGCTGGAAGGTCTGAATCAAAGCCTCATCCATATCCCGCTGATGCAGATAATCCAGTGCATCTTTCCCATCTGCTGTTTGCAGCTGGTAGGAGGCAAAGGATATCGTATCATTCAGCACCTTATGCCATACCCGTTTCTTCGGATTGGTCATTACTTCTTTCTGACTGCTTTGCAGCGGCACATCAATATGGCAGATTTCGCCTACTTTGCGCACTGCATCCAGAAAGCCCAGCTGCTCATATTGCTGCACGAAGGTAAACACATTCCCTCCGGCATTGCAGACAAAGCATTTATATATCTGCTTATCGGTAGAAATGCTTAAAGACGGATCATGGTCATCATGAAATGGACAGACGGCTGCATAATTACGCCCTTTTTTTGTCAAGGGCAGATATTGTCCGATCACTTCCACAATATCCGCTTTACTTCGAATCTCTTCGATCAGCTGCTCCTGCAACTTTGCCATTTCATCCCCTGCCTATCTTAAAATGCAATTTTTTCTCTGATATAAGTGTTTAACTCCGCGATCGCAATACGCTCCTGAGTCATCGAATCCCGTTCACGTACGGTTACACAACCATCATTGGCTGTATCAAAGTCGATAGTAACACAGAATGGGGTTCCAATCGCATCCTGACGGCGATAGCGTTTCCCGATGCTTCCAGCTTCATCATATTCACACATGAATTCCTTGGAAAGCGTCGCATAAACAGCTAATGCTTTTTCATTGATTTGCTTGCTTAACGGCATCACGCAAACTTTGATAGGTGCCAATGCCGGATGCAGCCGCAAAACAAGCCGCTCATCATCTTCTTTAATTTGTTCTTTTTCATATGCGTCGCATAAGAAGGCAAGCATCAATCGTTCTACTCCGACAGAAGGTTCCACACAATAGGGAATATACTTCTCATTGGTCGTCGGATCCATGTATTCCATGCTTGTTTTGGAATGCTCCTGGTGCTGCTTCAAATCATAATCGGTACGATTGGCAATGCCCCATAGTTCACCCCAGCCGAATGGATACAGATATTCAATATCGCTGGTACCCTTGGAATAGAAAGACAGCTCTTCCTGGCTATGTTCCCTCAGCCTTGTATGTTCTAATGACAAGCCCAAATCCTGCAGCCATGCCAAACACGCTTTTTGCCAGTAGTCATACCACTCCATGTCTTCTCCCGGACGGCAGAAGAATTCCAGCTCCATTTGTTCGAATTCACGAACCCGGAAGATAAAGTTACCCGGAGTAATTTCATTGCGGAAAGACTTTCCGATTTGTCCGATCCCAAACGGTACTTTTTTACGCATGCTGCGCTGTACATTGCGGAAGTTCACAAACATTCCCTGAGCTGTTTCCGGACGCAGATAAATCGTATTCTTTGCATCTTCCAATACTCCTTGGAAGGTCTTAAACATCAAGTTAAACTGTCTGATTTCCGTAAAATCACGAGAACCGCAATCCGGGCAGGCAATCTTGTGCGAAGTAATATATTCCTTCAACTCTTCATTGCTCCATCCTCCCGGATTTACTTGGCCATTGCTTTCATCTTCAATCAATTTGTCCGCACGATGCCGTGACTTGCAGTTCCGGCAATCCATCAGCGGATCAGAAAAAGTCTTCAAGTGTCCGCTTGCCTCCCATACTTTGGGATTCATCAAAATAGCAGATTGAATCCCTACATTATAGGGACTTTCTTGTATAAATCGCTTCCACCAAGCTTTCTTGATGTTGTCACGCAACTCACTGCCCAGCGGCCCGTAATCCCAAGTGTTCGCAAGACCACCATAAATTTCCGAACCTTGAAATACGAAACCGGAGCTTTTCAAATGGCTTACGATTTCATCAAACTGCTTGTTATCCATGTTCATCATCCTTTCGATAAAAAAAGTCAAACGTAAAAACGTTAGACTACAAAATAATTGTCGAGTTTTATCCTCGTTTGTACGAGCCAAATTATATCTACATTACAATCTTTGTCAAGCAACTATAAGTGTAATACCTCGCGGATGAATTTTTCACTGACACATCCGAAGGAACTGTGCTCTTTAATAAATTCCAAAATAAACAAGGCAACATCGATGGCTACATCGTGGGCAAAGGGAATTTTATCCAAATGCTCATAGCCTGCTTTCATCAACATCCGAAAGCACCGCAAGAAGTCAACCGTTTTCTTAGGCATTGAATATTCATAGCACTCTTCACAAATAAAACCACCATCTTGAATCGAAATCGCACAGATTTTAGATTCACTGCCGCAGCTGACACAGCCATCAACATAAGGTTCAATTCCAAACAGCCGGCAAGCACGTGCTAAATACAATGCAAAGCACATGGCAGGATTAGCGGCCGCTTGGAGTGCTTCGAACGCTGCTTGCAATTCCTCGTATGCGCCCTCCGGCTCTAATTCAAGCAGATATTCGCATACCTCCGCCATGCAAGTCGCAAAACTGCTGCGATATAAATCTTCTCTCAGCTGGCGGCAGCTTTGGAGCACTTCTCCGCCCGTTAAGGTATGAATCGGCTTCAACTCATGATAATCAATCATCCATTTCCCTTTCACAAACGGCTGGCAATAAGCCACCTGCTTGCTGGTAATGGAACGTAAGGAACGCGCTACAACAGTCAACTTTCCATACTCCGAAGTCGCAATCTGCAGCAGCGCATCTTTATCCTTGTAATCCTGCTGCCGCAGCAGGATTCCTTCTACTTCGATCATAGATCATCCTCATCGCTGTATCCGAGCCGCTGCAAGATTCTTTGGCGATTGCGCCAATCTTTTTCAACACGAACAAATAATTCCAAATACACTTTTTTCCCAAACATTGCTTCCATTTCTTCTCGTGCCTTGGTTCCGACCTCTTTCAGCAAAGAACCTTGCTTACCGATGATAATGCCCTTTTGGGAATCCCGCTCCACATAAATTGTTGCATGGATTGCAATGCTTTCTTTTTTCCACTTCAGTTCATCAATAATAACAGCTACTGAATGCGGAATTTCTTCACTCGTCAGATGCAGCACTTTTTCGCGAATCAATTCCCCGATCATGAAGCGGTCGCTATGATCGCTGATGGTATCATCCGGATAATATTTCGTGCCCTCTTTCAGATATTGATCCGTTACTTGCAGCAAAGTCGCCAGATTATCTTCTTTGCGGGCCGACAATGGAATGATTTCACTAAATTCATACACTTCCTGCCAGCTTTGCAAAGCCAGAATCAATTCTTCCTTGGTCAATAAATCAATCTTATTCAAAAGCAAAAAGACTGGAATTTGCATCTGTTTCAAGCTTTCTAAGATAAACGCATCACCGCGGCCATAAGGTTTGGATGCATCTGCCAAAAAATACACCACATCAACCCCAAAAGCGCTATTCAGTGCACTTTTGCTCATCTGCCGCCCCAGTTCGTGCTTCGGCTTATGAATACCCGGTGTATCAATAAAAATATATTGCGCATGCTCCGTCGTCTTAATTCCCTGAATGACATTGCGCGTTGTCTGCGGTTTGTTGGACATGATTGCTACTTTTGTTTGGAGGATCGCATTCAGCAGAGTGGATTTCCCCGCATTGGGACGTCCAATCAGTGCGATAAAGCCGGATTTGAAGCTCATCAGTCTAAATCCTCTTCCCCAAATTGGAACGGCAGCAATTCCGCAATATTGGTTACCAATGTTTCTTTGCCATTAGAAAGAACAATTGGCGTGTCCTGCATCAATAATTCACTCAATACTTGGCGGCAAGCTCCGCACGGTGCTGCCAAACGATCGCCGCTGGTCACAATTGCAATCGAATCAATATCCTCTTTTCGATAACCTTGGGAATACGTCGCAAAAATAGCGGAACGTTCGCCGCAATTGGTTAAGCCAAAAGAAGCATTCTCAATATTGGCACCGCGGAAAAAATTGTTATCTTTGGTTTTGACGCAAGACCCTACATAATATTTGGAATATGGCGCATATGCATGCTTCATGGCAACAAATGCTTCTTCTAATATCTTTTCGTACATGATTTCCTCCTAACGCATCGATGCGTTTATAAATAGTTGCTGAGAATCAAAATACCTATTACCATGGCACAAAAAGCCGCAACCAGTACCCCTGCTGCGCCAAGATCCTTAATTACTTTGATCTGCGGATGATATTTGTTATGCTGAAAATCCATAATTGTTTCAATTGCCGTATTGATATATTCCATGGCAATGACCAAGCCGCTGCAAAGAACAACCAGCATCCACTCCATTGCTGAAATGTCAAGCCAGGAAAAAACAGTAAAGGCTATAATAGCTAACATCCATTGCAAGCGGATGCTGCTATCTTTGAACCCAAGCAAGATTCCGTGCAAAGCATATCTGAATTTATTCATCGGCATACCGCCGGTGACGTTTCACTGCGATGCCCTCCAATAATACATCCTGAAGAGCAAACATTGTTTTTTCGTCATTTGCTTCCATATGATCATAGCCCAGCAAATGCAATAATCCATGGGCAAACAAGAAGCAAACCTCCCGCTTGATGGTATGCTCATATTCCCGGCTTTGCCGGCGAACGGCATCTATGTTAATAAAAATATCCCCAAGTTCCTGCGCTTCATCCACTTCTGTCCAGTCAAATTCATCTTGCGTGTCCATAAGTGCAAAGCTGATCACATCGGTTGGCATATCTTTATTTCGATACTCTTGATTAATCTTATGAATTTGCTCATCATCCACAAAAATAACAGAACATGCCAGCTGCTTTGTAAGTACCAGTTCTTTCATTGCCCGATCAGCAATCTGCTTAAAGTGCGTTTTGTAGCGCATCCAGGTAGATTCTTTCGTTTGATTCCACACTATGACATCCATAGGCTTCTCACTTTCTAGTACCGCTCAATCAATGCATCAATCAATGCAATCGCCTTATCCAGCCGTTCTTTGTAATTGCCGCTGACTTCGACCACTGAGAAGCCTCGTTCATGGTACATATCTTTTAACTTCTCATGCAGGTGAATACGCCGTGCTTGATCTGAATTCAGACGTTTGCCATCGGCCACCCAGGCAACATCCGGACAAAGCATCAAAATCAGATCATATTGATTGGATTTAATAATGGATTCAATAATCTCATTTGACTCCTGCAAATACAATTGCGAATAATACTGCGTTACAACTGCATCGGTATCAACAAAAGCCACCCGGTTGGCGGTACGGTAGGTCGATAGTTCTTTTTCCTTGTGCAGCCATGCCATGCGCGAAAAATCCAGTGTATTGTATACTTCTTCATTGCCCCCGGTATATTGATCCGGATAATGTCTTCCTACTTCTTCGCACCAAGAAGTATTGTATAATTTCCCCAGCGATTTGATCAGTGTCGTTTTCCCGCTGGATTCAGTACCCGTAATCAAAATCCGCTTCACAAAATGAGGGCGGGCAGAACCAAGCAAATAGCCCCAGTAAGAAAGCGGCTTTGACAAAATATCTCCTGAAACAAGCGGAAACCGTGTTGACCGGTCCGGAAGCACAACATGCTCGCTGTTCAAAAAGATTGTTTGATAACGCACTAAATCATGTTCCTTTTTCACAAACATCACATCAAAAGATTCATTCAGCTGTTCTTTTACAGCTGTTTCCACCGCTTGCGGATCACTGCTCTGATCCATTGTTATTTTTCTTATTTTGATATGATTGATGTCCTGCAGCTGCTCGCACATCCAGCGCAGTCTTAAATTCCCATCAATATAAGGAATCCTATTCTGTTCACAAACTAAGCGATCCCGCTTCTCATCTTCTATGATTACAACCGTCAGTACATCTACCAGCGTCGATGCCTGGGCAATATGGAACATATGACCTCGGTGAGGAGGCAAATATCTTCCAAACAAAATGCCGCTTCGCATATCATCACCTCAATATTAGTATAAGGTAAAGGTATCGAAAAATCAAAAACAATCCACTACAAACACCTTTTTTGTAAAGAATTGCTGAAAAAGGAGCCGTGACAGGACCCGTTTCCCTTTCCACGGCTCATAATACCAAACCAGCCAGTCATAGCGCAGCAGCACGACATAGTGCTGAAACTTCCCTCGCTGCAAATATGCAATACAGGGCAGCGGAATTTTTTCTTCGCTATAATATGCTTGGCAAGTATAACCATGGCTTTCCATCACCTGTGCAAAATCATAAAAACTAAGCTCTGCACGACCTTCCAAAGCCAGCCATGCACTGTCTGTTAGGTGGCAGCCGATAATACTGCAATACTTCTGCAGTGCTCCATATCCGCAGCTAGTCATCATGTACTCCTCCTTTCTCTTGTCATTGTACCAGAAGGCAATTCTTCCTAAAAAAAAGCGCCGCTTTTAGCGGACACTATATTTATTTACGCACTTCTTCCTGATCATATTGTTCAATAATGCGCTGGACCAAAGGATGCCGTACTACGTCTTTGCTGGATAAACGTACAATCTGAATCCCATCAATGCCATCCAGTAATTTGCAGGCATGAATTAAACCGGACTTCTTGCCGCCAGGCAAATCAATTTGCGTAATATCTCCAGTAATTGCCATCTTGGACTTAAAGCCCATTCGCGTCAAAAACATTTTCATCTGTGCTTCTGTTGTATTTTGCGCTTCATCCAGAATAATATATGCATCTTCCAAAGTCCGGCCGCGCATATAAGCCAACGGAGCAATCTCGATCATTCCTTTTTCAATCAGCTTTTCCGTCGTCTCTTCACCAAGCATATCATGCAGAGCATCATACAACGGGCGTAAGTAAGGGTCAACCTTCTCTTTCAGATCACCAGGCAGAAAGCCTAGACTCTCCCCTGCTTCCACAGCAGGTCTAGTCAAAACAATCTTCTTGACGACATTCTTTTTCCATAACGATACTGCATACACCACTGCAAGATATGTTTTTCCTGTTCCCGCAGGCCCAACACCAAACACAATATCCTGATTTTTCAATGCCTCCAAATAATAACGCTGCCCAAGTGTTTTCGGGTAAATCATTTTCCCTTGTGCATTCTTGGCAATCGGATGCTGGTACAAAGAAGACAACTCTTCTTTGCTTCCTTCCAGCGCCAACTTGCAGGCATATACCACATCACGGGATGAAATCTCCTGACGATTTAAAAGCAGGTCAGCCAAATCAAACAGTACCCGCTCTACGTGCTGTGCTGTTTCCAAGGTTGTATTTCCGACATAGATCACATTGCTGCGTGCATGGATCTGGCAATGAAAAAATTGTGATATCAAACGCAAGTATTGATCTTGTTCTCCAAACAAATCGCGAAGCTGCTCCAAATTTAGTTGCGTGATTTTGATTTCATATTGGTTCAATGAATGCTCCTCCTACGGATGTGTAATATTTTCAAATAGTGTATATTGTATTTTCATCTTTATTGTACCCTGTTCGCTCGCAAAAAGCAAAATATTTTCCGTTTCAATAGATTCGTCTTCTTGCAGCTCTTTGGAAATTTGCAGGCGGCAGTCAAACAGCAGCTGAAAAAAAGCAAATGATTTATGGAATGATGTCAGTGCATTCTCTTTGATCTTTGCTTCAATGATCGTTTGCGTATATGCATAGACAGCCCCCTCTACATAAGTCGTCTCAATTTCATTCTTGCTATCCAACAAATCCGATGTAATTAAGACATCTCCAACGTTCACAAAATCAAATTCCTTCACCATTTTCACACCACGTTTTACATCAAATTTGGCAATCACACCCGATTTGTAAGCAATCAGCGGCTGCGACGATTTTGGTTTCACACTTGCCTTCACCCGTCCTACATAATCAATGAAATAAACGGATCCCTGATTTCGCAAATTGATCCACTCAATTTCCTCAAAGAAATGTTCCTTGAGATCTTGTTCCAAATCCCGCAGTTTTTCGGCAGACAGTTTGCGCATAGGTGTTGCAATATTTTGCGCTGTCAGATACGTCTGTATTTTTTCTTCCAGAATCGTACTGGAGCCTCGCAGCTGAATCGTATAAATTAAATTCGAGCATACCAGAATGGTAAGCACGGAAGCAGCAATCGCTGCTATTCTTCGTGGTTTGCGCAGCTGAGCAAACAGAAACCCAATGATCCCGGTGGTCCGAACCAGCTCGCCATTACGGAACATCCGCTGGCATACACGGCGGTCCATCACGGGTGCATAAAAGTAAACCCAGCCATCTTTCATCCATAAATCAAACACTTGCAATCGTTGCTGCTTGCAAATTTGGCTGATTTCCTCTATGTCATATGGCACCCGGTATAAATCATAGCCCCATTCACGCATTGCTTTCATCGTAATATACTCCGTCAATGGTTCCCTTGATTACAATCTCATATTTGCTCAGCGCGGTGACTTGCAGGGATGTCCCTTTCACCACTACATCATGACTCTCGCACATGATCACTACCATGTCATCGCGAATCAGCTTGATCGTGCGATAGGTTTCAACTGTGATTTTACCACGTTCCATGATTACCATATAAACCACCTCAAGCAAGTATATGCGACGGTCTATGAAATCTGCACGCAAAATAAAAAGAGCCGGCGGCTCTTATTTTTTACGTGTTGCTTTACGCGCAGCTTCTGACTTCAGTTTGCGGCGCACACCAGGTTTTACATAAAACTCTCTTTTTCGTGCTTCAGCGAGGGTTCCATTGCGGGATACTTGACGTTTAAATCTGCGTAGTGCATCATCCAGCATCTCATTTTCTCTAAGAACTACTTTTGGCATTTTCTAACCCTCCCTTCTCACGTCCTTTTATATTATAAACACTTCAACCCATAAAATCAATACAAAATATCAAGAAATAGAAAATAAATAGCACTCATTTTCACCGATAAAACCATTGTTTTTTTAATATCCCTTACAGCTTGCCTCATTTTGCGAAGCAATCTGTTTGAAATTCCAACTTCTAGTTATGCAGACCCTTTCCATCTAAGATTGCATCAACCCCCTTCTTTCCCCATTCTTCCCCTGTTTTTGCTTGCTCCGGCTTGATGAAATGTAGTAAGTATACAAGCTGCCTTCGTGATGCCAAGAAAACAAAAGCCTCCTCAACTGCGGCATTTCTTTGATCTTACTACCCAACTGCTTAGGAGTGACCTATGCGGCAGTTCCAGACAACTTCCTTTCCGAAACACTCCATTCCATTGCTTCCGGCCCATATTGTTTGATATCATCTTGCAAGGATAAAATCTCTTCAAGTTTGAAACTGAATTTACCTACCTGCTTGCACTTGCAGGCTTTGTTGAATTAGCCGCTGCTTCGGATCTTCCAGCATTGAGCTTAAACCAATGTACCAAAACAACATTTTTGCCATTTAAAACAGAGCATGGAATAGCCCGCTTTATAGTTTTTCAAGACCACATGCCAAAATCATATTGCACAACGCTGCAAACTCCATGCACCCTCTCGTTTTTCTTGCAAAAGTTGATCCAGCTGCGCATTTTTGCTTTGTCCAGACATGCTATCGCCCACCTTCTGCTATTTCTCATAGTACAGCAATCAAATCCATGAGCCAATTAAGATACCATTACTTATGCATTATTTGACGCATCTTTTTTGCTTATTGCACATTGTTGTGATACTATCAAAGCAAAGCATGCAATGCTTGTAAAAGGAGAAATATTTTATGAATGAAACAGTAGTTTCCCTATTAAACGAACAAATTCAAAAAGAAATGTATTCCGCATATTTGTACTTAGACATAGCAAATTATTACAGTGATGAAGGATTGGAAGGCTTCGAAAACTGGTTTGAAGTCCAAGCAAAAGAAGAAATGGATCATGCTATGCTGTTCCGCGGCTATTTGCTGAACAACGGTCATAAGATTACCTTATTGCCGATTGATGCACCGCAAGAAAAGTGGAGTCAATTTGACACTCCTCTCCATGCAGCACTGACACACGAAGAATATGTAACAGCTTCTATCAATACGATCTATGAAGCAGCACTTGCCGCAAAAGATTATCGCACCTTGGAATTCTTGAACTGGTTTGTCAAGGAACAAGGCGAAGAAGAAAAGAATGCAACTGACCTGATCAAGAAGTTTGATTTATTTGGCCACGATGCAAAAGGACTGTATGCATTAGATCAGGAATTAAAAACCCGCATATACGCAGCACCTTCCCTGGTATTGGAATAATCACGAGCGAGCAGACACTGCTCGTTTTTATATGAAAAAGAGCAGTAAACCCGCTCCTAAAAGATATGAGGAAGCCAAACTTCATTCTCAATCACATACTGAAACTCAGATCGATCATCTTCATCAAAAATACGAAGCAGCAATGCGAAATCATCTACAGCTTCTACGCCCGAAAGATCTTTCCGGTCAAGCCAAAGCATTTCTCCTTCCGCGGAAGATTGCAAGGTTCCTGCAAATTGATCTGTCTTGAACAAGAAAACCACATAGCGGCCATCCGCAATCGGGAATTGCTTCACCCCGCATAATTTAGGGTTGAAGATTGTAAGTCCCGTCTCTTCTTTCATTTCCCGCATAACTGCTTGCACAAATGATTCCCCCGGTTCCACACGTCCGCCCGGAAGGGCATACCCCTTCCAGTCCGTCTTCACCCGGTTTTGCACTAAAATTTGGTCTTCCTGATAAATCAAGCAAAGTACCGTCAATTCTACTTGTTCTGTGCGGCTCATTACAAATACCGTCCGGTGATGGAACGGCTGCATTGTTTCAAATCAGCAACACGTCCTTCAAACAGAATTTCCCCGCCGGCATTTCCGCCATCCGGTCCCAAATCGACAATCCAATCTGCATGGCGGATCACATCCAAATGGTGCTCAATTACAATCACGGTATTGCCTTGTTCTACAAGTTCGTCAAGAATACGCAAGATATGCTCCACATCAGATAAATGCAAGCCGGATGTCGGTTCATCCAGAATATACAGCTTGCCATTCGTTTTTAGCTCTTTCGCAAGTTTCAAACGCTGTGCTTCTCCGCCCGATAAGGTATCCAGCGGCTGGCCCAGTGTTAAATATGATAACCCCACTGTAATCAATTGTTCCAGCTGTTTCTTGATTTTTGGATCATCAAAAAAGGCATATGCATCTTCCATCGTCATGTTCATTACATCGACGATATTTTTTTCTTTATAGAGATATTCCAATACCGCAGGCTTGTAACGATTCCCCTGGCAGTCGCTGCATTCTACTTCACTCTTATCCATATAGGACAAATTCAGTTCAATCTTGCCGCTGCCGCCGCAAGTTTCACACTTGCCAATGGAATTATAGCTGAACAACCCCGCCGGCTGCCCATGTACCTTCGCGTAGGTGCTGCGAATCAGATCCATGATCCCGATAAAAGTAGCCGGATTTGATCTGCTGTTGGTGTGAACGCCGCTTTGATCAATGTAAACAGCATGTGGATGTTCTTTCAGAAACACTTTTGTCAAAGTGCTTTTTCCTGAACCCGCAACTCCTGTTACCACCGTCAAAACCCCTTCAGGGATGCGAAGTGCTACATTCTTCAAATTATGCAGGGTACTTTGCTTGCTGCTGATCAATGTTGTGTAAGCGCGTGGCTCATGAGCCGGCAAGCAGCGTTCCCTTAAATACCTTCCTGTCAGCGTATCTGTCCGCAAAAGTTCCTGATAGGTACCCGCAAAGGTAATCTCTCCACCATGACTCCCCGCTTTAGGACCAACATCAATGACATAATCCGCAATTGCAATTACGTCGGGATCATGTTCCACAACAATTACTGTATTTCCTTTGTCGCGGATCTTTCTAAGCAAATCATTCAATCGATATACATCTCTGGGGTGCAAGCCTGTGCTTGGCTCATCAAAGATGTAAATCATCTGGTTCAGGCTGCTCGATAAATACTTAACCATTTTAATCCGCTGCGATTCCCCGCCGGATAATGTTTCTGATTCCCGGTTCAGGTTCATATATCCAAGTCCAATATCCACCAGACTTTGCACTCTGGACTTAATCCCATCAATGATAATCTGCCCTTCCGGGACATGCAATGTATCTAAAACATCCTGCAATTGATCCAGTTCCAACTCTGTCAGATCATAAATAGAATATCCATTGATTTTAGAATCCAGCACTTCTTTGCGGTAGCGTTTGCCATGGCAAGTTGGACAACTATCCATGATCGTAAATTTCTCCAGTTTTTTGCTTTTTGCTTCGCTGACATCTTGATCCCGCTGCAACGTTCTCATAAACCGAGGAACCAATCCTTCAAATGTTGTTTCAAAGGTACTGGATTTATATGTAACAGTCAGCGGACGACCGCTTTCATGCAATAGCAAGTGCATCTCTTCTTCACTATAATCCTTGATCTTCTTGTCTATATCGAATAAACCAACATGGGCAAACTCTTTCCAATAAAAAGTTCCTACCCCATAACCCGGCAGTAAGATAGCACCTTCAGATAGTGCTTTTTCCGGATCCAGCACCGTATCCAAGTTCAGCGTGATCGTCTTCCCGATTCCTTGGCACACATCACACATCCCTTCCGGATCATTAAAGGAGTACGAATTCGCAAACCCTTTCCCCGCCCTTGGTTTCCCAAAGCGCGAAAACAGCAAACGGAATAACGAATTAATATCTGTCGCCGTTCCTACTGTTGAGCGGGCATTTCCTCCCAATCGCTTTTGGTCAATCACAACACAAACTGAAAGATGATTGATCTCCTCTACATCCGGTCTTGCATAGCGCGGCAAAAACAGCCTGGTGAAGCTGTTATAGGTTTCATTCAGCTGCCTCCTGCCTCTTGCGCAATGGTATCAAATACAATAGAAGACTTTCCGCTCCCTGATACTCCGGTAAACACTGTAATCTTTCCTTTGGGGATCTGTAAACTGACACCTTTCAAGTTATTTTCTTTCGCATTTTTTACGGTAATCCATTCAGTCATCAAAATCCCTCCGTTCATTTCGTTATTTTACCACATCTGATAATCGCAAAACAAAAAAAGTAATCCGAAGATGTACTTTTCTGTATATCATATAAGGTTTGTTATTTTCAACCGCGAATCATCTTGATTGTATCGCCAATGAGGATTCCTTCTTTATCATTCAAGCGAATCACCTCGCACTGGTTGGTTATTTCGTAGTTGCGGCAGACTTCTTCCAAATTGTCGTAACGATTCAGAAAGCTGGAATAATGCGGCATGATATCTACCTCGGTAAGTCCAAATCCCTCCAAATCTGACAAACCAACATCATTCATGTCTGGTGTCAGCTGGGCAACCAGATGCAAATTGCGCTGCATAACAAGTGCACCCGCACTCCAGCCAATTAACAAGGCATTGTCTGCAATCGCCAGTTGATGCAGGATTTCCCGAAGTGGCAATTGCTTCATTTGCTTCAACAAATAAAACGGATTGCCTCCGACAAACTCAATCAGATCATACGGTCTAAGGTCTTGCTCGCTATCGTCATCCAAATCTAAAATATCTACTTGAAACCCTTCCTGCTTGAAAAAAGAACTGATTCTTGGAAGATGCGGATGTTGCTTCTTGGCATCCCGATCTGCCGTAACTACAATTGCGGCTTTGCGTTTTTGAAATGGTATTTCCTTAACTGCATTCATCAGTGAATCAGATGTAATTCCATCTGAGCATAGTAACAGCATAGATTTCCCCTTTGCATTTTTTAGTTTTATTGTAAGTTTCTTTGCTATCCCTGTCAAGTTGCGATATCAGGCAAAATACTATGGAAAAAGTAACTTTCCGTTACTTCCTTGACTTTGTATTTATTTGCCAGCCGTTTTAAAAATGAAACAAGACGTTGATCATATACTTCACAATTGCTTAGCTGCAAGTAGCTTTCCTGCTCTTTTGCAGATGAAAATGCAGCTATTTCATCCCAGATTGCCTGCAAGGCAGCAAGTGTTTGCCGATGATCTGCCTGCTGCTTCAAACAATCATCAATCCGCTGGTAAAACAACATAGCATTTATTGGCTGATTGGCATCAAACCAAGATTGGAGTTCTCGTGCTGTTTCCCCATTTCGAGCTATTACATCAAAACGATAGCGCAGCCATTCCTGCCTTAGGATCTTTTGATTTGGATACAATAATTGACTGACTTTTACTGCCGAACGGTTCTTGTCTTTCACTTCCAGCATGATATCTACTTGCTGCGATGCTATTGTTTGATAGTACTGCAAGAATTCCTGCGTATCAATCGTGGTCGAATGTGATCCGCTTCTTTTACCAGTTTCTTGCTGGCTGTAATGTATTTTAGGTATTCCATCCTCTGCCTTCCATGTATCCTTCGCCAGCTTAATATATGCAGCAGAAGACTTCGCTGCTGGTCCATTTACAGCATGATGCAATGTATCAAAGACCACTGGAATGCCGGTTTTATCGGAAATTTCAAGAACATCCTCTATATCGTATAACCGATCATCATGCTCAATCACCAAATGTTGCTTCACCCGATCCGACACCATGGTTCGATAGATATCCTGAAATCGTTTCTTTGCCGCTGCCTTGCTTTCGTAAATACCGCCTACGTGCAAGATCATCTTACTGGCTCTGGTTCCGCCGAAAGCCTCTAAAAGGTCTGCATGATATTCCAACTCTGCCAGCGAACGCTGTACAACGTCCGGATTAGGAGAATTTAAAATGGTATACTGCCCCGGATGGCAGGAGATGCGAACATGGTTCGCTGCCAGCTGCTGCCGGATTGCTGCAAACTGCGGTTCAAATATGGTTCGCCAAGCCAATTGATTATGTTCGCTGGAACCAAACGGAATCAAAGAGGATGAAATGCGAAAAAGCTGAATTTGATGAGCCTCATTATAAAATGTGATTTCCTGCATTGCTTGCAAATTTTCCGCAATAAGTGCCATCAACCGCTCCGGGGTAAGTGAACTGAGACGGCATGTTTTCATTTGATAGTGCTCAACATCCAAATTCTGACATGCATAGCCAATCCGTGGTACCATACAATCACTCCTTCTCGATAGTATCCCCGGTTTCCATTATAATCGACAATATAAAAAGAGTATATGAGGAACTTTTAGAAATGTACGACCTTTGAGGAACTTTTAGATTTTCTAGGAGTTCTTTTTGCTCTGCTTTGAGGAAGTTTTAGATGTCATAAAAATGACAAGACCTTATGATTACTTTGCGGGAACATAGGAGGTCTTGTCATGAATAAGTCTATCATAGAATTCTTAAATCTGAAAGAGGAAGAAATTGAAACTCTTGAATGCAACTCATTAAAAAACGAGCTGCTTATTCACCTATCATTGAAGCGGAAGCCACATCAGTGTCCAAATTGTAAAGCAATAACAGAAAAAGTCTTGAATCAATATGAGCGAACAATTAATCATGGTTTATTTATTGACCGAAAATGCGTTGTTCATTATAAGCAGAAACGCTATCGATGTTCCCTTTGCACTACATCATTTAATGAAACATGTACTTTGGTTACGAAACACCAAAAGAAATCAATTGCTTCCTATCTACAAATCATGGAACTCTTGCTTGATCCACATATCACATTTACGCAGGCAGGAAAGTTACTGCATTTGTCACCTAATACCGTGATGGATACATTTAATGATAATGCACCAGTTTTCAAACCACAACTGCCACATGTGCTTTGTATTGATGAAGTCTATCTGGGTAGAAATGCAGTAAAGAAATATGTTGCCGTTCTGCTTGATTTTGAGACAAACAATATCGTTGACATTATCTATGGGAGAACGAAGGATTCTCTTCATAGCTATTTCCAAAAACTCAGTAAAGATGCACTAAATCGCGTCCACTATATTAGTTCGGATATGTATGAAGGATATCGCTTTCTTCATCGCCATTACTTCCCTAATGCGAAACTATGTATTGATTCCTTCCATGTAATCCAGCTCGTATTAAATATGTATAATTCCCAGTTGAAACAATTGATGAAGAAGGTTGATCGAGAATCCATTGAATATTTCCTTCTCAAACAGAAACGATTTCTGCTTCTCAAAAACAACTCTTCTATTGATTGGCTTAAACAAGAGTATAGCCGAAAGCTGGGTTATCATGTTTACCTAATGAAATATCGTCAGATGCTATTTGAGATACATCCGCTAATTCAGGAAATTTATGAATTAAAAGAAGCTTATATTGAGTTTAACCGGCTCCGAAGGAGAGAGGATGTAATCCAGCAAATGGATATCCTGATTCAACGATTTACTTCTCATCATAACACTGAAGTACGAAGAGTTGGTCGAACGCTTTTAAAGTGGAAACAGGAAATCCTAAATTCATTTGTTTGGTTTAATCATAAACGGATATCGAATGGACCTATTGAATCGAGAAACAACACTATAAAATTATTGATTCGTAATGCAGCAGGATATCGCAATTTTAGTCATCTTAGAGCACGTATATTATATTGCATCAATTGTAATAAAAGGGTCGGTAATTAAACCAACCCTATCATTTCTAAAACTTCCTCAAAGCTTGCTTCTAAAACTCCCTCAAAGCTTACATCTGTTTTTCTAAAAGTTCCTCAAAGACCCTATAAAAACTCTTCGATTATTTCTTCCATAACCAAAGAGCTCCTTTTATTGCTGTTTCTTCTGGATGATAACGCTTGTACCATTTACGATCAATCCCATCTTATCATTGGTGAAATTAACGTAATCAAAATCAACGCCAATCATCGCATTTCCACCTTTGAACAAAGACTCTGCAATCGCCCGATTCAGAGCAACTTGCCGTGCTTCTATTAACTTTAGCCGGTATTCTGTTGCTTCTATTCCCAGAAAGTCAGACCATCCCGCAGTGAAATCTGCGAAAAAGCCTGTACCAAGTACAATTTCACCTGTTACAATTCCACGATACTCCAGTATTTCATATCCTTCAAATTGGAACCCCGATGTTACCAAGTGCTGTTTGATTTCACTCTGAAATTTGCCTGCATCGACTAATTCGATAAAGCGCCGTAGATTGGTTCTCACTCCAGCAACATCCATTGAATCCCCAAGACTTTGCTTCCGCAATTCAAAGTAGCTATGGAGTTTATCTATCGTAGCTGGATCATATTTTGCTTGATGAAGATGAGTTTCAACCACCTTTAAATCTTCTTCCAGCTCTTCCGCAGTTTGATATTTCTTGGCAACACTGAATGGTTGCAATCCTTCATAACAATGGGCGCACAAAGTTACATCTTCCAATGACATTTCATAGTTATTCAGCCCATTCAAGCGTCCTTTGCAATGGTCACAAACTTTTTTCTTCATGTAATTTCCCCCTTAGTTTATGAATTAATAGCTTTGATCCGCTGCTTTTTGTTGTACCAGAGCAACACCGCTGCTTGTTCCGATGCGATCAGCACCCGCTTCAATCATCTTCTGCAAATCATCATATGAACGCACACCGCCAGCAGCCTTTACAAGCGCCTTATCCTGTACACTATCTTTCATAAGCTTCACATCCGCAAACGTTGCTCCGGCAGTTGAGAAGCCAGTAGATGTCTTCACAAAATGTGCACCAGCTTCGACACACAACTTGCAAGCACGTATTTTTTCTTCCTCTGTAAGCAAGCACGTTTCAATAATAACTTTCACCACATTGCCTTGTGCTGCTGCAACTACCGCTTTCACATCTTCCAAAACATATTCATCACGATGCTCTTTCAAGGCCCCGATATTGATAACCATATCAAATTCACCGGCACCATCTTCCAATGCAAAATTCGTTTCGGCAGCCTTTGCTTTGGTGCTGGTAGCCCCTAATGGAAAGCCAATCACTGTGCATACCTTCACAGAACTGCCTGCAAGTTCTTCCTTGCATATGCTTACCCAGGATGGGTTCACACATACAGAAGCAAACTCATACTCTTTTGCTTCTGCACATAGCTTTACTAGTTGGTCCTTTGTAGCATCTGCCTTCAACAAAGTATGATCAATATACTGATTTAATTTCATAATGTTTCTCCTTCTTCCATCAATTCACGAAGTGCTTCTTTCGCCACAATGTGGTCACCTGCATAGTCTTCATCCCCATAATCACGGGCTAGAAAATCCTCATCACCTTTGCCGAGAATCAAGACTGTATCATCTTTATCAGCCAGGGCAATCGCTTGCTGGATTGCTGCTTCGCGGGATTCAATAAAGACCGTTCTTTTGCTGGAAATACCACTGCGAATTTCATCCGCAATCTGTCTGGTGCTCTCATTTCGTGGATCTTCTTCTGTCAAAATAATAATATCACAATACTCATCACTTATCTTCCCTAAAATAGGTCTTTTTTTCGTATCCCTTTGTCCGGCGCTGCCAAACACCGTGATAATTTTGCTGGTAGGTGGTGTAATTGCTTTTGCATACTCATAAATCTTATAGAATCCATCTGGTGTATGGGCATAATCAACAATCACTTGGAAATTCTGTCCTTCCTCGATTCGCTCAATTCGTCCTGAAACTTGCCCTAGATCGTTTACATGCTCCAAGATGGTTTCCAGCGGATAGCCAAGCGCCATAACGGAAGCAATGGATGCCAGCAAATTGGAGACATTGAATGTTGCCAGCAAGTTGGTTTGTACTACAAACTTGTTATCTTTGTAGTATAGGACAAAAGTTGTACTATCCGGTTCCATCATGATATTATCAGCTCTTAAATCTGCGTCTTGGAATAAACTGTATGTTACAATCGGACATTTGCAAGCACCAGCAAACTCTTCATAGTAGGAGCCATCTTTATTCAGAATCGCGATTGCCTCCGGCGGCAATGCATAGAACAGCTTTTTCTTGGCTTCCAGATATCCTTCCATCGTACCATGAAAATCCAAATGCTCATGGGTAAGATTGGTGAATACACCAACATCAAAAACCACTGCATTCGTCCGTTTCAAATCCAAGCCATTGCTGGAAACTTCCATACTGACAGCTTGCACACCCTGTTCATACATATCATGCAATGTGCGATGCAGATAGATGGCTTCCGGGGTTGTATACGGAGAAGGAATCTTTACGTCATTGTATTCAATGGAGATCGTTCCGATGTATCCGCAGTTCAGCTGCAAACGGTTCAGCAATTGATAGGTAATATAGGAAACTGTGCTTTTGCCGTTGGTCCCGGTTACGCCCAGCACCTTCATCTTGCTGCTGACATGATCATAATACTTGTCAGCCACGATATTCAGCGCATCCAATACATCCGGTACTGTGATATACACAATGCCCGGTACCTTTGTTTCAATTTCATCACTATGGACGATGCAAACTGCACCCTTGTCAATTGCATTCTGAATATATTGATGCCCGTCATAGTGCAAACCCTTTACACAAAAAAACATGCCATGTTCTTTCATATCTCTGGAATCCTGCGACAAATGTTCAATGCCAATCTGCGGTGCTCCTGCAAATAATTCATGTAAGTATTTCATGCTGTTCTCCTTATGCCAGATGTCCGTAACAAGCATCTTCGTCATAGGAATCGATGATCACGGAAACCATCGCCCCCTTCAATACCCTTGTACTCTTTTCAACGACAACTTTGATATATTCACTGGAATATCCATAGTGACTGCCACTTTCCGAATGCTCCATCAAGACAGCTAATTCGGACCCCACAAACTTTGCATGATATGCCAGCTTCAATTCCTTGGATAGAGATAACAGCGTATTCACACGTTCTTTCTTTTCTTTCTCATCCACATGTTCTCCCATTAAGGCCGCAACAGTTCGTTCACGCTTGGAATACGGAAATACATGCAAGAACGATAATTCACATTGCTTGATGAATGCGACTGTACGTTCAAAGTCTTCCCTGCTTTCTTTCGGAAAACCAACAATCACATCACTGGAAATGCTGACCAGCGGATTCACACGACGGATTTCCTGCACTTTCGCATAGAACTCTTCTGTATTATACTTCCGGTTCATTGCCTTTAAGGTATCATCCGTTCCTGATTGCAGCGGGATATGGAAGTGCTTGGCAATCCGGTCTTCCTGCTCTGCAAGAGCAATCAATTCCGATGTCAATTCAACTGCCTCAATCGAAGAAAGACGCAGACGTTTTAACTTTGGCACTTCATTCAGCAAACGCTTGATTAAGGTATATAAATCACTTTGCTGATCGACCCCGTAGCGACCCGTATGAATACCCGCCAAAACAATCTCCTGATGTCCTTTTTCTGTCAGCTCTTGGGCAGATGCCACGGCTCGCTCAACAGATAGAGAACGCTCTTTTCCTCTCGTAAAGGGTATAATGCAGTAAGAGCAGAACTGATTGCAGCCATCTTGCACCTTCAAATACGCACGTACCTGATCAAACTGCAGCACCCCTTGTTCTTCAAATGTCGCATCTTTGCGCACATCAAATAGTTTCACCGAAGGCAGCACAACTTCTTGTTTCTTTTGCTTGCCCATAAATTCCTCAACAGCCTTAACCACTTCTTGCTTCCCGCTCGTGCCAATCAGCACGTCGACTCCTTCCAGCTTCAGTAAGTCTTCTGCATTAGTTTGCACATAGCAGCCAACGACACAAACAACAGCATTGGGATTCTGCTTGATTGCCTGCCGCACTTTTTGCCGGCTTTTGCTTGCTGCCGTATTCGTAACAGCACAGGTATGGATGACATAAACATCAGATGCTTCATGGAAACCAACTTGCTGGTATCCATGAGCCAGAAAGTCTTCGACCATGCCTTGCGATTCGTATGTATTGACTTTACAGCCAAGCGTATGTATTGCGAATGTATTCATCTTCTCACTCCTTAAAAAAGCCCCAGCACTTTCTTGCGATCCAGTTGCCGCAAGACAGCTGCCTGACAGCTTTGCGAATAAAATCCTTGTTCCACTCCATATTGCAAAGCTTCTCTCTTGTTTCCTTGCACCAGCAAGCGTGCCATTGTTTGCTGCTGTTCCCTTGTCAGTACAAAGGGATTCGCAGTTTCATCAAAAAGCGGAACCAGCAAACATTCTGTATCCTTCCGCAGATAGAATTTGTGCAGCTGCGAGTGGTAGAAAACGGCAGTATCCGCTTCCTGCAAAACATAGGTTGTCGGTACAAATATGCCATCAAAACAAGCAGTTCCATATAGATCCATGATCACATGGCGATAGTCCTTGCGCAATGCCTGATATTGTTTTCGTTCAAAAACGATCATCTCCTGCTGATAGATTTGATTCAATCTTTGATCAAAAAAAGAGATCACGCACGATGTTCCTTCATATTGAAAAACGGGCAATGCAGTATAGCACTGCATCAAATCAATATTCATGATCCGCACCCGTTCATTGTAGTCTAAAACCGTCCAATATTGCTCTATTTCATCCATGAACAAGCAGTATGCCTGTTCGATGGCTAGTTTATTGGCCAATGATTGCAAACTCGCACTTGCTTCCAGATAATCCCATTCTTGTTTTAAAACAAGAGGCTTGCCCTGCCATTGCTTCAGATATGTTGCAACCAGCTGTTTCTCGATATTGGATTTCGTCAGCATCCGGGGAATTTGTTTTTCCAGGATCGCACAAAAGCGTTTCATCGGGAAAGCTCCATTTCATAAGATATGGCAGCCAGTGCATAGATCCCGGCACTCTCCGCCCGTAAGATCCGCGGCCCTAATGCGCAAGTTCGATAACCGTGTGCTTCCAGTTTGGAAACTTCCTGCTGTTCCAAACCACCTTCGCAGCCTACTACCAAAAGCAACGACTGACCGGCTTTTAAAGATGTAACAACATCCTTCAGCACACTATGCTCGTTGGCTTCTTCGTAAGCAACCAATTTATAATCGACCGCATCAAATTGTCTCAGCAATTCATCCAAAGACATCGTATCATGTACGAGTGGATAACTGCTGCGCCGTGCTTGTTCTGCCGCTTCGATCACAATTTTCTGCCATCGCTGCTGCTTCTTGTCTTTCTTCTCATCCATTACTTTCACAACCGTCCGTTTGGTTATCAGCGGCACAATGTCGCTGACACCGAATTCCGCTGCTTTTTGCAGAAAATAATCGAACCGGTCTCCTTTGATGATGCTTTGGGCAATCACCACCCGGCAAGGCAGCTCGGAAGACTGCATGATCTCATGCACGACTTGCCCTTTGACTTGCTTTTCTTCAATGGTTAGGGTAACCAGGTATTTTTTTTGTGTTGGATCAACAACATATACTTGCCGTCCGGTTTCATATCGCATGACATGCACCAGATGGTGCACTTGTTCTTGATCAAATACGACTTCCTGATTAAAAATTGCTGTTGTTACAAAATACTGTTGCATAAAATCACCGACTATAGTGTACCATATTTTCCGAAGTCGTGCAGTAAACTTTCTATAACATTCCACAAAAAAAGCTGCCCAAAGGCAGCTTTAGACTTCAATATAAAATTGGTTATTTCTTACCTGCAGCTTCCAGTCAGCACGATCTTGGATTGTTGTTTCAATCATCTTTCGTGCCAGCATCGATTCCAGATTACGTTGCATGTAGCGGCGCATTGGTCGTGCACCGTATACTGTATCACTGCCTTGTTCAACAATTAAGTCAATGACACTTTCATCATATTCCAAATAGACACTTTGGTTGCGCAGACGAAGCACCAGTTCATCCATGAATTTTCTTGCTATTTCCCGCATCGTAGTTGGTGACAAAGCATCAAAGATGACAATTTCATCAATCCGGTTAATAAATTCCGGTTTGAAATGCTGGCGAAGTGCTTGCATATACTGCGTTTCCTGCATGTCCTTAGTACCGCTAGCACCACTTCCTAAGTTGCTGGTCATAATCAAAATGGTGTTCTTGAAGTCAACCGTTATCCCTTTGGAGTCGGTGATGCGACCATCGTCCAGTATTTGCAGCAATACATGGAATACATCCGGATGAGCTTTTTCTACTTCATCCAGCAAAACAATGCTATAAGGTTGGCGTCGTACTGCTTCTGTTAATTGCCCGCCTTCTTCATATCCAACGTATCCCGGAGGCGCACCAATCAATCTGGCAACACTATGTTTCTCCATATACTCTGACATATCGATCCGAACCATTTTCGTTTCGCTGTCAAATAAAGCAACAGCCAAAGCCTTCGCAACTTCCGTTTTACCCACACCTGTTGGACCTAGGAATAAGAAGCTGCCAATCGGCTTGCTTTCATCTTGAATTTGCGCCTTGGATCGCAAGATTGCCTGAGACACAACATCCAGCGCTTCATCCTGTCCCTTAACGCGCAACTTCAATTCGTCTTTCAAATGCAGCAGCTTTTGTCTCATGCTGGTCATGAGCTTGCCCACTTCAATTTGCGTCCATTTAGAAACAATTCCGGCAATCATCTCTTCATCAACAATTTCCCGCAGCAAAGTTTTCCCTTCTGCGTTATTTTGCAGGGTTGCCAGTTTGCGTTCCAATTCAGGAAGTGTTGCATATTGGAGCTTCGCAGCCTTTTCATAAAGTGCCGCATTCTGTGCTTGTTCCAATTCTACTTTTGCACGCTCGATTTCCTCTTTGATTTTCTTTTGCTGTTCGAGTTCCTGCTTTTCTTTGAGCCAGATTGCTTCCAGTTTGCTTTTATCTTCCTTCCATCCATTCAGCTCTTCCCGGAGTTCCGCCAAGCGCTCCTTGGTTTTCGCATCTGCTTCTTTCTTCAATGCCATCTCTTCAATCTCTGCTTGCATAATCTTTCGATTCAAAGCATCCAGCTCACTTGGCATCGAGTCAATCTGAACCCGAATGGATGCACAAGCTTCATCAATCAAGTCAATTGCTTTATCCGGCAAAAACCGGTCGGCAATATAGCGTGAGGATAAATTGGCAGCCGCAATGATTGCTTCATCCAAAATCTGCACGCCATGATGTGACTCAAAGCGATCTTTCAGTCCTCTCAAAATCGATACGGTATCGTCGATGGTTGGTTCTTGCACCTGCACTTTTTGGAACCGCCGTTCCAAAGCCGCATCTTTTTCAATATATTGGCGATATTCATGGAAGGTTGTTGCACCGATACAACGTAACTCACCGCGTGCCAGCATCGGTTTCAGCAAGTTCGCTGCGTCCATGGCACCATCTGTTTTGCCTGCTCCGACCAAGTTATGAATTTCATCAATGAAGAGGACAATTTCCCCATCCGCTTCTTCGATTTCTTGAAGCACCGCTTTTAGGCGTTCTTCAAATTCACCACGATACTTTGCACCGGCAATCAAGGAACCCATGTCCAACTCTATAATTCGTTTATTTTGCAGGCCGAACGGGACGTCCCCTTTCATAATACGCCACGCCAATCCCTCAACAATAGCTGTTTTCCCAACTCCCGGTTCCCCGATAAGAATCGGATTATTTTTTGTTTTTCGTGACAAGATTTGCACTACCCGGCGAATTTCTTCATCCCGGCCGATGATCGGGTCTAATTTTCCGTTTCGTACATCCTCTACCAAGTCACGTCCATATTTTTCAAGAGCTTGCAGTTGCTCCTCTGAATTCATTTGATTCATTGCTCTTCCTCCTTTCAACTGATGGTACAGCGAAAGCATGGTGCTTTCCTCTAGTTGAATCAAGTTTTTCACTGCTGTTGAAGCATGCTTGTAATACAGCGCAAACCACATGGCGGTAACGCTGACATAGGTTTCTTGTTCTTTGGTACTCCATACCTGCGCTTCCTGCATTGCTTCATATACTTCTTTGGAGAGTGAAGGCTCACTGCCTTCATTCACGACCGGCAACTGCCGGATCTGATTCTCCAATACTTGCAATACTTGTTTTATTTGGATTTTCTGTTTTTTTAGGATTCGTGTAATAGGCGTATCTTGTTTCAGGATCTGCTTCATCAAATGGCATCCCATTACTTGCGGATTTTTTCGCTGCTTAACCTCTTCTATGGCTTCCATAAAAACCTTCTGCAGTCCTTCATTCATCTTCTCAAAATGCATCCAATCACCTCTTTAGCACTCTCTTACACTATGTGCTAAATGTAGTATAGCACATCCGTTAGCAATGTCAAGCATAGAGTGCTAATTTCTTTATCTTCAGATATCATTTTTAACTTCTAAAAAAGACCAAGACTAAGGAGCAGTGAGATAAGTAAACAAGCAAACCGGTGAGGAAAAAATTCCTCACCGGCTATGTTTTTCGGCGGTATAAATAGAGAAAAGACCACCTAATACTCTACGATAAAAACTTCAATGCTCTATCAATAGCCGTGTCCCACGGTCTTGATTCCAACAGAGGAATTTCTAACCCTTTGCACATATCGGAAATCCAGTTGCCATATGCGACACTTATTGCAGCTCTGAAATTCTGTGTGTTTCCCCCTTCTCTATCTAAATAGTTTTGTACTATTTGATTTTCATCAGCTTCCTGTATGAAAAGGGATTTCACCTCAGGATTATCAAAAGAAGCGGCAAATTCGGGATAGAGAAAATCTCCTTCAATAATGACCGGAACACCTGCTTCAATATGATTATCAACAATCGCTTTCAGTGCCGGTGTTATTTCTTTACTTACACGAATTAGCCAATCAACATTTCCGGAGATTCCAATATCTTTCCAATTTACCCCGGTGCTCCAATAATTAATTGCCGAAAGTTCTTCTGTTGTTGTCATAGCCTTTATCGCTTGACCGATATCGTCTATCTCTAATACACTCAGCTCATAGTAGCGTGCTAATTCATAGGCAATACTCGATTTGCCGACTCCAGAAGGTCCGCCTATTAATAAAACTGTCCAATTTCTATTCTTTTTCAATATAATTACCTCTCTTTTAGGAAAGTTAAATCAATATCACTCTCCATATTTTTTCGCCCATAAAAGCAACTCATTTCACGTCAACTCCTATTTGTATCTAGATTCCTGAAATAGAAATCGAGTTTAGAAAGATCTAGACAATAGTTTTCCGTAAGTGTAGCAACATTTTCTATGGTTACTATTTTCTATCATAACAAAAACTGATATAGTATGCAAACAACTGTATCAGTTTTTGTTTTCTTATATCAGAGCATGTTAACTCGATCTTTTTTCTTACTTCCCCTCTAACTTATGCAATAAATATTCCAGTATTCTTTTTTCCATTCTTGATACTTGTACCTGACTGATACCAAATTTCTTTGCAATACTATCCTGATTCATTTCTTTGTAGTAGCGATAAAAAAGGAACGTTTGATCTCTTTGTTCCAAGAGCTTGATTTCATCTTTTAACGCCAGTAAAGAAACAACATCAATTGTTTTTGGTTCCTTCATCCGATCTTCCAGTGTCGTAGAATTGCCTTCTTTGTCGTAGATTGGTTCATCCATGGATGCCACAAATTGATTCGCTTCAAATGCCTGCAAGACATCTTCCACATCCAGATTGCTTTTTTCAGCTAACTCATAGTACGTTGGTTCCCGATGTAAGCTTTGAATCATTTCATCACGCAGTTTACTTAATTTCAAATAATTTTCTTTTACCGAACGTGAGACATGAATACTTCCTTCATCGCGAAAATAACGTTTGATTTCTCCTAATATGATCGGAACAGCATAGGTAGAAAACTTTACCTTAAAGCTAGCATCAAAATTATTGATTGCCTTCACAAGTCCCAGGCAACCAACCTGAAATAACTCATCCTGCGGGATTCTGGATTGTTTGAACCGATGGATCAATGACCAGACAAGTCCGAGGTTTTGTTCCACCATCTGACTTTTTGCAGCCTCGTCACCCGCTTGCGCCATTTCCAGCAACTCTTCGACACGATATTCCTTAACGCTGCTCATGCGCGAATTGCAAGCGTTTCTTCATGGTGACACTGGTACCGCCACCCAGAATGGATTCTACCTTGCACTCATCCGCAAATGATTCCATGATCGTGAAGCCCATGCCACTACGTTCCAAATGAGCTTTACTTGTATATAATGGGGTTTTTGCCAACTCTATATTTTCAATGCCAACCCCTTCATCCTTCACCAAGATCGTTAACTCTAACTCTTCATTCATATCCAGCGATAAAAAGACCATTCCTTGATTGTCAATTTCATAGCCGTGAATAATCGCATTCGCAACTGCTTCTGCCACCATTGTTTTAATTTCCATCATTTCATCAATGGAAGGATTGTATGGAAGTAAAAAAGCACTGACAATACTGCGTGCAAGGGTCTCATTTTGCAGATGTGCCATAAACAAACATTCCATTCGATTCATCGTACTTCCTCCTTCTTTTTGCTGTTCACACAGGTTACCAGCTGGTAGATGCCCGATATTTCCAGTATTTTGCTGACATGCGGATGAATGCCGCAAATCTGCAATTTGCTGCCCATCTGATATAGCTGTTTGTATCTTGCCAAGATAAATCCAATGGAGGAACTATCCAGATACTTCACATCTTCCAAATCCAAAATTACCGTTTCCGGCCGCTTCTGCTCAATCAATGCCACAACTTTTTCCCTTGTTTCCCAAACTTCCAAACTACCTAATTCCCCATGAAACTGAATCAACAGCTGATTCTCTTTCACATAATATTCCATACGCCACCTCCGCTTTCTATTCTAATTTATTTCTTAAATTTTTGGAGAAATCCGACAAAGCATCCTTTTTTCTGACAAATATTTCATAATATTGCGGACATAAAAAAAAGCTGTTTCCAACTTGTTCAAACGAATCACTTAAATTATTTCACCTTCATAAAAACAACTAGTCCATCTTTAAAGCTAAATTAATACATTCATTTTCCCATATTGAACTCTAATTGTTTGTAGATCGCCAATTATTATAAAGTATAATAGCTATAGACACTTTATAGACGCAAAGAAGTCGGATCTCTCCGACTTCTTTAAGTATGTATCCTCGAATGCATACCCCAATTAGCATTCATAATATGACCTATTTCTAAAATATACAAGAGTTAAATTTTTTCAATCCATTCATTCGCACACAAATCTTCAATGCACGCAAATTGAAGTAAGCGATTATTATTCAAACTATTTTTCTTCATTTATGTACTGCGGAATCATTCTAATCTGCATACATATCAATCAATCCTTACTTATCTTTTTCAGCGAGTGTTCCAAAGCAATAAATTTGTCAAAATCACTTTCAAATAGCCGATCTTGGACGATACGATATTTTTCATATTCTGTTTCCGCATGCAATTTAGCTTGCTCATGAGAAGTTTTACCCGCATCCATTTGAATCTCATTTCCATTAAATTCTAAAAAACCATCCAACCGTTTTGCCCAATCATTCATTGTCATCGGAATATGCCGCTCTGCTTGTAATTCTGCGAAATCTAAATACAGCGATACAATTCGTGCGAGATAGTTCATCTCTTGCTCATTTAAATAGTTTTTAGCAATAGCTACATCTGCTTTAATGATTTTACCGTGGGGGGCGGTTTCCCATGTGGTCAACCCCATATGATTCTGATTAGAGTCAGCACGTTCTACAATTAGTTCAGCTGCAGTATGTCGATGTACAGCATAATGCAATTTATTTTGTACCATTTGAAAAAATTCTCTCGTTGCATTGGCATCTTTATCGTAATCAAAAGCAGTAGCATAAATATCTGTTACCTTCTGATAAAATTTACGTTCAGACATTCGAATTTCGCGGATGGTTTGCAGCTGTCTTTCAAAATATTCATCGGTAAACATATGCCCCTCTTTCAAGCGATCCACATCCATAACCCATCCTTGGATGGTATACTCTTTAACAACTTGTCCTGCCCATTTACGGAATCGTACAGCATTATCATTGTTTACCTTAAAACCAACTGCAATAATCATTTGCAAGTTGTAATGCAATCTTTCTCGAGCAACTTGGCGATTGCCCTCAGTTTGAACTGTTCGGAATTTCCGAACAGTTGCTTCTTCGACCAATTCACCATCTGTATATATCCTGGCAATATGCTCATTGATTGTAGTGACACTAACATCATAAAGTGCCGCCATCATCTTTTGCGTCAACCAGATATTTTCGTTTTCGTAGCGCATCTCATAAGACTTCTCATCATCACCTGCAGCAGCTACATAAGTGAGATATTCTGCTGCACCCGAATGAATCGTAATCTCATTGTTTTTTTTCTTTACCATTTCATATCACCCCATTTTCAGACAAAGTATAACATCCACTACACAATTTGATTTATCGTGTATGTTGATTCACTTTCCAAGTTCTGTTTAAAGCTGCATTGCGATAATCAAACATTTTTACCAAACTATTTATCTTTCATATTGCATATTGTAACATATTTTAATTTTAGAAATAAGTGCTGTAAATAGAATAGCATGATTAACATATATTTTGCTCGTTTTTCTAACCGTATATGCTGCATCTAAAGGGGATGTTAATACAATGGCTATGATATCTTTAGAGGATACAATTATACTGAAAACTGCAAGTATGATTGCCAGAGTAGAACCACAATTGAAAATACAAGGTGAGGATTCTTACATCAAATTGTCTTTATCAAGGTCTGTCTTTTGAGTTAAAAATCCCTTAAAATAAACACCTCCTACGAGTATGTTTCGGAAGAAGAATTTTATCGAGAAATGAGAAAGAATGAAAAATCGTCGACAAGGTAGAACTGTCACAGCACAGTTTTGTTCGGAAGAAAGCACAAATGCCAGAATTATTGTGTCAAAAAAATGACACCTAACCAAGCGTGTCATTTTCTCACTAAAACCAGAACCGATTCATGGTATTCTTCAAAACATCAAAATACGTTAACGGTATCACATCTTCCCCCACGATCAAATCTGACTCCACCACAATCCCATCCACCATCTGGACTTTTATTTTCCCCACAACTTCACCACTTACTAACGGTGCCGTTGTTTTACTCAAGATAACTTCTGATTTCGCAAGACTGTTTCCTTGACCCTTTTGAATAATCTCCCTGATTTCATCCTTAATCTTCACATCGACCATTTTAGGTTTGCCGTTCTCCACTTGCATCTGCTGGATCACTTGATCTTTCACATAAAGCGGCAACGTATCATATAAGCCAAATCCATAATCCATCAGCTTGGTAACTTCTTTGTTGCGAATGGCAGATGTCGGTTCTTTCATGACAACTGCAATTAAACGCAGCCCACCACGCTTTGTTGTAACTGTAATGCAATATTTGGAATCCTGTGTAAAGCCCGTTTTCAACCCATCTGTACCCTCATAGAATCGGACCAGCTTATTGGTGTTTACGAGCCAGAACTTATTATCAGTATCTTCCCGAACATAGGCATCATACGTAGAAGTATATTTCAGCAGCGCATCTCCACCTACCCTAACAAGCTCTCTGCCAATCATAGCCATGTCATAAGCCGTGGAATAATGTTCCGGATCATGCAGCCCGCTGGCATTGGTAAAGTGGGTATTCGATAAGCCTATTTTCTTGGCACGGTCATTCATCATCTGCACAAAATTTTCTTCTGATGACGCAATCTTTTCTCCCAAAGCAACGATTGCATCGTTGGCACTGGCAATGGCTACAGATTTAAATAAATCATCAACCCGCATCTGTTCCAGTGGCTTCAAATAGATTTGCGAACCTCCCATACTGGCTGCATGTTCACTCACGGTAACAATCGTATCCCATGTTAATTTTCCTTGATTAATTGCCTCCATGATCAGCAGCATTCCCATCATTTTGGTCATGGATGCCGGATAAAGCCGCTCATGTTCCTGCTTGCCGTAAATGACTTTGCCACCATTGACTTCTATCAAAATGGAACTTGCAGCATTTGGGGTTAAATCCTCCGCCGCATATACTTTTTGCTGTCCTGCTAAAAACATAAATAGTGCCAGAAGCAAGCAAAAACACTTCATTTGCTTCCTAACTATTTTGATCATAGATTGTTGATACTGCCTCACGTTCATAGCGCCACCTCATTGTATTGTATGTACGAAAGCCTATTTTTTAGAATAAAACTCCCTTATATTCCAAATGAGTCCGGAAATAAAAGCGCAGCAAAACCATCTATCTGAAGATGCCAAAGCGATGCCCTTCTATTTACGCAGCAAAAAACACCCTTTGCGGGTGTTCTTATGGATAGATACGTTTCATGCTTTCTTCATACTGTTCAGCATTCATGCCAATCTCGTTGCCATCATCAAAGATATGCTGCCCCAAGGCAATCAGCTCCTCCTTGGAAAGCAGGAAAAAGGTATCGTGAATGACATCAGCCTGATCCGGAACCGGATCATCAAATGTCACATCCACATAGTACCATTCATCTGCAAGCTTCACCGCATTCCAAGCATGATTCATCTCTTGTGCTTCCACAATATAAGCAGGAATACCCAGTTCATCCATAAACAGCAAGAATGAACGGGCATAGCCCTCGCATACTGCTTTCTGTCCAATCAATGCGCCATAAGCCGTTAGTGAAAAATCATCAGATGCCAGAGAAGTATCTGCAGCACTTTGTGAATCATATACAGTATAACGTACTAGATAATCATGTACAAAGCGTACTTGGTCAAACAAATCCATGGCAGCAACTTGATTTTCTTGAATCACTTCCCGCACTTTCGCCAGCGCTTCTTCTTGCTCTTTTTCATGAAGCAATTCCACTCGCATCATCCCAAAATCATGAGAACTCCCATAATAGAGACGCATCCGTTCAAAAGATAAGCTGCGCAGCAAGGTCATGACATGTTCCACTTGAATTTCATCCTGCAATTCATAGTAAAGTTCAAAATCCTTGGAACCGTTTGCCAGCACATGCATGCCTTTGACTAAATCGATGGTATCTGCAAAGCGGAATACACGCTGCACTTTACCATTAATTTGTTTCCGGTAAAATTCATAGCGGTTTTCGCCTGATTCCAAATAACTTGCTTGCGTAACATGCTTCGATGGTATATAGGGATAGATCGCACAGCCTGTCAGCATAAAACAAATGAGCACCCAAACTACTCGACGCAATTTCATACCCCCTCTACTTTAGATCTATAAAATTTGATAAATGATTGGATCTTTCGCAACAACAGCATCCGAAATTGCTACTGCTTCATAGAACTGCTGATTCCATTGTGCTGTCAACGCTTTGTTCGTATATACCGTCGCAATTGGATCTCCGCTTTGCACGAAATCCCCTTTCTTGACATGCAATACAATTCCTACTGCCGGATCAATCTCATCTTCCTTCGTAGCTCGTCCAGCACCAAGCTGCATTGCCAGTGTACCCATTTCCAATGCTTGCAGATTCTCGATATAGCCGCTGCTTGGCGCTTTCATTGCAATCTGCATCGTTGCGGATGGCAACTTAGCCGGATCTTCAATTACTGCAATATCTCCATGCTGCGCTGCAACCATTGCTTTTAATTTTTCAAAAGCAGCGCCATTGTGAACTGCCTCTTCCAGTTTCACCCGTGCTTCTTCCTTTGTCTTGCAAATTTTCCCCTGAACCAGCATGATCTCACCCGCTTGATAACACAATTCGGTGAAATCAGCAGGTCCTTTGCCATGCAATGTATCAATTGCTTCCTTGACTTCCAAAGCATTTCCAATCGCACATCCCAGCGGCTGATTCATGTCACTGATCATTGCTTTCGTATCTCGGCCCAGTGCAGTTCCGATTTCAATCATGGCTTGCGCCAGTGCAATGGCATCTTCAGGAGTATGCATGAAAGCACCTTCTCCAAATTTTACGTCAAGCAAAATCGTATCAGAACCCGATGCAAGCTTCTTTGACATAATAGAAGAGGCAATCAATGGAATCGAGCGAACTGTCGCTGTCACATCACGGAGTGCATACAACTTTTTATCCGCAGGAACCAATGAAGCAGTCTGTCCAATGACAGCAATGCCAATTTGATTCACCTGATCAATAAATTCTTTCTCTGTTAAAAAACAATTAAATCCGGCAATTGATTCCAGCTTATCCAGTGTACCGCCGGTATGTCCTAACCCGCGTCCGGACATTTTTGCCGTCTTCAACCCACATGCTGCAACCATTGGTCCCAGTGCCAATGTAGTTTTATCGCCAACACCACCCGTGGAGTGTTTATCAGCTTTAATGCCTGCAATGCTGGACAAGTCAATCACATCACCGCTGTTCATCATCGCTTTTGTTAGAAATGCTGTTTCTTGCGGATTCATTCCTTGGAGCACAATTGCCATGAGCAAAGCACTTGTCTGATATTCCGGAATCGTTTCTTTCACAATTCCATCTACCCAAAATGCTATTTCCTGCTCATTCAGTTCCAATCCATCTCTTTTCTTTTCAATTATATCGACAAATCGCATGCTTATTCCCTCCTATGCGTATTGCTTAATAACTTCTTTCATGCGTGACTGAACTTTCTCAGCCAACTCTACAGTGCTCAGATGCTGATATTCCGTATAGGGAATGACTTGATCATACACCACATAAATAGGTTTTCGTTTTTCATCCAAAGCATCTAAAATGGTAAAGCTGTTTACTAATACCACGATCATAATATCTGCTTTCGCCATGTAAGCAGCTTTCAATGCGCCTGCCTTAAACTCCCCCATCTCATTGCTTTTGGAGCGCGTTCCTTCCGGAAAAATCACTATGTTTCTTGGCTTTTGCAGGATCAGTGACGTTTCTTTCATCATCCGGACACTATCTTTGATACTTTCACGCTGAAACGTAATCGCCTCCAACGTCTTCAACCATGTACCGATCAGCGGGATCTTCAGATTCTCCACCTTGCTGACTGCCGTTGTCGGAACAACAGAAGTAGCAACTAGCAAGAAAGGATCCATGCTTCCTTGATGATTGCCGACAATTAAAGCTCCCTGTGTACCAACGATACCGTCGCCAACTACAACTTCAACTTTTGCACCGGATAACTTCACAACGATACGGCACCATTTCTGCAATGCCGCAAACCGGCGCTCAAATGGCCGTTTCCGCTGGACAATCGCTGAAATATAGAAAGCCGGCAGCAGGATGCCAAAGCGCAGCCATAATTGTATTTTACGCCATTGCTTCATTTCAACCCTCATTTCTACTACCATCTTATTATATAATACTTTTGCGCAGAAGTAATCACTTTTACAGCTATTTTGCGCATTGAAAAAGGAGCTTACGCTCCCAGCTGCGGACCACTGATAAATGTAACCTGCTCCGCAATCAAATCATAGGCAATATACCGGTTCCCCTCCCGGTTTTCCAGAACTCTGGATTGAATACGCCCTTTAATCCCCACAACCGACCCCTCCACGCAATGTGCAATTGTTGTCTCTGCTACACCCCTCCATAGCGTGCACTCCACCAAATCACTTTCATAAGCCCCCTGTGCATTTGGAAAATTCCGATCCAACTCCAGTGTCATCCTTGCCATTTTCACACCGGACGCTGTTTCTTTCAGTTCCGGAAGATCTTTGACTTTCCCGACACATACATATTGGTTCAACATAACGATTTCCTGTCTCCTTTCTTCAGCGAATTGATTATCGCAAAAAACAGATATTTTTAAAACAAACATAACTATTCATAATATTGCTACATACGAGAACGAAAAAAGGGTAATTTGCCGAATATTCTGCAAATTACCCTAACCATCATTCATTTATCGTAAAATAACAGATAATTGAGTTTTTTTTATTAATCAGCTTTATTCTTACCTTCCAACACTACCCTTGCACACTTATTGAGATCAATTGCATCTGCGACAGTACGTAAATCTTGCATTGTGATATCTGCAATACTTGTCAGACGCTCATAGAAATCCAGCCCTAGAAATTTTGCTCGCGCATAAGAAATGGCATAATCCTCAAAGCGATTCAATATCCGAATCTGATACCCCATTAATTTCCGCTTCATAGAAGCCAATGATTCCTCAGAGATCAGCTTTTCTTTCATTTCCGTCAATGCATCCATGAATTTTGCTTCCAAGACATCCGGCTGCTCGGTCTCACTCGTTAAGATCAAAAAGCCGTAATCCTCTCCTAAATCTGAATCATAGGAGAAAGAATCATTAATATATCTTGCATCTAACCATGGCTGCACATATTTCCCGGCACTGGAAAATGTTCCTTCCAGCAAGATTTTCAATGCCATATCTAATTGTGAACGTTGTTTGCTATCCTCCACGCCATGCATCTTAATACCCAAGCCATACTTCTTTTGACTGACATCCATCGTAAATGTATAACTAGGACGAACTACTTCCTCTGGCTCATCATATGTAAATTTATGAACTTTGGGTACATCAGGGAATGTTTTCCCTTCCTGGTTTTTGGCAATGATATCTAAGATACTTTGGCTATCTTGGCCACTGACGCATACCAACAGCATATTTTGCGGATGATAGTTGATTTCATAGCAATCATAGAGTTGTTTCAAGGTAATGGAATTCACGCTTTGCTCTGTACCCCCAATATCATTTTTCAGTGGATGCTGATGGTACAAAGACGCAAATAATTCCTGAATAAAACGCACATCGCTCATTTGCTGGTACATTTTCAATTCCTGCACGATAATGCCTTTCTCTTTTTCTACAGAAGGCTCATCAATCTCCAGCACCTGTACAAAATCAAGCAGCAGATTCAACGGTTTTTCAATTTCCATCGTCGTGGAGAAGTAATACGCTGTTTCGAAATAAGACGTAAAGGCATTGGCACTGATTCCCATTTCTGAATATTGGGTTAAAACATCTCCATGTTCGCTTTCAAACATCTTATGTTCCAGAAAATGGGCCAACCCATCCGTAAATGATATCGTCTGCTCCCGCTCATCCAACAGTTTGGAGTGGGCAGCACCAAATGGTGTCACAAACAGAAAATGGGATTTTGCATATCCTGGCTTTTCAATGATTACAACATCCAGTCCATTCTTTAACGTTGTCTTGACATACGTTTCCTGCATTGCTTCATTGTGAAACTTCTTCATTTATCTCATCCTCCACTCCGTCACGTTCCCGCAGGACAAATTCACCAACCAGCTGACAAGACTTCATAGCCTCAATCACTTGTTCCCTGGTCACCTGGCGAATTCGTTCAATCACTTCCTCGACACTTAGATTCATCTGGGTAATTGTTTGCTGATACAAAAAGTTAATAATGCCGCCAGTGGAATCAAACTGCGACTGCAAGCCATTGATCATTAGTTTTTTGCTTGTTTCCAGCTGCCCTTCATCAAAGTTGCCATCCACCAACTTCTGAAATTGCTCTTCCATCAATGCTGCTGTCTGCTCTTTCTTATCATAGCTGATCCCTGCCAGAGCTACCAGCACTTCATCCATGGAATAGACGCTGGAATATATCGTATAGCAAAGAGAATGCTGTTCCCTTACCACCCGGAACAAAAACGAATTCGCATCTCCCCCAAACATGGTATTGCCAACTTTCAATGCATAATAGAGAGGATGCGTGTGATTAATCTGCGTCAGCCAGGTCAGCAGCAATGTCGTCTGGTCAATATCTTTCTGGACTTCATCCTTCATCAATTCCTTCTGCGGCCATTCATAGAATACCGGGTATGTGCAATTGCGGGATGCAAATAGTTCCTGCTGTTCAAACATTTCCTGTACTTGCTGCTGATTCACCATACCGACTACATAAATCTCTATTACGGTTTGGGACAGCAGTTCCTGATATGCTTGTTTTACATCTTCCCTTGTTAAGGCTTCAATTGCATCTGCTTCGCCTAAGCAAGAAATTGCAAACGGAGTTCCTTTTCCGATGCGCTTGTTGTTCTCATCAATGGCAAAAGAACCGGGATCATCTTTTCGGCGCAAAACGCGGGAACGCATAATCATCTTTGCTTCTTCAAACAATTCTTCATCAAAAAGCCCCTGCTCATCCAGCAGCGGTTCGAATAATACTTCTTTCAACAATTCAAATTGACGTATGACCATAGAATAAGATTCTTGCACAAACTGATCGGCAATTGCAGAACAACGCAGTTCCAGCATATGGCAAGCGCCTAATCCGTAGGTATTCATACTGATGTTCATTCCGTACAAGTCATCCAGGTATGATGTCAAGCTTTGATTTGTTGGATAAATAGCTGTTCTATTCGTCATCATAAAAGCCAGCAATGATCTCGCACTTGCTTTCTTTTGATCTAAGTCAAACAAAAACCGCATCGAGATCATGTTGTCTTTGAATTTATCGGTTTCTAACACTGTTAATGCGATTTGCTCGCCTAAGTTATATCGTTTCATATGTCACCTCGTTTTACTAGTATACCCTAATTTTTCCCAAAATGCCACGACTTCGCCAAAGCAAAAACAGGCCGCAGCCTGTTTCCCTTGTTTGATTCTCTAACGCTTGCCGGAATCGTAGATTTCTCCCGCAGCTTTCGGTCCAACGGTCCGTCCGCTGAAAATAACGAGCGCGACAATTGTCAGAATATATGGTGTGGAAGAGAAGAATTCACTTGGCAGTTTACTAAGGAATTGAATATCTTTTGCAAACAACGCCAGAATTTGCGAGAAGCCAAAGAACAGACCTGCTCCCATAACACCAAAGGGATTCCATTTCCCAAAAATCAAAGCCGCAATTGCAATAAAGCCATACCCATGAATCGATGCAATTGTAAACTGAACATCTTGGGTCATAACCATTACACCGCCGGCTAAGCCAGCAAGCAAACCTGAAGCCAATACGCCGATATAACGCATCTTCGCAACATTGATTCCCATGGAAGCAGATGCTTGCGGGAACTCACCGCAAGAACGAAGGCGAAGACCAAATGCCGTTTTAAAGACAATAAAATAAGTAACAAACACTAGTGCAATTGCCAAATAGAAGGTTGGATGCACACCTTTGAACAGCAACTGACCGATAACCGGAATATCTTTCAGAAACGGAACGCTGATCTTCATAATCCCTTTTCTGAATGCTGCTGTACGCTGCTGGTTGAAAATAATTTGACATAAGTAAACGGTTAACCCATTCGCCAGCAAATTCAGCGCTGTTCCGGAAATGGTCTGATCCGCTTTCAAGTTGATGCTTGCATAGGCATGCAAGATGGAAAACAGCAATCCCGCAACACATGCACTAATCAAACCAATGACAATTGCCGGAAATGTTCCCATGGAATTCTCCAATAGAACAACTACGGTTGCAGTAGTGAAAGCCCCAATGGTCATAATCCCTTCCAGCGCAATATTCACAATACCGCTGCGTTCACTGAATAAGCCGCCTAATCCTGCAATAATAATCGGTGCTGCCCCTACTAAGGCAATGGCAACCATATCATAGATCATTTTCATTTAGACACGCCCCTTTCTTTATGAAACTTGTCTGTCAGAGAATAGATCACTCCCATGATTCCATTTTGCATCGCTACAAACATAATGATAGCCGAAGAGATAATAACTGCAATATCCTTTGGCACCGACATTGACTGCAGCGCCGGCTGCGCGACTTTTAACAATCCAAACAGCAATCCGGAAAGCAGTATTCCGATCGCATTGCATCCACCGACAAGAGCAACTGCAATACCATCAAATCCATACCCTTCAGCTGCTGACAGAACACGACCATATCCAAATGTACCCAAGGTCATGATAGCACCTGCCAAACCTGCCAGAAATCCAGAGATCATAATCGCTGAAATAACATTTTTACTTACTTTCATTCCCGCATAACGAGCACCTTCTTTATTGTAGCCGGTTGCTCTCAGTCCAAAGCCAAATGTTGTTTTCTCAATAATAATCCAATATAAGAAGACTGCGACGATCACTACAATGATCCCCCAGTTCAAGCGCGAATTCTTCGTCAAGCTGCTAAGCAGCGGAGACTTCAGCAATGCCCCTGCAGGCAAATCCGCTGTTCTCGCTTGTGTTGAACCAGGCAATGCCTTGATCCAGTAGTTGCTCATGTGCTGAGCAACATAGTTGAGCATAATTCCCGTTACAACTTCCGATATATTTTTTCGCACACGCAGAAGTCCCGGCAAAAACGCCCAGAGGGCACCTGCCAGACCACCTGCCAGCAAACAAGCCAATACATGAATTACCGGCGGGAGCTTCAGCAAAACGCCTGCAGCTGCTGCCATTGCTCCTCCTACAATTACTTGTCCTTCACATCCAATATTGAACAACCCAGTACGATAAGCAAATCCGATTGCCAAACCTGATAAAATAATTGGCATGGAGAATACAATAAATTCGCCAAAGTAACGCAGATTCAATGGTCCAGGTTTCAACAAATCAATTCCTGTCAAACTCTTCAACAAGGAAGAAAACATCAAAACCGGACTGCGTCCGCTTGCCATGATAATGAGAGTACCCAGTAAAATACCCAGGACAATCGCAATCAACGGAGCAATTATTTTCTCATGTTTTTTCATACCTTGTCTCCTTCTTTACGCAATGAACCAGACATCATTAGCCCCAATTCATTCTCATCCGTTTCTTTCGCGTTTACGATACCAGTCAGTTCTCCGTTGAACATAACGGCAATCCGATCCGAAAGAGCCAAAACCTCATCCAGTTCCAATGACACAAGCAAAATCGCTTTGCCCTTGTCACGCTCTTGAATAATCCGTGAATGAATATATTCAATGGCCCCAACATCAAGTCCCCGGGTTGGCTGTACGATTACGAGCAAATCCGGTGAACGGTCAATCTCACGGGCAATAATAGCTTTTTGCTGATTTCCTCCGCTCATGCTGCGCGCAACTGTTTCCTTGCCGCGTCCGCTGCGAACATCAAACATTTCCGATAACCGCTCTGCATTAGCATCAATTTTATCCATCTGCAACAAACCGAATTTAGCAAATGCAGGACTATTGTAATTATGAATAATGTAATTCTCTTTTAAACGGAAATCCAATACCAAGCCATGTTTATGACGATCTTCCGGGATATGTCCCATTCCGCTCACAAATCGCTTCTTAATGGAATAATGGCTGATATCCTCTCCATTTAATATGATTGAACCCGACTCTACTTTCGTTAATCCCGTCAATGCGGAAACCAATTCTGTCTGACCATTGCCATCAATACCGGCAACACCCAAGACTTCACCCGCCTGAACAGTTAAACTCACATCTTTTACGCCTAAAACACCCTTGGCATTCTTTACGTTTAAATGCTTCACTTCCAATACTGTATTTCCAAGTTTTGCTTCATCCTTCACAACTTCAAAGTTTACTTCACGACCTACCATCATGGTAGCCATCTCTTCTTCTGTTGCCCCGCTGACATCAATTGTTCCAATGTATTTCCCGCGGCGCAAAACCGTACATTCGTCCGCTACTTCTTTGATCTCTTTCAATTTATGCGTAATCAGCATGATGGTCTTCCCTTCCTTCACCAGATTGCGCATAATAGACATCAATTCTTTGATCTCCTGCGGTGTTAATACCGCCGTCGGTTCGTCAAAAATCAAAATATCAGCGTTGCGATACAACATTTTTAAGATTTCTACGCGTTGTTGCATCCCAACCGAAATATTTTGAATTTTCGCTGTCGGATCGACATTCAATCCATACAGTTTACTGAGTTCCGAAATCTTGGATTCTGCAAGTTTCATATCAATTGTCTTGAACTTGGTTTGCGGTTCTAATCCTAAGATAATGTTTTCAGCAACTGTGAAATTCTCTACCAGTTTAAAATGCTGATGTACCATCCCAATCCCCAATTGTGTCGCCACATTCGGATCTGCGATTACGACTTCCTTTTCTCTGACTTTGATCATTCCTTGAGTAGGCTGATACAATCCAAACAATATTGACATCAACGTTGATTTTCCTGCTCCATTTTCTCCCAATAAAGCATGAATACTGCGGTCTTTGACTCGCAACGTTACATTGTCATTTGCACGTATGCCTGGAAAATCTTTTGTAATATTGAGCATTTCAATTGCATAACTCATTGTAACTCCTCCATAACATGAGCCTATTATAACATAAACAACTTAGAAAACATTGTCTTTTTTATTAAAACAAAAGCAATTCTACAGGTATTATTTTCATGCCTTCCTAATGCTTTGCAATTGAAAATAACCAAAAGTAAGCGTTTTCTGTCAATAGGAATAAAAAAGTGTGGACAAAGTCCACACTCTTGAAAAACAGTATGATTACTTCAATCTTGCAGGAGTAACTCCAACAACAATTTCTCCGCTCTTGATTTTAGCAAGTGCCGCATTAACTGCATCAGAGATTTCTTTGCTCAAGTTAGGGTTTTCAGCAGGGATGCCGATTCCGTCATTTTGGGCATTGAATAGAATTGTTTCAGAAGTAAATGTTCCTTTTGCAACTTTTTCGATGAATGTGTAAGAAGCAACATCAACACGTTTCAAAGCAGAAGTCAAGATTGCACTCTTGCCATCAGCCATTTTACCAGCTTCGTATTGGTCAACGTCAACACCGATTGCCCAAACATCTTCACCAGCTTCACGACGAGCTTTTGCTTCAGCGATCAAACCGTTACCAGTTGCGCCAGCAGCATGGAATACAACATATGCACCAGCATTAAATTGTTTTTGAGCCAATTGTCCGCCGATTGTAGAATCTGTGAAAGAGTTTGCATAGTCAACCAATACTTTGATGCTAGGGTCAACGCTTGCAACACCTTCTTCAAAACCAGCTTCGAAACGTTGGATAACGTCGAAGTCCATACCACCGATATAACCAACAGTATCTTTACCAGCTTCTTTTGCTTTCATAGCAGCAGCAATACCAACCAAGTAAGAAGGTTCTTGCTCAGCAAATACAGCAGAAGCTACATTTGGTTTTTCAACAACAGAGTCGATGATAACAAATTTAGAATCTGGGAATTGATCAGCAACAGTTGCCATAGATTCAGCAAACAAGAAACCAGGAGCAACGATTAAATCCAATTTTTCTTCAGCAAATTGGCTCAAGTTTGGAATATAATCAGCATCAGCAGCAGATTGTAAGTATTTGTAGCAATCTTTACCTAATCCATTGTCATTTGCATAACGAACTAAACCATTGTAAGTTCCTTCGTTAAATGACTTGTCATCAATACCACCTACGTCTGTAACCATACCCAAGTTCAATTTACATTCAGTTGGTGTAGGTTGTTGTGTTTGTGCTGTAGAGCATGCTGTTAATGACGCAAGAGCCAAACCAGCAACCGCAGCAGCCTTCATGAGTTTATTCATTTCTTTCCCTCCATGTTTCCACTCAGTATGAAACGGCAATCAGAAATGACTACCTTCCATTACCCTATAATTCTAATGCAAAAGGAGTATTTAGTCAATAAGCTTTCCAACACTTGGAAAGAAAGCGCTGTTAAATTGCAATAATTCGGTTCGCTCCGTAAGCATGGGCCATAGCTGCAAATTTTTTCAATTCTTCTTCACTGGTTGTGCGATTGCCAAAAAAGGCTAATCCTTCATCACGTACCCCATAAGGACGATACCGGATCAATTTATAGTCACATTGATCCTGAATCAGGGCAGCAACTGCACTTACCGTACGTTCATTTTGCAAATCCATTCCAGGATATAAGATGGTGCGCACTTCCGTCAGTTTCCCGGCACTCAGCAAATAGCGCAAATTATGCAATACCATGGCATTCGACGAACCGGTGATCTCCTCATGAAATTTCGCGTCAAAAGCCTTCACATCAAGCATCACGCCATCACACTGCGCCAGCAAAGATGAGTACTTGGCAAAATCATAAGCACCATTGCTGTCAATTAAACAAGTCAGTCCTAATGCTTGCACTTTAGGAAATAATTCCTCTAAAAACCAGGCGTGATTCATGCATTCCCCGCCGCTGACGGTAATTCCCCGAATAAAAGGCTGCACCTTCTTAATTTCGGCAAGCACTTCTTCTGCGTCCATGTAGCGAATCTTAGGTGATGCCATATGCGGACACACTTTAATACAGGTATCACAATCAATGCATACTGTCGGATCCCACACAACTTTTCCATTTTGCATTGCAAGTGCACCGCTTGGACAAGTTGGCACGCAAATTCCGCAGTGTATGCAGGGATTAATCGTTTCCGGATTATGACAGAATAAGCAGGTAAAAGGACAAGTCTGAAAAAAGATGGAAAGGCGGTTGCCTGCTCCATCTACATTAGAAAAAGGAATAATCTTATTAATGGCGGCTTTCTTCATCTTGGACCTTTCTGTCAAGAGCATGTGCCGTATTCCGTGCACCTTGTCCAAATACAGAAACCTGATTGATGCTCTGCTCACCCTTGTCCAATTTTGCAAGTTCGCTCTTTTTCACTAGATAGCCAGTGACGCGAACAACATCGCTGCTTTCCAAATATCCGCTGAAATAGCGCATTCCAGCTTTATGAGCACCTTTGATAATGTCCAGCAATGCTGCCGGGGAATTTTTCCAGGTTTCGTCAAACTTAAAGATATCACCAATCCCTGAAGGGAAGTATTTATGGAATTTTGTGGAATGCATGATTTGCTTCGGCATTGCAGGTTCCATGAAAACCGGAATCCGGCATCCCGGTGAATTGTCCATATTATCGGAATCAATTCCTACCTGGGCATGCAGAATATGATGATGATCAAATGCATCGCAATATTTTGTTTTATGAGAAAGAACCTGTTGTTCAAGTGCATCCATGATACGGACACCTAGAGCATCACAGGCGTCATTATGTCCATAGCCTTTCTTCGGATCAGTTACACCCATCAATTGGTTGACACATTCGGCCATTCCAACAACACCAAACAATCCTACAAAACGATCTTGGTGGATGAAGCCTTCTTTCACTAAGAAGTTGCTCTTGAAAAAAGCACTTTTCTCAACAATAAATGCAATGCGGTCATCCATATGCTTCAACATCACATCGGTGTAATACGGCAAAATGCGATTGATAAAATCCTCGGCATCCTTTGCTTCTTTCGCCATGGTTGCCAATCTGACCCGTGGCAGCGTAAATCCACCGCCGCCAATCAGCAAGCCGTTGTAGCAGCTTACTACGCTATATGGACGATTAGCAAAGTCTTTTAAGAACATCGGATTGTTCGCAAAGCTTGGTTTCGCTGTTTCCAGCATAACTGAAATGGCATGTTCTGCACTGCTGTTGGTTGTAATAGATTCATCATACAGCAAAGTTAGGTTGGGAATTGCCAGCTGCAATTCTCTCGTCAAGTCAAGAATAATTTCTCCAGCTTTGGTAATCTTCGGACCAAGATTTGCATGTACAAAAGAATCCGTCAATGTTCTGTCAATATGAATCAGGAATAGTTTCAAAGCTTTGCGCGCTTCTTCTTCATCCTTGATAAATGGTGCAAACAACTCGTCGAAATTTCCTAAATACACCGGAAAAGTTGTAATCGATGGTACATGTTTATATAGAATCAATAAAGCGTTGGTAGCTTCCCAAATATCAGTCGGCTTTTCAATATTCAAAAAGCGGCTCCCTTGTTCCATCAGTACTGCATAATCCGGAGCAATGTAACGCGGGCGGTATGGCATAACACCTTCATTCAAATCGCAAATAATGCCCTTTTCTTTTGCGGCTAAAAAGGCTTCTGATTGCACCAATGTTGTGTCGGTACTTTCGCCCAACCCAGCCAAAGCCTTCAACTGCTGATCGTAGGTCAATGCTGTATTGCTGATAATCTCAAATGCTTTGCTCATATTAATCCTCCTCTTCTGATTGTGATCCTTTGACATACACCTCGCGGGGCTTGCTGCCAATATTCGGGCCAATGATACTGTTTTCTTCCAGTAAATCTATAATTCTGGCAGCTCGGTTATATCCTATGCCAAACCTGCGCTGCAACAATGAAGTGCTTGCTTTTTGGGTTTGAATCACAAATTCCTTTGCTTCCGGATATAGTGCATCCTTTTCTGCCGCTTCTTCTCTTTCCCCTGTCGGGCAAGAAGGAGGCTGGAAGGTTTTATCATACACCGGTTTTGCCTGCGACTTGGCGTATTCACAAATAGAAGCAACTTCCTGGTCGGAAACATAGACCCCTTGAATGCGTGTTGCGCTTGGTTCTCCAATAGGAATATACAACATATCTCCATATCCTAGCAAGCGTTCTGCTCCGGTTTGATCCAGGATCGTCCTTGAATCAACGGCAGAACTTACAGCAAACGCAATACGTGACGGAATGTTGGCTTTGATGATACCGGTAATGACATCCACCGATGGGCGCTGAGTAGCAACAATCAAATGGATGCCGGCAGCACGCGCCAGCTGGGTAATACGCTGAATGCTTGCTTCCACTTCCTTGGCCGCAACCATCATCAAGTCTGCAAGCTCATCGATAATCACAACAATATACGGCAACGGCTTACGAGAATCGCCAAAGCCATTGATATACACTTTTTCATTATAGGATGCTATGTTCCGAACCCCTGCTTCCGAAAACAGTTCATAGCGTCCTTCCATCATCTCAACCACCACTTTTAAGCCGTTGGCTGCTTCTTTCGCATCATTGATGACCGGTGTCAAAAGGTGCGGAATACCATGGTAAGCAGTAAACTCAACACGCTTCGGATCAACCAGCACCAATTTCACTTCCTGCGGCGTACAGCGCATTAAAAGTGATGTAATCATGGCATTCATGCAAACAGATTTCCCGCTTCCGGTAGCACCCGCTACCAGTAAATGCGGCATTTTATCCAATTCGCCGTAAATAGGCTGCCCCATAATATTCTTTCCAAGTGCCACCAATAATTTCTTACTAGCTAGATTGGTCGGAATATTGACAAGCAATTCATGCATTTTAACGATGGTGCTCTCCGCATTCGGAATTTCAATGCCCACCGCTGATTTTCCCGGAATTGGCGCCTCAATCCGTATATCTTTCGCAGCTAAAGCCATCTTGATGTCATCTTGCAGCGAAGCAATCCTGCTCACCCGCACACCGCTTTCCGGCTTGATTTCAAACTTAGTAACACTTGGTCCGATATGCGTATCTGTCAACGAAGATGCAATCCCGAACTGCGATAATATCTCTACAACCCGCTGCCCGTTTGCTTTCGCATTCGCCGCATTGGCTTTGGAACCATTCTTGGCAGAAGATACTTCCAGCAACGACATCTTTGGCAGCTCATATGGTTTTCCATCACTATCGTCATGGACCGCAGGAATCACCCGTTCAACCACTTCCGGCTTAGTTTCTTCCGGTTCTACGATATGAATTGTGGTTGGTTTTGGTTCATCCTCCAATTCAAAAGCAAAAAATGGTTTACCATGAGATTTAATATCATCTTCCTCAAAGTCAAATAACTTTGCTTTGCTTTTTTCCTTAGCTTTTTCTTTCTTTTTGCGTGAATCATCATCCATCTTTCCTTCCATATATTGCATAGGAATCTGAATGAAGGAACGCACTTTACCAAGAAGATCACGGAATTTCTTTTGATCAAACAGCAATAGCACACTAAGCAGCGTTAACGCTCCAATCACAATATAGGTACCAATACGGGCAAACAGCAAGGAAGTTAAGGAGTACAGAAAGTTTCCGATAATACCTCCCTTGGCCGCAATTTCGCCATCTAAAATTTCACTGGTTTCTTTCAAAAAATTGGACAATGTCTGAAAACCCACCAAATTGGGATCATCCGGTATAGCACTCCATAAAATCCATGCCAGCAAAATAACGAAAAGGGACATCATCGTCCGCGATGCCCAATTCGGTACTTTTCTTTTCCAAAGCAACACAATTCCTAATGCCAATAACACCCCGTAAATAACACCATACAATGTACCTACCAAATACTGCATTGCAATACTGAGAAAACTGCCAACTACTCCCAGCCGCATCATGCCGATCAACGACAGAACAATCACGATGAGAGCATACAAATACAAGAGGATGTCTTGCTCCAGCTTTGATTTTTTGGGTTTCCCTTGTCGTTTCTTTACTTTAGCCAAAACGAACCCCTCCCACTTTTACAAGTTAATTTCGATAATAGACGGCAAGATCATTGGACGCTTGCCCGTTTCTTTCAGCACATACTTTTGAATTTTTTCTTTTGCATCCATTCGACATGCCATATTTTCATATTGTTTTTTGCTGACTGCATCCACAATCGTATCTTCCATCAGCTGCGAAATAGAACTTACAATATGATCCGCATCCTTCAGATAGATAAAACCGCGCATCTGCACATCCGGTCCGCCGACCACTTGCTTCGTCTTGAAGTCAATGACAACACCTACAATAATCGCACCATCAGTAGATAGCTGCTCGCGATCTTTAATGACATAACCCGATAAATCCCATTCATCGCTGCCATCAATCAAGACTTCGCCAACCGGTACACTTTGCGCCGTTGACTTCAGGACACTCTTATCAAATGATGCAACTTGGCCATTGTCAAGAACAATGATGCGATCTGGCGTATAACCCATAGAAGTGGCGATATTCGCATTTTCAATCAGCTGGCGGTATTCACCCTTAATTGGCAAATAGTAGCGCGGTTTCAGCAAATAGATCATCATCTTCAGATCTTCCTGCGATGCATGCATGGAATATACTTGTTTTGGTGACAAGGTTACAATTTTTGCCCCCGTCTTATACAGTTCATTTTCCATGATCCCTGCTTCTTTTTCCGTTCCCGGAACAATCGGCGAGGCAATAATTACGGTATCACGGTCTGTAAACTCCAAAACATCCTCTTCATTGAACGCAATTTTATGCATCAAGCGGAAAATATTCGGCCCGCTCGCGGAAATAATCACGACAACATCTTCATCCTCATTCGAAAATTTCGCAGGGTCCAACAACAGGTTGTTCGGAATCACAAAGTGTCCCATCTGGACAACTTTATCCAGCATTTTCTTGAGTTCATCGCCATAAATCACAACTCGCTTCTTATAGCGGATAGCGAGTGTCAGCACTTCCATTGCACGATATAAGTTCTGGGCATAAACAGAAATAATCAGCCGCCCGTCACAATTCTCAAAATAAGGTTCAATCGTTTCTTTAATGCGATGCAGCGGTGCGGTATGACCCTTACGTCCTGCACCCACTGATTCAGAAAGCAAGCACAACACATTGTGATTGCCGATTTCCGCAATTTTAGAGATATCACAGGAAAATGCTTCATCCCGCGCGTCATAATCTACAATAAATTCACCCATATACACAATATAGCCTTGCGATGTATGGATAGCCAAACCAAAACTTTCGCCAACGGAATGCGTTGTAGCGAATGTCTGGAAGCTGGTATTGCCGATTGTCAGTTTAGCACTTCTTTTAATCTTCTTGATTGTAGGGCGTTTAATCCCATGTGCTGAAAGCATACCTTGGATAATCAATGCATTCAGCGGTGTTGTATAAATCGGGATATCAATTTGCTTGAGTAAATACGGCAATGCTGCCATTGCATCATCGTGAGCATGAGAAATAAAGATACCTTGAATCCGCTCTTTATTCTCAATTAAATATGAAAAATCAGGAATCACAAACTCAATACCTAATTGTGATGATTCCGGATATTTAATTCCTGCTTCTATGATAAAAATCTCATTTTCGATTTCCACGACATACATATTTTTGCCATCTTCGTCTAATCCTCCCAACGCAAAAATACGAACTTTTTCCATTCTATTTCCTCCTTCAGTTTCATTACTAGAAGCTATTATATCGTATCCCACTGCGGATAACAATAGTGCAACAAACACCTAATAATTCGTTTTCTCTTTTCTTATTATATACCAATTTTACGGCTTACGCAAAAGTTTCGCTATCGTCTTCAACGGATGACAGCTAAAAAGCGAGAATCAAGCCGCTTGCAGTAAATGAAACTTCCGCTTTTGATATCGATTCTGTCAAAGCCGTAAATATTTGCCTATAGAAAAACTGCACAGCAGATCCTGCCATGCAGTCCATATTATTTTTTATAGCTCACAATCCCGGTTTCCTTTGCTTCTATGCTGCGGCCTTCGGTAAAAGACACTGCTTCTCCACTTGTAAACAAGATCGGACAAACGGTATGCTTTCCTGCTTGCTGTATTGCTTGCAAGTCCATTTCACATAGAAGATCCCCTTGCTTTACCTTATCCCCCTGAACAACAACAGAGCGAAACCCTGCACCTTGCAATTCCACGGTATCAATTCCCAAATGAAGCAGCAGTTCGATGCCATCTTTGGTCTGTATGCCATAGGCATGCTTTGTCGGGAAGACAACGGATAACGTACCTGACAGTGGTGCATACACCTTTCCATCTGCCGGTTCAATCGCAAATCCGTCACCTAGCAGTTTTTGACTAAATACTTGATCCGGCACTTGTCCCAGCGGAACCAGTTTGCCGGCCATGGGAGAACCAAATTCTTCCTTATTGCGCTGAAAAAACTTCATGCTTATTCCTCCTTCAGATATACCAAAGATTCAAAGGGAAGCAGCTCCATCCTTGCGGAAATTGGTTTGGATGCATAGTTCCAAAGCTGGCATGCAAATCCATTGTACTCCTTTGGCAGCACAATTGTTGTTTTTTCCGGATAAAAATTGTTGATAACCAGCAATGTTCCAGTTGGAGCAACTCTTTCGTATGCAAACACCTGCGGATGCTCCTCTAAAATCATTTGAAACATACCTTCTTGAATAATAGCAGATTTCTTGCGAAATGCAATCAATGATTGGTAATGATGATAAACCGATTCAGGATCATCCAAAGCCTGTTCCACATTGATCTGACGATAATTGGAATTCACTGAAATCCAAGGCATACTGGTACTAAATCCAGCATACGCACTTTGATCCCACTGCATCGGTGTTCGGGCATTATCCCGGGAACGGGCAGCCAGAATTTGCAAAATTGATTCTTTATCCAACCCTTGATCTGCCAAAATCCGGTAGTAATTCAATGACTCTACATCACGGTAATCTTCTACTTGATGGAAGTTGGCATTGGTCATGCCAATTTCTTCGCCTTGGTAAATATACGGGGTTCCCCGCAGCATGTGAACGGCTGTCGCCAGCATTTTAGCCGCCGGGATGCGGTAGATACCTTCATCCCCAAACCGGCTGACGATGCGCGGTTGATCATGATTGCACCAGAAGACAGCACTCCAGCCATCTGCTTTCTGCATCTCTGTTTGCCAACGCGCCAGCAGCTGCTTGAGTTCCTGGAATGCCACCGGCATCAAACTCCATTTATCGCCATTTTTATAGTCGACTTTCAAATGATGGAAGTTAAATACCATCGAAAGCTCTTTTTCCTGCGGATTGGAATAGCGAATACACTCCTCGATGGTTGTGGACGACATTTCACCAACGGTGATAATATCTTCATGCTTTCCGAAGGTATGCTCATGAAGTTCTTGCAAGTACTGATGAATGTGGGGGCCATCGGTGTAAAAACGACGGCCATCTCCTTGATCATCATCTGCAAATACCTCCGGCTTGGAAATCAGATTCATTACGTCCAGACGAAACCCCTTGATTCCTTTGTCGATCCAGAAATTGACAACTTTGTAAATCTCCTGTCTTACTTCTGCATTATCCCAGTTCAAATCCGCTTGGGTTTTGTCAAATAAATGCAGATAATATTCGCCCAGTTCTTCTACATACTCCCAGCTGGAACCGCCGAATTTCGATTGCCAGTTGGTCGGCGGCAAGCCATCTTTTCCTTTCTTGAAAAAGTAAAAGTTTTTATAATATGCATCATTCTGCAGCGCTTTTTGGAACCACTCATGTTTCGTAGAGGTGTGATTAAATGCCAAATCCAGCATAATCTTGATTTTTCTTTTTGCAGCTTCTTGAATCAGCAGCTCCATATCCGCCATAGTGCCATACATGGGATCAATTTGATAATAATCCGCAATATCATAGCCATTATCCTCTTGAGGTGAAAGATAAATGGGATTCAGCCAAATATAATCGACTCCTAAATTTTCTAAATACGCTAACTTCTTGATAATCCCCAATATATCACCAAATCCGTCTCCGTTTCGATCATGAAATGATTTCGGATAAATCTGGTACACCACAACATCTTTCCACTGATTCATACAACAACTATCCTTCTAGTTCCGCAATTTTTTTCTTTCCGATTACATAAGTTAAGCCAAATGGAACAACAATGGCAATCAGCATAGCAACAGCAAACATTGGAATATGCTGCGCTTGAATCGACAGAATGCCCGGAATTCCGCCAACTCCGATCGAGTTAGCCATAACACCGGTCGCAACAGATAACGTACCCGCAATGCAAGAACCCGCAAGGGCGGCTACAAATGGGAACAAATATTTCAAATTCACACCAAACATAGCTGGTTCTGTTACTCCCAGATAACAGGAAATCATGGACGGCAAGTTTACTTGTTTCGCACGATCATTCTTGCGCTGCAAGAAGTACATCGCCAAAACTGCAGATCCTTGCGCAATATTCGAAAGAGCTATCATCGGCCAAAGAATCGTTCCGCCAAATTCACTCATCAACTGCAAGTCAATCGCATTGGTCATATGATGCAAGCCGGTAATAACAAGCGGGGCATAGAAGAAGCCAAATACCGCTGCAAACAAACCGCCAAAAGAAGAAGTTAAGCCGCTGTATACAACATTGGAAATCCATGAACCGATTACCCAGCCAATTGGCCCTACCACAATGTGCGCAATTAATACCGCCGGAACAAGCGCCATAAATGGAACAACGATCATCGAAATTGACTGCGGTGTTACTTTGCGGAAGAAACGTTCTAAATAAGCTAGCACAAAGCCTGCCAACATTGCCGGAATGACTTGTGCCTGATAGCCCACCATGGCAATTTTAGTAAAGCCAAAATCCCAAACCGGAGGAGTTCCGCCACCGGACATGCCATACGCATTTAACAATTGCGGGGAAACCAAGCAAATACCAAGAACAATCCCCAAGATTTGGGTTGTTCCCATTTTGCGCGTAATGGACCATGTGATTCCTACCGGCAGATAATGGAAGATCGCCTCGCCGATCAGCCATAGGAAATGATGTGTTCCTGCCCAAAATTGCGAGACTTCTGTCAAACTTTTGGTTCCGTTTTCCAACAGCTTGATATCACCGATCACGTTTCGGAAACCGAGAATCAAACCCCCAACTACGATCGCCGGAATTAACGGAGCAAATATTTCTGAAAGATTGGTTACCAGACTTTGCAGCCAATTCATGTTGCCTTTGGCAGCTGCTTTCAAATCCTCTTTGCTAACCCCTTCAACTCCTGCTATAGACACAAATTCATTATAAAATGTTGAAACTTCGTTTCCGATGATAACTTGGAATTGTCCCGATTGGGTAAACGTTCCTTTTACGGAACCGATACTCTCAATTTGCTTGATATCTGCTTTCGCAGGGTCTACCAAAACAAAACGCATCCGGGTAACACAGTGTGATACGGCGCTGATGTTCTCTTTGCCTCCAACGTATTGAAGCAGTAGTGTAGCATCTTGTGTGAATTTACTCATCACTTTACTCATAACTTCTCCTTTCGATCTTAACTGATCCCTTTCCCTTGAACCCATGTCTCGCGATAACATATACGTACAAGTACAAAATTAGTTTAACTTGTACGTATATGTTTGTCAACTGTTTTTGATAGCGTTTCCATTTATTTTTGCATGAAGTTCATTTTATATGAAAAAATTCTCTTTTCAGAGAATTCTCACTTCATTCTTCGCGCAAAGTCGACAAATTTAAATTTATCAGGACGATGCCGTGATTCTGTAAACTGAAAGACCGTAGCATTCTCCAGGTAGGTAAGGCTCTTCACGCTGACCACCACATCAAATTGCTTCAGATGCAGATATTTGCGATCTTTTTCCGTCGCCGGCTGCACTGTAATTTCTTTCTTGGCAAACCCGATCTTCAAGCCCAGCTTCTGCTCGATATATTCATACAAAGAATCCTCTGCAATTTCCCTGGTAATCCCGGGAACAAGTTCGGCATTGAAATAATCGATATCATAAATGATTTTTTCATGATCTACCTGCCGCACACGCTCTACCTTGCAAATTGGTGTATCGGCACTTGCCTGCATCAAAGCTTGCATCTTATGATCAGAGCTGGATTCCTCCAGCACGATTACCATTGTTTTAATATCGTGACCCAGCATTGGTGCCAGTTCCTTAAAGCTGGTTACGCCGGAAACCAGAAAATCAAACTTGCTGACATCCAATACCGTAGCTTCTTTGCCCCTTGATTTTTGGATGTAACCATTTTGTTCAAGCATTTGCAAGGACTTGCGAATGGTATCCCGCGACACTTGATAGGCTGCCATCAACTCACTTTCGGAGGGTAGCTTGTCATTTGCCTTATATTCTTTTGCTTCAATTGCTGCTACTAAATTAGAGTAAATTGTCAGGTATTTGCTTTCCACGATTATCACCACGTATATTCTACCACTAGATAATGAAAAATGGATGCATGAATTGCTTCTTTTGTACAATCTTATTCACAAAAAAAGGCAGCAGCCTTTTTTATCGTTTGTCTTGCATTCCTTCCTGAACCATTTGTTTATGTGCTGCGGTTAATTCAACGAGCGGCAAGCGCACATAAGGTTCACAGCACCCCAAAAGATGCATTGCATATTTAATTGGAACCGGTGAACTCTCGCAAAACAGCAGTTTTGTTTTTTCTTTTAATTGCAGATCAATCTTCGTATGTTCTGTTCCCTGGCGATATCCGGCAATCACTTCTTTGATTTCATCACCATAAACATGGGAGATCACCGAGACAATGCCATCCATGCCGCTGCGAAGTCCCTCCAGCAACATGCCATCTTCACCGCTGTAGATGGCAAACGGCTTTTTGATTTGCTCTTTGATGAACGGAATTGGAGCTAAATCCGAGGATGCATACTTATATGCCACAATATTCGGACAATCATTTCCTAGACGAATGATCGTTTCCGGCTCAATCACAACACCGCACCGGGAAGGAACCGTATAAATCATCACTGGCAAGGTCATCTGATCGGCAATGGTTTTCATATGCTGGTAGATGCCCTCTTGCTGCGGCTTGTTGTAGTAAGGAGCAACAATCATAATGCCGTCGACATGAGCAGATTGCGCCATTTTCGCATATTGCAGAGTCTGAGCAGTATCATTGGTCCCCACACCCGCATAAACCGGTACTCTGCCGTTCACATACCGCATGATGAAATGGTATAGCATCAATCGCTCATCCTTGGTTAAAGTTGCTGATTCAGCTGTGGTTCCAAGCATAACCAAGCCATCGCTGGAATGGGCAATCAAATGATCCAGAATCAGTTTCAAGGCAGCAAAATCAATGGTATTTTCCTTTGTAAACGGCGTGATTACCGCCGTCATCACTTGGTGGTCCAGCATAATTATTTACCGATCGGAGCAAGCAGAACCGGCTGCACTTGTTTGCCCACCAGTGCGTGGACAATCGCCGCATCTACTTGATCCCAATCACAAACCAAGCTATTTGGCTTGTTGTTGTAATCATCTTGCCGAAGCGGAATCATATAAATATTCTTGGCATTCATCATACTCATAATATTCATTCCTGAAATACCTAAGCCATCATTGGTAGATACCCCAAAGATAACCGGTTTTTGATTGCGCAGCATTCCTTTGGCACCCATGAGTACTGCTGTATCATAGATCCCGTGTGTAAACTTCCCTAGCGAGGTAGCCGTCATCGGCGCTACTACCATCGCCTTGATATCGCTGTTCATCACAAACATTTCTGCTTCTTGAATTGTCGTAATCACACCTTTGCCGGTGATTCGTTCCAATAGTTCCAAAAAGTCTGCAGCACTTCCATACCGCGTATCCATGCTGCGCACGCTGTCACTCACAACTGCTGTCATATCGTAGCGGTCTTGCAATCGTTCCATCATATGGATGACTTCCTGATGATTGCAGAAGGAACCGGTAATACCAAATGCCAGTTTCACTTTATCCAAGCGAGCTCATCTCCTTTTCTATCGCTTTCGCTATGATTTCACCTGCTGATACAGGTGTATATATGGCTGGTAAAGTAGGGGCCACAATGCATTTGACACCATACTTCTCACATGCCTGTACATCAATGCCTCCTGGTCTGGAAGCCAGATCCAGAAACAGCGGTTTATGCGATAGGGATGCAATCATTGTTTCATCAATCACCATTGCCGGTGCCGTATTGATTACAACATCACTGAACTTCGTTTTTTGTTTCCATGTTTCGTAAGCTTCTTGCGGCATATCTTCCTGCTCATCCACACTCCTGCGAATCACGCATACAGGGGCTTGCAATCCACGCAAGAACGCAGCGATATGTTTCCCGCAATGCCCATAGCCGATGATATCGAATGTTACCTCACGAATACCCTGTTCAATATGATCCAGGATATAAGCGAGCACCCCCTGAGCCGTGAGCAATGCATTGGCTTCAATCACATCTTCTTGTTCCATGAGATAAATTATCTTGCGATTCCATGTCTTTAGTGTTTCATTATAAATACCCGTGAACAAGAGTGCATCCGGTTTCAGCTGCTGATAATGATCCTGAAAACGCAATTCACCTGAAGGGATCGCAATAGAATGGTGAGAATCAATTCCGCGCACAGGTAAAACAAGGGCATCCAGTTGGCTTAAATATTGCAAATCATGCTGCTCGGCAAGCCTGATAACAACATATCCGCTTCTTTCCAACCGATCTGCACAGATCTTCTGCCGGCGATCCAGCATAACCACACCTATCGTTTTCATCGTATCCACTCCCTATCAATGCTATTGTATGAGCCAGGAAATAGGGGGTATGGGCATCCAAAAGAAAAAGACCCTTGCGGGTCTTAAACGTTATTCTTGTGGTTTATGATCTCTTCTGAAAGGAGGTTTTTTCCGCTCTTCTTTCTTTGGTTCTACATAACCTTCCGGTTTTGGAAGCAAATCTTTGCGGGAAACATTAATACGACCTTTTTCATCGATCTCCGTTACAACAACACGAACTGTATCACCAAGTTTCAATACATCTTCTACTTTTTCAACACGTTCGTAAGCAATCTTGGAAACATGCAATAACCCGTCTGTACCATTGAACAGGGAAACAAAGGCACCGAATTTTTCAATGCGGACAACCTTGCCTTCATAGATTTCACCGACTTGCGCAACTCTGACGATCGCTTCAATTAAGCTTGCAGCTTTTTGAATTGCAGCTTTGTCCTGGTGATAGATAATGACACGTCCATCATCCTCAATATCAATTTTGACATTATCGGATTCGGCAATAATCTGGTTGATCATCTTGCCAGCAGGCCCGATAACTTCGCGGATCTTATCAACCGGAATAACCATCTTATGAATCTTAGGAGCATACTTGGAAACATCTTCTCTTGGCGCAGCAATACATGCATTCATCACATCCAAGATCTGCATTCTTCCTTGTTTTGCTTGCTGAAGTGCTTCTCTCATAATTTCTTCGCTTAAACCGGAGATTTTGATATCCATTTGCAATGCGCAAATTCCTTCCGAGGTTCCGGCTACTTTAAAGTCCATATCCCCTTCATGGTCTTCCATCCCTTGAATATCAGTCAGAATTGTGTAATAATCGCCTTCTTTGATCAAGCCCATTGCAATTCCGGCAACCGGTGCCTTGATTGGAACACCTGCCGCCATCAATGCCATTGATGATGCACAAATAGAAGCTTGGGAACTGGAACCATTTGATTCCAATGTTTCACTGACCACCCGAATGGCATATGGGAATACTTCTTCATTTGGAATCACTTGAAGCAAGGCTTTTTCACCCAATGCTCCATGCCCGATTTCGCGGCGTCCTGGAGAACCCATGCGTCCTACTTCACCAACGGAGAACGGAGGGAAGTTGTAGTGATGCATAAAGCGTTTGTTTTCCACTTCTGTCAAATCATCTACGATTTGGATATCACCCATTGCCCCAAGCGTACAGTTGGACATAACTTGTGTTTCACCGCGGGTGAACAAGGCATTTCCGTGTACTCTAGGCAGCAAATCAATTTGAGCATCCAGCGCACGCAGTTCATCGACTTTGCGGCCATCCGGACGAATTTTATCTACTGTAATCAAACGACGCATTTCTTCTTTGACACATTCGTGGCAAATATCTTTTGCATGCTTGACTGTTTTTGCTTTTGTTTTTTCATCTGCATAGTCTTTTGTTTCATAAGCAGCAGCCGTTTCCGCAATGATTTCATCAATTGTACCATAGCGCAGCAATTTTTCTTTAATGCGCATTGCTTCTTTGATGCGCACTTCTACCATTGCTCTGACATCGGCACGCAGTTGGGCATCAATTTCAGCCAGCACAATAGCCATTTTCGGCTTTGCTAGCACTTGCGCAATTTGTTTTTGGAACGCACAAAGCTGCTTGATGTAATGGTGTCCGAACATAATCGCTTCCAGCATTGCATCTTCACTTACTTCTTGTGCACTTGCTTCGACCATGTTCACTGCATCTTCCGTACCGGCTATGGACAAGTGGATATCGGATTTTTCCAATTCCTCTGCTGTTGGGTTAATAATGTATTCCCCATCAACACGTCCTACAATCACACCGGCAATCGGTCCATTGAACGGAATATCAGAAATGCAAAGTGCCAAAGAAGCACCAAACATTGCTGTCATTTCCGGCGTGCAATCCTGATTCACCGATAGCACCGTATTGACTACCTGAACTTCATTGCGGAATCCATCCGCAAACAAAGGCCGAATCGGACGGTCAATCATCCGTGCTGTCAAAGTCGCATGCTCACTTGGTCTGCCTTCTCTTCTTAAAAATCCACCAGGAATCTTACCTACGGAATACAATTTTTCCTCAAACGTTACTGTTAATGGGAAAAAATCAATGTCCTTCGCTACTTTACTAGCTGTAGCAGCAGATAAAACGACTGTATCTTCATATCTAACCAATACGGAACCGCCTGCTTGTTTGGCGATTTCTCCGCTCTCAACGGTTAGATTTCTTCCGCAAAACTCCAACTGAAATACTTGTTTTGCCATCGCTATCACCTCTTAATTTTCATATCTCAAGTATTTTACCACATTCTTCTATAAAAAAGTAAAAAAACAACAAAAATTGCTTGAAATTGCAAGAGTATGTGCCTTTCGGCACAAAAAAACAGCCGAAGCTGCTTTTCCTTATTTTCTTAATCCTAAACGTTCAACCAAAGTACGGTAACGATTTACATCATTATTGCGTAAATAAGTCATCAAATCGCGGCGACGACCAACTTTTTGCATCAATCCACGCAAAGAAGCATAGTCTTTCTTATGGCTCTTCAAGTGTTCGTTCAAACGGTTGATTTCTTCAGTCAATACAGCAACTTGTACTTCTACGCTTCCTGTATCTCCTTCTTGGCGAGCATATGCTTGCATGATCGCTTGTTTTTCGTTTTTTGTCAGCATTGTTTTTACCCTTTCATGTGTTAGTCCCGATTAACCAAGTGAGCAGGCAAGGGGCTCAGACTCCCTAGATAAACGGCTCAATCATAATACCACAAAGTAGCAGCAGAAGCAAGAATATTCTTTCTTTTCAGTTAATATATCCGGCTTTAAATTCCGGAGCATCTGCTTTATGCGGGACTTGCATCTTTATGCAAGTCTTTTACAGCAATTCACCTAGCGCCACATTAACCGTTTTGCCGTCACTTTTGCCTTTTAATGCTTCCATTGCTTTTTTGATGATAACACCCTTGTTCTTGACATTTAATTCCAGCTGTTCTGCTTCAACCATCGCTAAAATAGCCTGCTTTACTTCTTCAAGTGTCATTTGCTTAGGCAAATATCCTTCCAAAATCGCAATTTTCTGCTGCTCCAAGGTAATCAGATCTTCCCGGTTTGCAGGTGTTGCTTCTAAGGCATCTCTTGTTTGTTTCAGTTCTTTTTGAATAATAGTCAAAGCATCGTCATCAGTCAGCGGTGCATGACTTTCCTTTTCTTTCAAAATCATTGCTGCAATCAATAAGCTGAGGACACCGTTTTTAATTGTTTCCTTATTTTTATATGCTTCCATTTTTTCTTTTCGTAATTGATCTAACATGCTCATATAAAATCCCTACTTTCTATTTTAATATTATAGCGCAAAACTATGTTTCTGAACACAAAATCGCCTAAAAGTTCGCACCTGTTGATCCAAACCTTAACTTTTTGCACAACATCCAGTATAATAAACAACAGAGGTGATTTTATGAAAACAATAGCTTGGATCGGTACCGGCGTAATGGGCGCTGCCATGGCACGCCATTTAAAAAACCAAGGACATATCGTATATGCCTATAACAGAACAGCAGCAAAAGCAAAAGCATTGGAGGAATATGGCATCGTCGCTTGTCCTACAATCGCGCAAACCGTGAAAGATGCGGATGTGATTTTTACCATGGTTGGCTTCCCCAGCGATGTAAAAGAAGTTTTTTATGGTGAAGAAGGAATCTTTGACCATGCAAAGCGCGGTGCCATTGTCATCGACATGACTACATCTTCACCAGTTCTTGCAAAACAATTGTTTGATGATGGAGCAAAAAAAGATATTTCAGTATTGGATGCTCCCGTCAGCGGAGGTGATGTCGGAGCGCGAAATGCCACGCTTTCCATCATGGTCGGCGGTGATGAGGCAATCTATCAGCAAGTTGTGCCCCTGTTTGAAGCCTTGGGCAAAAATATCAATTACATGGGATCTTCCGGATGCGGGCAGCATACCAAAATGGCGAACCAAATTGCCGTTGCCGGTGCAACTGCCGCAATGAGCGAAGCCATTGTTTATGCCCAAGCAGTTGGCTTGAATCCTGCCAAGATGCTTGCAGCAATCTCCAGCGGTGCAGCAGGAAGCTGGCAGTTAACCAACAGTGCTCCACGGGTGTTGAATCAAGATTTTGCACCTGGCTTTTTCATCAAGCATTTTGTGAAGGATATGAAGATCGCCAAAGAAAGCATCGAGCACCATAACATCAACTTGGATATGTTGAATACGGTTTGTGCCATGTATGAAGCATTGATGCGTGACGGCTTTGAAAACGATGGTACGCAAGCATTGATTCAGTACTATCGAAACGAAGCATAGTAGATCTGCTGCTATGCAGAAGACAGGAGAACAATATGGACGTTCCTATTGATGTAACCACTACTGTAATTGAAACGGAACGCTTGTTGCTGCGCGCTTGGGAAGAACGTGACCTGGCAGATTTCTTTGCTTATGCATCTGTTCCCGGCGTCGGTGAGATGGCCGGCTGGCCAGCGCATCAAACAATCGAAGAAACAAGCAATATCTTAGCAATGTTCCGCGCCGGCAAAAGTGTTTTCGCCATCGTTCACAAACAGGACAACAAAGTGATTGGCTCTTTGGGCTTGCACCAATCATGGGCCAATGAAGCCACCGAATATATGCACTTGTATGCCAAAGAAATCGGCTATGTGCTGTCCAAATCCTACTGGGGACACGGTTTAATGCCGGAAGCAGTACATGCCGTAATCGATTATTATTTCAAGCATTCCCCGATCAATGCCTTCACATGCGGACACTTCTGTTCCAACAGCCAATCCCAGCGTGTGATCGAGAAATGCGGCTTTCAGTTTGTGGAACAAAGTACTTACTTTGCTGCCATGCTGAAACAAACCTTTGAGGACAGAAAATACATTCTTTTGAAAGAGAACTAAACGGATCTGCGGTATCCGTTTTTTTATGCTAAAAAAGAGCCTTTCGGCTCTTTGAACATGATGCATTGATGCATATTGTTCCTATCGGGCAATATACGGTACGCCATGTCTGATTTTAGTATGATCCCTATTGGCATCTTTATGCACTAATCCATAAAAGCCAGCAACACGCTATGCAACAGCACCAATCCTTTCGGTGTGGTCCGCAAATAGCCACCTTCCATGACCAGTAACCCTTCTTTTTGATTCGCTTCAATGGCATCTTTATAGACTTGTTCCAGCTGTACATGGAATCTTGCTTCAAACTGGGTCAATGCAATCCCTTGCTTTTTGCGCAACCCAAGCATAATTGTCTCAAACATTCGTTCCTTCACAGAAATCCGTTCTTCTTTTTCGCGGAATTGCCGCTGCAGATACAAGTCCATGCGCTGTGTATTTTCATAGCGAATGCTGCCGATGCTGCCATGCGCTCCGCAGCCGGCACCGACATAATCCTCCACATTCCAATATCCAAGGTTGTGCTGTGATGCAAAACCCGGTTTCGCAAAGTTGCTGACCTCATACTGGCAGAAGCCAGCTTGTTCTAGAATTGCCACGCCTGTCTCATACAACTCCCCCTCCAGTTCATTGTCAATGAGGCTTTGGTGCTGGCGGCCAAACTCCGAATGTTCTTCAATCGTCAGCGAATACATCGATATATGCTGAATTGGCCAGGTGGTTACTTCTTGCAGATGAGCTTCCCACATCGCCGTATCTTGATAAGGCAATCCATACATCATGTCAATGGTGATATTAGTAATACCTGCTTTATGGATATTCGCAATTACTGTCTGCACATCAGCAGCAGTATGGCGGCGATGAATGAGCCTTAAGACTTTCTCATCCAGTGTCTGAACACCCAAACTGATGCGATTCACGCCATATTCCTTGCAAAGCAGCAGCTTTTCCAAGGAACAGGATTCCGGGTTTGCTTCAATCGTATATTCTTTCACATGGTTGCCAAATGGCAGAAGCAATTCCAGCAGCTGCGCCAGCTGTGCAACGCTCAGACTGCTGGGAGTACCTCCTCCGATATATATGGTATCGATATATTGGTAGCTGTACTGTGCTAATTCAGCCTCCAGCGCTTGCAGCCATCCTGCAATCAAGCCATCATGTTTCTTGACGCGAAAGAAATCGCAGTAAGCACAGATCTCATCACAAAACGGAACATGCACATAAAGATGATTCATGGCTGAACCTTTGGATAGCGCTTTGCTACATCCACCAGTTTTTCGGCAATGATTCCATATGGATCCAATTTCAAGTCATAGCATAAGCTTAAGCTGTACATCAAAACATCTGCCAGCTCGCCTTTCAATGCTTCTAAATCGGTTGTTTCTTCTGCAAATTGATCGCACTCCAGCAACTCACTTGCCTCTACAAAAATCGATTTCACTAAAATACTGGGGGTATCTGTTTGATCCCAGCCACGTTCTTTGCGAAAGCGTTCAATTAACTCCTGCAACTGTTGCATACTGCTCCTCCTACTTTACGGAATAGACATATTTTTTACCGCACTTTTCTTTTTGATACCAGCCAAGACGGACAAATTGTTCCATACTCATTCTAGCAGTTTCATAACAGGTATTGCAATAGTGAAGAAATTGCTCCACCGTATAATAGTGGCCCGGTTTGCGATGTTGTTCAAAAAATTCTGCTTGATACGCTTTCAAGGTCGGATACCGCTCCAGCAGCCGCAATTCTTTCAAGTAATGAGCTTCTTCCCTCTGCTTGATTTTTTTGAATTGCTCTTCAATGCACAGTTCAACTTGCAGCAGCCACTGATGAAAAGATTTTGTGGCATCCTTTCCGAAAGGAACAACATGTATCTCTGCAAGCAAATCCCATGGCAGCTGCCCTTCAAACAACAGCTGCAACATCATCATTTCCTTGATGCGTTCATCACTCAGCTGCTGCACGACAAATACCCGCACCAGCAACGGCAATTTTTCATACTGCGCCAAAAACTCCTGTGTGATCCGGGTGATCATCATCTCTTGCAAAAGCTCCGCAAGCGGATAGGTCATCCTGGTTTGGTAGCGGCTCTCCACCCACCCATATGCTTCCTCTGAAACATGACGGGGTTTTGTGAGCGCTCCTTCCTGCTCGCGCAGCAATCTTTGCAGTTTCTGCACAATCCGGGCATGGTCTATTTGGATCTTCAAATGATAGATCACATAAGCATCGCTTGCAAGCGGCAGTAAAAAAAGCTGGCGGTATGTTTGAATTTCTTTCCAGATAACTTCCAGCTGGATCGGTAAAAACCGCTCCTGCAATTCTTCATAAAACAAATATTGTTCTTCCGTATATTTTTGTGCACTTGTTATCATACGCATCACCCCACGCTATTGTAATCTGTTTTGCCGTCAATTTGGACATCTTAGACAAACAAAGAAAAAATCTCCCATAATAGGAGATTATTCTTCATCCATCGACAAAACAGCCATAAACGCTTCTTGCGGCACTTCTACACTGCCAACCGATTTCATGCGTTTCTTGCCTTCTTTTTGTTTTTCCAGCAACTTCTTCTTACGCGTAATATCGCCCCCGTAACATTTCGCCAGGACATTTTTACGCAGTGATTTGATATCGCTGCGGGCAACTACTTTGCCGTTGATTGCTGCTTGCACCGGTATTTCAAATTGCTGCCGCGGAATCAATGTTTTCAGTTTCTCAACAATCGCCTTTCCGCGCGGGTATGCGAAATCCTTATGTACAACAAAGGATAGTGCATCTACAATCTCCCCATTGAGCATAATATCCATCTTCGACAGTTTGCTTGCTTGATATCCGGTTAATTCATAATCAAAGCTGGCATAGCCTCTGGAGATGGATTTCAAGCGGTCAAAGAAATCATAAACAATTTCGCTTAGCGGTATTTCATAGACCAGATTCATCCGTGAATCATCGATATATTGCATATCCAAATAAACGCCACGTTTTTTCTGGCACAACTCCATGATGGCTCCGACATACTCTTTCGGTGTCATCATCGTTGCCTTCACAAATGGTTCCTCAATTCGTTCAATGCGAATCGGATCAGGCATTTTGGATGGATTGTCTACCAGCAAGTCACTGCCATCCGTCAAATACGCATGATAAATAACAGAAGGTGCTGTCGCAATCAACTGCAAATTAAACTCCCGCTCCAAACGTTCCTGCACCACATCCATATGCAATAATCCTAAGAAGCCGCAGCGAAAGCCAAACCCCAGTGCTTGTGATGTTTCCGCCTCAAATTGCAGCGCTGAGTCATTCAGCTGCAGCTTTTCAAGCGCTTCGCGCAAATCATTGTAGCGGGCACTGTCAATGGGATATAGTCCGCAAAAAACCATGGAGTTCATTTTGCGATAACCTGCCAGCGGTTCCTTTGCCGGATTTTGCGCCAATGTTATGGTATCCCCGACATGCACATCCTGAACCGACTTGATTGCTGCCGCAATCCAGCCTACTTCGCCCGTAACCAACGTCGTTTTCTTTATTTCTTTTGGAGTTCGAATCCCTACTTCAGTAACCAGATACCTGGCTCCGGTGGCCATCAGCAAAATCTCATCTCCAACCTGTACTTTTCCTTGTTTAATCCGTACATATGTGATAACTCCGCGATAGCTGTCATACACCGAATCAAAGACCAACGCCTGCAAGGGTGCATTCACATCGCCCGATGGGGCCGGTACTTTGTGCACTACTGCTTCCAATACATCGACAATATTTAATCCTGACTTAGCACTGATCATCGGAGCATCGTGTGCTTCCAGGCCAATTACGTTTTCAATTTCATCTTTTACTCGTTCCGGCTGCGCAGATGGCAAGTCAATTTTGTTGATCACCGGAATGATTTCTAAATTATTATCCAAAGCCAAATATACGTTAGCCAGTGTTTGCGCCTCAATTCCCTGGGCCGCATCCACAACCAAAACCGCTCCTTCACAAGCAGCCAAGGAGCGTGAAACCTCATAAGTAAAGTCGACATGACCTGGAGTGTCAATTAAGTGCAGGACATACTCCTCGCCGTTTAGGGCAGTATATTGCAGTTGAATGGCATTCAATTTTATGGTAATTCCACGTTCGCGTTCCAAATCCAAAGAATCCAGGATTTGATTCGTCATCTCCCGTTGTTCCAACGTTCTGGTTAGTTCTAAAATACGATCAGCAAGTGTGGACTTCCCATGATCAATATGCGCGATAATGGAAAAATTTCTGATATTTTGTTGATTCATGGTTCCGCTCCTTCTAAAGCAACGTTTATTATATCAAAAAAAAGAGAAATAAAATAGTGCCAGTTACACTATTTCATAAGGAAACAAGCATTGGCGACTTCTGCTCGCAAAATGAAGCAGATCAGCGTATAGCGCACAAAAAAGATTTGCTTGATTAAGCAAATCTGTGGTTTGTAATGAATTTCCCTATTGCATCAGATACAGCGCTTGTGTTTCTTCGTCAATTAAATACCAAGCATCCTCTTCCGTTGCCAGTTTCACAACCAGCTGGCTGCTATCTTTTAACGTAACTTTGACCACAACTTCCTCCTCCATCATCGGTGCCGTAACAGGCTCCAATGATTTTGTGAGAAGATTCATCCATTCTTCATGGCTGAGACGCACAGCATCATCACTGATTGGTTCAATGACAATGGTATCCATCTGTTCCGGTTCCTTTTGCAGATATAAAAAGGCATTCACTCCTGAATAAGCAAATTTATCCGCTTGCATATTTTTCGGGGATTCCGGAGCCGTCAAGGAATAAGTCCCTTGCGTATCTTGAGGTGCTATTTTCGCAGTCTCAGGCGCCATTCTCGCATTTTGATTTAGATTCAATTGCTGCGGACTTACCACAATCAGAAGAACAAAAGCACTCGCCAATGTACTTCCCCAAGTTTTTAACTGTTTAATCTGGATATTGTTGTTGGTTTTATGAACACCGAATTGCGATTGCTTGTCTGTCAGCAGCTTCTGCCAATTCCGGATACGAATAATCTGATATGAGCAATAAGCAGCTGTTAGCAACAATCCAATACTACCAATGATTTTCAACACTCTTATCACTCTCCTATTTCTTCAAGTATGCTTTGAATAACTTTACATAAGTTCGATTCACTTCAATTACCTGCTGGTTATCGAGCGTCAACGTTAGTTTTCCATTAAAATGAGGTTTAATCGCATAAACTTTAGCGATATTCACAATACAGGACTTTCCGACCCGAATAAACCCAAACGGCTCCAATTCCTCTACCAACTGGTAAAGCTTATTAGGCAACTCAATGGTTGCTGCATTCGTGTACGCAAAGATATCATTTCCGAAGGACTCAACATATAAAATGTCATCAATCTTTACTTTGACTTCCCCCTGCTTTGTTTTGCCAACAAGCTTCGTGGCTTGCACCTGGGTCATGAACTGCAAAGATGATTCAATTTGCGGCAGCTGATCTAATTCGAATACCAGATTGATTTTGCCCTGTTCCATATCGGAAGGATATTCGCACAGTACAATTTCATAAGGATCCCCTTCTTGTACTTGAAGTGCTTGCATAACCTTCACTTTTTTGCGCTCCTCAAACTTTATCTTAAACATATCTGTCTCCTTGATGAGACACTCTCATCATATCTGTTTTTATAAGTAATGCAACTGATTCCCGACAAGCTGCGAGAATGCTGTGACAAGTTGCGTCTTCTGACAAAAAGAGTAAAACAAATACAATTTTTTACCAGTGGTTTCACTCAAATCTCTCACCAATCAGATTGCGGCCAAAGCCATTCATAAATTCCCTTGCCTGCATCCTTGTCTTGCCTTCCAGCTGCACTTCACTGACATAGATATATCCATCAAGAACCTTTATTTTTATACCGGCTTCCTCATATCCGCAAACTGTACCGCTTAACACTGCATCTTCCTGCAATTCTCCTAATTGAACGCCCCAAAACTTTAATTTTTTTCCCTTGATGATGCCATGCGCCACCGGTGATGGAATCATACCTCTGATGTGATTATATACTTCCATGCGCGTTTTGGAAAAAACAAGCTGCTCCTCCTCTTTGGTAATGGCATAAGCAATCGTCGCCTGCGCATCATCTTGCGGCAAAAACTGTGCTGTTCCCTGAATGATGTCCGGCAGTTTTTCATGAATCAAAGCAGCTGCCAATCCCATCAGCCGATCATGCAGCGTTCCATAGGTATCGGCCAAAGCAATTTCTGTTTCCAAGAACCCGCACATATCGCCGGCATCCATTCTTCTAACCGTACGCATTAATGTCACACCGGTTTTTTCTTCGCCATATACGATCGCTTTGTGAATCGGAGCACCCCCGCGAAGCCGCGGCAAAAGAGATGCATGAACATTAATGCATCCTAAGTGCGGATAAGAAAATACCGCTTCCGGCAGCATCTGCCCATAGGCACAAGTCACAATCAGATCCGGTTCATAGTTTAAGATGCTTGCATATTCTTCTTTCATCTTAAACGGCTGCAGTACCGGAATCTGATGTTGCAACGCAAGTTCCTTAACCGGAGAATACACAATCGTCTGCGCTCTGCCAACCTTCTTATCCGGCTGTGTCACCACAGCAACTATCTCATATTGATCCCGGATCAATTGTTCCAGTACACTGCATGCGAACTGGGGGGTTCCCATAAAAATAACTCTTGTCATGCGATCCTCTTCTTTCTGCTTTTCAATATCTGCTTTTCACTGCTCCAGCGCAGGAAAACAATTTGTTTCTTTCCTATTTTAGCATATGTTTTTTCAAATGAACATCGCAATAGTCGCTCTTAATGCGATGATTATCACCAATCTTATTCACCAGTTGCACCAAATTGCCTTTTGTTTCATTTACGTTACCCCATAGCAAGGCTGCAAGCTTTTGCAAAAGTTGCATTATAAAATGTGAAAACATGCTCACACTACTAAAAAGGAGCGTGATATCAATGCGTATCATTCGCAACATTGCCTTGCTGCTTGTAATTATCGGAGCATTAAACTGGGGCTTAATTGGACTATTTGAGTTTAATCTAGTATCTACGGTATTCGGCAATCTGTCTCTTATCTCCCGGATTATCTACGTTTTAGTCGGATTATCCGGTATTTATGCCTTTTCTTTTTTTGATTTCCATGATGAGCAGCGCTAATTGCTGATTTGCGATTTGACAGCTCCCAACGAAAAGGACAGCATCAAGTATGGTGCAGTCCTTTTTTGGTCAATCACAACGCACAATTGTTTTCAATCGGCAGCTGCCGTATTCTGTTCATGAGTCCATCCACCAATCCATTCCCCCCAAGTGCTTTATATTCCTGATACATTTGTTCAATATTTTCTGAGGCATAGATTGGCATGCATCCTTTCTCCATATAAGAGTTATAATTCCCTATAATACGATCACGAAGCAATGCTTTCACACCATGTTTTGTATGGTCAAGGTCTTTCTTATAGGAAATCAAATTCTTTCCCATCCAGGATACCAGTGCACTCAAAATCGCAAACAGCGATTCGCGCCAGTAGGTGTAAAGAAGCTCTATCATTTCGCCACTCCTAAGTATTTGGAAACAAGATGTTCCAATTGCACTTCAATAAAACTATGTACCTGATCAAACACTTGCTGCACCATGCGCTCAATCCACACATTTGGAATCATATTGTGGAGCGGCGCAGGAATATATGCTTGTTTCAATTGCGCAATGACCCAGTTCATCTTAAGCGGCCCTGCTTTTGCGATGGACTCAAATTCTAACTCGGCTTGTGTCATCCATGCAATCAAGTGACTTTTCATTTCCTGCTTCTGATTGGCATAATAAGCAATCCCTCCTATTACCAGAATTGCCAGTATTCGGATATATTCCATATTCTCTCCCTTCTAGCGTGCTTGCTCATTATAGAATATGGAATTTATGCATAAATGCTTGTGTGATAGACATTATCAATAAAAATAAAGCAGATTGCCGGAATCTGCTTATTTCCATACTTGCTTCATGACCTCTGATGTGAAGTTCATCGTGATATCCACAAAATCAATGACCATATCGCTTGCTTTTTGAGCAAGTTTTCCGGCACTATTTTCTTCAATTTGTTTCAAATATGGCTTTTTGGTGCTATACACATCGCGGATGATCTTTCCGCTGGAAATATCCTGCTCAAATTGATCCACTCGTTCTTGCAGCGGCTCCTGCGTTCTTAACTTCTCGGAATAATCCTGCAAGGCGCTTCCAATCACCAGCAAAACGACGATTAATAAAGCATCTAGTAAATAGCGCAAACAATCACTCCCCTTTAAGCTCCAGCAGTGCTTTTGCAAAGATATCCAGTGAGTTCAAAATTTCTTCGTACTTATTTTGATTGCTACCTACTTCCAGCAGCATCATATTTTCCTGAAAATCCTGATTGTATCTTGCATACTGCTTATAGACTGATTTCATGATAGCAACACCACCTTGATTGATCTTGTCAGATAAGGTCGTCGCTTTATAATAAGCTGCATCAAAATGCGGAGAAAGTGTTCCAATGACAATCATGAGTTTCGCATAATCCTTGCCATTGGCCGTAAAATACGTTTGTTCCCGCTTTAGCGAATCGCGATGCAGATCAATAATCAGATCATACTGGTTGGTTTCCAGTTTCTTGGTCAGAAAGTATCTGGAAACTTTATAGAGATCATTGTAGCCCCAGTCCTTTTCCCGGCCATAGCCCACAAAGTCATTGAGTTCGGTATCCACGATCATGCCGCCCTTGCGCAGCTTGTTTGCAAGATACTGCGTTGCCTCCATGACTGTATTTTGGTCTAGATATTCCTCCATTTGGTGAGTATTGTAGATATAGATTCGTTTGATGTTCTGGAGTTTTTTGAGCTGGGTTGGCTTGGAAGGCGTTTGCACTGGCGGATTCGGCGTTTGCGGTGTATCGATAATCTCCACATTGGAATATGGCGGCAGTTCAAAATCAACTTGTTCTAAGCTATTCGTTTCATATTGGGTTGTCAGCAGCAGTTCTTTCGTAAAATCTACTTCTTTGGATTTAGAGTGAATCACATCACTCATATTCATAATGGAATGATACCATAAGTCTTTATTCCCGGTGTGCAGCAGTTCCTTAATACCATCCAGAAATAATGCTTGCGAAAAGAAGAAGCCAATTAACAGCAGCTTGCCGAGTACATTAAATAGTTTGCGCATAGACACCACCTCTTCGTAAGTATCTATGCGCGAAACATGAATTTTATGAATCTTACATCTTGTCAAACTGCTTATGCATAGCTGTATTGACTGCTGTCGCAATCACCTCACTGAGATGCACCAAGTCTTCATCCATCTGTTTTGGTGTCACAATCAGCTGCATAGTCTCTTCCTGCAGCAATTCTTCCATGACTTGTTCAATATGCTGCTCATCAATTTTCTTGCTTTCTTGTTCCATGCTGATTTCAATCGCAGCACGGGCTATGCTGATTACATCCACAACGGTAGCAACTCCAATTACAATGACCGGAATTTTCAAGGTTTCATAATCAATTGCTTTGCGGATGTTGCCGACCCCGCTGCCTGGTTCGATTCCTGTATCCGACAACTGAATCATCTTGTTAATGCGGGCCATGGATTTGGTTGCCAATGCATCCACAACGATTAAAAGCGATGGCTGGATCATTTCGCAGACGCCAAAAATAATATCGCTGCTTTCAATCCCTGTTTGTCCCATAACGCCGGGAGTGATGCAAGAAACACTGCGAATACCTTCTTCCATTTGAACGTTTTCTTGTTCAAATAAATGCGAGGTGACCATCACCTTCTCGCACACCTTAGGACCCAATGCATCTGCAACGACCATGCTGTTTCCTAGCCCTACCACCAATACGCGATCAAAAGATTTTGTTTGCTGGCCAATCATGAAATGCAGCTTTTCTACCATGACTTCGGTGACATGATCACGTATCTCGCTGTCATTTAGATGTTCAAAAGAAAGGGAAATATACGTACCTTTCTTTGAAGACAAGGGATTCTTGTCTTTTAATACCCGAATCATCTGTGTTTCTACACCATTGTAATCCTTTGTTTCTAATTCAAATGAATCTTGTTTGATTTTATTCGTGATTCTCTCACTTGCAAAATCGGTTCTAGCAGTAAAATTTTTCTTCATGTTATGATGCCTCCAGTATTAGTTTGCGTTTTCTTTATTATTTCTTGCATTTTTACTATCATTTTGCTATAATTCATTAGTAAAAATCCTAGGAGGTGAAATCATGCCACAAATTAAGTCACAAATCAAACGTGTTCGTACAAACAACAAAAGAAACCGCGTCGTAAGCTCTGAACAATCAGCACTCAAGACAGCAATCAAAGCCGTATTGAAGGCTGTAGAAGCAAATGATAAAGCAGCAGCGGTTGTTGCTTATAACAATGTGAATTCTATGCTGGATGCATCTGTAACAAGCGGAATCCATCATAGAAATTACGCTAGCCGTCAAAAATCCCGCCTAAGCAAATTGGTTAATGCTTTGGCATAATGAAGCGATTTAATCGCTTTTTTTTATTAGGAGGCAAAAAGTTATGGAGCGCTGTTGTTCACTTGCCTTGCAGGAGTCAGATATGGTTGAGGTTTCTTCCTTGTATTATGATGAGCAAGTCCGGCAATTTTTAGGCGGACCTGTTTCAAACGAACAATACTTGCGCTCCTTTCAAGCCATGATCAGCGCACAGGCACAGCACCAAGGCTATTACTTTGCAGTCAGGCTGTTAGCTGACCATCAGCTAATCGGGCTGGTTTCTCTGGATCCCCATCATGATATCGCTGCCTGGGAGTTGTCATATCAATTTCTTCCGGCCTTTTGGAAGCAAGGATATGCCACGGAAGCGCTCACTCATCTATTGCAATTTGGCTTTCAAAATTTAAAGCTGGGGCACATTGTAGCAGAAACACAAGCTGCCAACTTGAACTCCTGCCGTCTGCTAGAATATTTAGGTTTTCAGAAGCTTCGGCAAGTCGTGCGTTTTGGAAACCTGCAAATCATTTATGAATGTAAACAATCCAGCTGGCAATAGCGCTAGCTGGATTGTTCTTCTTCCTGATCATTATAAGGCACTTCCAAGGCCAATCCGCCCAGTGAAGTTTCTTTCAACTCAATCGGGATTTTCTGACCTGTATTTTTCATAGTACGAACCACAACATCAAAGCTCACAAAATTCGGTTTGATTTTTCCGATGTATTTTGCGTAATGTGCTGCATCAATCGCCCGCAATGCACCGACACCATTGCGCTCAATGCAGGGAATAATCACATATCCGCCGACCGGATCACAGGTCAGTCCAAGATGATGCTCCATTCCGATTTCTGCCGCATACCCAATCAGATGATTCGGAAGTTCATTCAAACAGGCAATCGCAGCACTGGCCATCGCACAGGCCACACCAATTTCAGCTTGGCAGCCACCTTCAGCACCGGAAATAGTTGCATTTGTCTTTACGATATTTCCAAACAAACCAGCTGTTGCCAATGCCCGTATCAGCTTCGTACGGCTCATGTTTTTATGATAATAGTAATAATACAAAATAGCTGGCAAAACGCCGCAGGACCCCATGGTCGGCGCCGTAACGACTTCTCCCATGCAAGCATTCTCCTCAGCAACCGCAAAGGCATATGCTGTTACATAGTTCTTTTCTTTTTCAATTTCATCATCGCAGTTTTGCGCCTGCAAATACATACTTTTCGCAATACGCGGAAATTTTAGTTTACCAGGCAGCACGCCGGATCTTGCCAACCCTCGCTCAACACTCTTAAACATCGCTTGGATGACCTGCTCCAAATGCTTAGGTAAATCCGGCTCAACAGAAAAAACATATTCATATAGCTGCCATTTTTGCTCACTGCAATAGGCTGCAATCGTATCAAAGGTATGCAGATCATATACATGCTGATCCACAAAAGAAGGTTTGCCTTCAATCTGGATCGAGCCGCCGCCAACAGAATAGATGACCCATTCCCCAAGTTTTTGCTCCAGATTCCCAAATGCCTGAAAAACCATGGTATTGGGGTGTTTGGTATGGAATTCGCTGCGAAAGCGAATTTGCGTTTCTTTGGGTGCCAAAGTATCCAAAATGATTTTATCGGTAAAATGACCTTTGCCGGTCAATGACAAAGAACCGTATAATTCCACCACAAATCGTTTTGCATCCGGAAAGGCTTTGGAAAACTGCTCCGCTGCTCGTTTAGGGCCAAGTGTATGACTAGAAGACGGTCCCGGACCAATCTTAAATAACTCCGTAATGGACTCCATATGATCCCTCCATTCCTATTTGAATCAAGAATAACTCAAATCCATTGTACTTGTCAATCAGACCGTTTTTAATCTTTTGGTCCAATTCAGATAACATTGCCAGCATTCCTAAAAACTGGTCCGGTGTACCCCGATGCATGGTACTTTTTGTTTTTGTGACGCGGTATGGCTTGCATCCCAGCTCTTTGGCAATTTCATCATCCCGAAGACCGGATGATTGCAGATAGGCAACCTGATAGCAAAAGCGAAACTGGGCAGCAAGTGCGCCAATCAGCTGCAAAGGCTCTTTATTCAAGGTAATAAAATCATTCCATATCACAAATGATTTTCTCATATCCCGTGCCATCACGGCATTCACAAGTTCGAAAATATTATCTTCCAGCGGCCGTGTAATCAAGGCTTGTATTACAGCAGTGTCTATCACGCCATCATAAAGTTTCAATTTTTCCAGTTCCTGCTTAATCGTCAGTAAGTCATTGCCCAGCATTTTGCATAGATATTCAATATCTCTGTCTTTAATCTTTACCTGCGCACTCTTTAATTCCTGTGTCACAAAACGCTGCAGCTCATAATTCTCCAGTTTTTTGAATTCCTCAACATAGCAATGCTTGCGTAAAAACTTCACTATTTTTCTTCGCTCATCCAATGCATGATAGCAAACAAAGATGAGCACACACAAATCACTTGGATATTGGAAGTAAGCATGAAAAAGTTCTTCATCCACAACTGCAGAACTAGAAAGAGACGCCGTCAAAAAGAAAGGATTTTGAACAATGATGACTTTGCGATCTGTAAACAGCGGAAGCATCGAAGCATCATCCATAATTTCCTGCATGCTTGTAGTCAGAGCATCATAGTACGTAGTACCTTCTTTCGCATGCTCACTCAAAACTTCTTTGAGGATGGCATTCACTCTTTGTTCTATCAAATATTCTTCCTCACCAAACAATATATAATTCATCATATCACCGCATTTATTATACCAAAATGCTCTGCATATGTCCGATAAAATCGGATAAATTTACTGAAATAAAATACAATACTTCCGGCATCTTGGGTATCGACAATTTTTATGTTCTGTTTTGTGAGCCGCTGAATGACATCCTGATGCGGATGACCATAGCGATTCTTGCGTCCGCTGGAAATAACGGCCATCGCCGGCTGGGTATGAAGCAAAAATTCCTTGCTGGTAGAAGTATTGGAACCATGATGTCCTACATGCAGATAATCTACTTGCAGCAACTCATATTTCTTTCGCAAATCATGTTCCACTGCTATGCCAACGTCCCCCATAAACAACAGCCTTTTCTCATATAATTCCAGAAAGATAATTAGTCCGTTGTCATTGGCAGTCTGGTATTGATGATCTTGCAAAAGCAGCTGAAAGACAGCTGGTCCGATCTGTACTTGTGAAGTTGATCCTTGTCTGCTTTGTTTTTCTTTTATTGTCTGCTTTATTTTTACTTTTTGGGCAAGTGCTTCATAAGCGCCGCTATGATCTACATCTTCATGCGTCAAGATAACAAGATCCAGCTTGGTAATTCCTTTGCTATGCAAATAAGGAACCAGAACAGCTTCTGCGATATCTCTGGTTGGATGTCCGCCTGTATCAATCAAGATATTCCCTTGGCGGAAAGGCAATTCAATCAAGGTTGCATCTCCTTGGCCGACATCCAAAAACGTAATCCGAGCAAATGGCTGAAAAATGAGCAAGCCAAAGTGAAGTACCACCAGTGCCAGCAACATATAGAAAGCCTTACGAGGTGATGACTGCATAGAGCAGATAACACCAACCCAGATAATTGCCAAAAGAACAGACATCCGTCCGGTGATTCCCCATGCCAGCCATGCTTGCTGGTCAATTAGCAGTACACAAAGCTGATACATGGCAACCAATGGAGTTTGCAGTACAGGAAATAGCAAAGCCACAAAACAACCTGCATATAACCATGCGAACAAGTGCCGCAAAAGCGGAAATAGCACTAATTGCATGAGCGTCACTTGGAATTGTGAGGCAAGTAACATCGGAATAGAAAGCAGCTGCCGAAACCAGTACATCGGCAGAGCAGAAAGACGATATATGGATGCAATCCGAAAGGTCATCGGAAAGATAAAAGCCAGTCCTGTTGCCCAGCCAGGTCGCAGCAATAACAATATGATCATCAAAAGCCCGGTTTTGGTAGAGCGAGAAAGTGGAAAATACCGAAGTCCGTGGCTAAGCAAGATGCGCAAAACTGCAATCTGCGGACCAAAGCATAAAAGAAGTAAAAACGGAATCAGCCAAGAACTCCACAGCAGCGTGGTGCCTGTACAAAGCAAGGAGAGTATCCGATCACTGCCGCGAACCAAAGAAGACAAGTGCATGCCGCTGCTTTGCAGCGTGTGCAAAAGCGGATGCGGATCTTCCTTGAATTGCAGCAGCATCTGCTTGGCTAATGACTGAAAGAGAGGATTTTTCTGCTGCTCGATCTTCTGCTGCAATCCGGCAAGCAAAGAATTGCTTCTTTTCAGCACTTCTGCTTTTGTGGCATACAGCTGATAGCGAATATTCTGATGGTTTAGATAAGTTTCATAGTTGAACAGGTGAAAATTACGATATCCCGTAACAGCTTGATAGCTGCCCTCAAACGCAATTGTATCATGGTCATAGACGCCGGAAACATTATATATCAAAACAGATTGATCCTTGATTCTAACGATGACCGCATTATCTTTGACTGCGGTTACTTGCCCTTGAAAGGTATCAGGAACAGCAGCAGCCCGCGGCAATTGCATGAATACGATTAAAGCACAGAGCAGATAGCCTCCAATATGCTTTTTTGAGAAGCGTATCAATAGCAAGCTCAGTGGTAGTACAATCCAATATGCCTGGTATAAGAAGCAGACTGCAGTCAACCACAAGGTAAGTGCCAGCCGCAATGCCATCATAATGAAATATACTCCTGCAATTTAGCGAATTTCTTAGGACCGATTCCTTTTACTTGCATCAATTCTTCTACCATTTGAAAAAGACCATTTTGCTGGCGATAAGCAATAATGGCTTCCGCCGTTTTACTTCCAATTCCCGGCAGCTGCATCAACTGGTCTGCTGATCCCGTATTGATGGAAATACGCAGTTTTTCCTGTTTAGCCGATACCTGAATGACATCCTGATTTCCTACGCCAAACAGCAGATTTAAATTGGAAATATCAGCATCAGGCAACAATCCGCCTGCCGCCTCAATCGCATCACCAATGACTGCATTGCGCGAAAGCTCGTAAATGCCCGGATGCATCACCGCACCTCTGACTTCGACCTGAATATTTTTTTTCTGCAGCTGAGCTGCTTGCGGCAACGAAGCACAACCGGCAACTAAAAACAGCAAGATCAGTCCTCGCAACAAAACGAACACCTCCTGCTGTATCATTCTTTCATGTTCTATTCTTTCCTAAGATTTGCGATAACAAAAACAGTCTCTTTCATGATCATGAATCACTCCGATTGCTTGCAAGTAGGAATATACAATCGTCGATCCCACATACTTCATTCCTCGTTTCTTTAAATCTTTGGAAATGGCATCCGACAGCGGCGAAGTAGTTGCAAATTGATCCGTTGTATTAGTCACTATCAACCGCTCGGTAAAGCCCCAGATATACTCAGCAAATGATCCAAATTCCTGCTGGATCTGCAAAAAAGCTTGTGCATTGCTTACAGCTGATCTAATTTTTGACTGATTGCGAACAATACCTTCGCAGTCCATCAATGCTTGCACTTTATCTTCCGTATACTTCGCTACAACATAAGGATCGAAACCATCAAATGCCACTCTGAACGCATCCCGTTTTCTTAAGATCGTAGCCCATGAAAGCCCTGCTTGAAAGCCCTCCAGAATTAAAAGCTCGAACAAGGCTTGGTCTTCATATTCCGGCACACCCCATTCTTCATCATGATATTTTTGATAATAGAGCGGTGCACCCTCGGCCCAACGGCATCTTTTTTGTTCCATATGCTATCTCCTTTTCCCTATCATAGCAGAAAATACAGGAAAATCCTAAAAAAAAGCGCAATTGCGCTTATTGGATACTAATAATTTGAACATCATAAGACTCTTCGGAATGAACCGTTACAACGTCACCCTCACGATGTTCCATAATTGCTTGTGCAAGGTGACAAACATTAGAAATTTTTCCGTTGAATGGATCTGCTTCAACAGAACCGACAATCGTATACTCATCTTCATCCCCTGTAGAAAGGTCTTTCAGACGAACTCTTGTACCCAATTTGACTAATTTTACGCCGCCTCTTTTATTTTTGCTGTCATCAATAATCTCAATGTTATTGAGCATGATCTCCAGTTCCGCAATACGGGCTTCGACCTTTGCCTGGCGATCCCGCGCTGCATCATAGTCAGCATTTTCCGACAAGTCCCCCTGGCTTCTCGCCGCTTGCAATTCTTCTCTGACTTCCTGTCTGATGACATGGATTAAATTGTGATGTTCTTTGACTAATTCATTATATCCATCTTGCGTAACAAAAACTTTATTGTTATTTTGTGCCATAATTTCACTCCATTCATGTTTGGTATTATATCACAGACTCTTCTATGATACTACTAATTTTTGTAGCAATCAAATCAATCGCTACCGTATTCTCACTGCCTTCTGGAACGATTACATCCGCATACCGCTTGGATGGTTCGATAAAGCGATCATGCATCGTCCGCACTGTCTTCACATATTGATTGACAACCGAATCCAGTGTTCTTCCCCGTTCCTTCACATCGCGGAGCATTCTGCGGATAAAGCGGATATCCGCATCCGTATCCACAAAAATTTTGATATCCAGATGCTTGCGGATTTCTTCATTTTCTAAAACAAACAACCCTTCCAGAATGATGACATCCGCTGATACTACTTTTTCCGTGATGTCAGAACGAGTATGGTTCACGAAGTCATAGGTCGGCTTTTCAATTGGCTGTCCGTTAATTAATAATTCCAATTGCGCAACCAGCAAATCATCATCAAATGCAAACGGATGGTCATAGTTGGTACGGACTCGTTGTTCCATGGACAACGAAGATTGGTCTTTATAATAATCATCCTGGCGAATGATCAATACGGACTTCTGCTTTGAGCATAATTTATTGAGTTCTTTGGAAATCGATGACTTCCCCGACGCACTTCCTCCGGCAATTCCAATTACTAATGGTTTTTTCATACTACTGCTCCTACTTTAAATATTTTGCATATTTCTCGATATTTCGTAAATGCTCTGCATAGGTTTTCGCATAATAATTCTTGCGATCTCCTTTGACATCACTGATAAAATATAAATAGTCTGATTTCGTCGGATGAAAGGTTGCTTCCAGCGCATCCAGTCCCGGATTGGAGATTGGGCCGATCGGCAAAGCATTCACATAATATGTATTGTACGGCGAATTAATGTCTATATTGTACTCACAATCTTGCCATGACTTGTAATCATCATACAAGGCATAGCAAACCGTTGCACTTGCTTGAATTGGCATGCTGATGGACAGACGTTTAAAGAAAATGCCCGCCACCATTTTCATATCCGTTGGATTGTTCGCTTCAAACTGCACCAGTGAAGCCATTGTCATCAATTCGAATATAGAAAAAGAAGACTCCTCGATTTCCGTTTCAAATTGTGCCAGTATCTTTTTTGTTTGATCCAGCATCTTGATCGTTACATCGCGGGCTGTCGTATTCGCATAGAAATAATAAGTTTCCGGATACAGAAACCCTTCTAACGGAATAAACAATTCCTTTCGGTAGATATCTTCTGTCAGAAAATCATACGTCGCAATCATCTCATCCAAAAAAACTTTGTCGCTCCAAAGAGCCAGCAGTTCTACTGCCGTTACATTGGTTTGCTCCGCAATCTTCACAGCGATATTTTTAGCCCACGTTCCTTCCGGAATCGTCACCAGCACTTGATTCACAACAGCGTTATTTCCCGCCACGAATGATAAGATCTCCGCCAGCGACCAGCTCTTGTCAATCTGATAAGTACCAGCCCGGATAGGGTCTATTTTGTTGAGACGGGTGTATAATTTCCCGATCATGCTGCTTGGAATCATCTTCTGGGCTTCCAGGTTATCTAAAACTTGATTTACCGTTGATCCATTTTCAATTTTAAACTCTACAAGTTCCGACTGCGACTGGATAGGCCCGATCTTGCTTTGATAGTACTGGACACCACCAAATCCTGCCAATATAACAACCACAATCAGAACTGCGAAGATGCGCAGGAACTGTGGCTTACGCCTCTTCACTCGCAAACTCATCTTGATATGCTCCAAATACTTCTTCAATCATTTCCCATTCCGTTGGATCTTCTACAGCGAATAAGTTGCCTTCTTCGTCATAGCTAGAAGCAAAAACTTCACCGGATTCATCATTGGGATTGGTATACAAGACATATTTCTTGCCGCGGTTTTCATCATCAAAGGTAAACAAAATCTCCATTTCAATTTCCTGATTGTTTTGATCGACGACGATCAAGCGTTTGTTATCTTCCATTGTTCTATTCTCCTTTTGTCCTATTTTCGCACACAAGACGGCCGTCCGCCGTCTTTGGTCTATTTATGCTGGCCATCTAAATATCCTTGCAAGATGGTGACCGCAGCCATCTGGTCAATGACAGCTTTCCGTTTCTTGCGGGATACATCGGCACTGATCAGAATCCGCTGAGCTTGTACCGTCGACAATCGTTCGTCTACCAGCACGACCTCAACACTACTATTGTGCTCCAGCATCTCTTTAAAATGCATGGAAATTTGTCCCCGCTCCCCAATATCACCATTCATATGCTTGGGTAAGCCGAGAACAATCTTATGAACCTCATGTTCTTTGATAAGCTGCAGGATGCGTGTTAAGCAACTTTCATAATCTTGATCCCGAAAACGCGTTGTTTCGACCGGCCGCGCCACCATGCAAAGGGCATCAGAGACCGCAACTCCGCACGTTTTGCTGCCTAAATCTAATCCCAGAATCCTCATTCAGTCTCCTCTTTCAAATAGGCACGAACCAATTCTTCTATAATTTCATGGCGCTCTACTTGCTGGATAATGCTGCGCGCATTTTTATGACTGGAAATATACGCAGGATCATTGGAGATTAAATAACCTGCCAACTGATTTACTGCATTGTATCCGCGTTCTTCTAAGGCTTCTGTTGTTAAACGTAAAATATGCTTTATATGATCACGACGAAGTTCTTCTGCACTAAAGGGCATGGTTTCCGTATGTTGTTGTTGCATAATTTCGCCTCCTTTACTAGTATTGTACAAGATTTTCAAGCAGAATGAAAGAGCAATTGCATTTATTTAGCGTCGGAAATGATAGATAAGCATTGAATATTCAGAAATTATGCTTCACCCATTCATGCTTCTTCTGCTTCCAGAAATTCCGTTGTTTCCGTTGTACTTAATTCCTCAATTGACCGCAAGGTTCTGTTGATTGCTCGTGTTCGTTTCCCAACGATTTCTTCCAGTGTTTTGTCAGCGGTCTGAATTTGCTTATGAGCTTTATCCAAGATATCACCAAATTTGATAAATTCTGATTTTACTGCACGCAATGTATCCCACACTTCCTGGGAGCGCTGCTCAATTGCCAAGGTTTTGAAACCCATTTGCAATGAGCTTAAAAAAGCCGAAAGCGTTGTTGCTCCAACCGCAGTCACCTTATATTTATCACGCAGTTCCTCAAACAATGCAGCATTTTGCACCACTTCCGCATAGAGCCCTTCCGTTGGCAAAAACATCAATGCAAAGTCCGTTGTCTTCGGCGGAACGATGTACTTGTCATAAATATCCTTTGCAAATACCCGAATTTTCTGCGCTAGGGATTTGCGTGCATCTTCTATGCCTTGCTTATCCTGGGCATCCAGCAAGCGATTATAATCCTCAATCGGAAACTTGGAATCAATCGGCAGTAAAATCGGCATATCTCCGCTTCCAGGCAGTTTGATGGCAAATTCCACACGTTTGTTATTGCTGATTTCCACATTCACTTCATATTGACTTGGTGCCAAAATATCGGACAGCAGCTTTTCCAGCCGGACTTCCCCATAGGTACCGCGTTCTTTTACATTTGTCAGTGCATTTTTTAAACTCTTGGCATCAGCAGCTAAATTCTTCATTTCGCCTAATCCCTGCTGCACGCTGTCCAGCTGCTTGCTGACAAGTTCAAAAGACTGCGCCAGCCGTGTTTCCAATGTCTTTTGGAGCTTTTCGTCAACAACACCCTGCATTTGTTCCAAACGTTTCTCGTTGCTTTCCTGCAAGGCTTTCATCTTCTGTTCCAGTGTCGCATTCACCTTCTCCATAGTTTCTATGTTTCCGGTTTGAATAGACAGCAAGCGAGCATCCAATTGCGCTTGAAATTCGCGCAGCTGCTGATTGGTTTCGACACGGCTTGCTTGCAGCGTTTCCTGCGTTTGCATCTGAATGGATGACAAGCGGGCATCCAGCTGGGTGGAAAACTTGCTCAGCTGCTCGTTGGTTTCCGTCCGGCTATCCTGCAAGGTTTTGCTCAACATGCCATTCGTTCGCTCATTGCCCTCGGCACCGCTTTGCTGCATCTGATTCAGCCGCTGATCAACTTGCATTTGAAAGTCACGCAGCTGTTTATTGATTTCTTCACGATTGCCCTGCAAGGTGGCTTGCAGGCTGTCTTGCATCATGGAAAAACGCTGAAACTGCTCCGTTGTCCCTGCTGCAAGCTGCTTGGCCACAGTATCCCGCTGTTCTTCCCCGTTCTGCTTCAAAAATGCCTGCATATTTGCATGCTGATCCTTTTTAGCGAGCAGCACAAGCAAACCAGCAATAAAGAGCAGCAATACAATCATTGCAATATTCATAATCAATTGTAATTCACTCATACCTATCTATCCCCTTCTTTTTATTCTAGCATTGTAACTTGCTTTTTCCTGTATTCTCTCAAATCATGCATAACCGTCTTCATTCTAACACAACCAGCTTTAAAATGAAAAGGCACATTCGTGCCCTTCCTTCTTATGCTGCTAATTTTTGTTTTAGCTGTTCAATTGCTGCCGCTGCTTTGCTGCTGTCTTTGCCGCCTGCTTGCGCCAAATCATCACGGCCGCCGCCTCTGCCATCACACATTGCAGCCAGTTCCTTCACTAAGCTTCCAGCATGCAATTTTGGATTCAAGTCTTTGGTAACGCCGACCACAAAGGTAACAGCGCCATCCTGAATGCTGGTCAGCACTACGACAAGCGAACCTGCTTTTTCCTTCAATGTGCTTGCCAGCGATTTCATATCTTCCACATTCATATTGGAAAGTGTCAAGAAAATACTTGGAACTGTTCCGATCATCTCTTTTTGTGCAAGATATTCATTCGCTTTGAGGGTAATCAGCTGCGATTGCAGTTGGGCATGCTCTTTGCGAAGTGCCGCAAAATCTTGCAGCAGCGCCGCTACTTTCTTATCTACCCCGTCCAGGCTTGTCATCTTTAAGGAAGAAGCGATTTCAGACAGCGTTGTTTCCAAGCCTTTAAATTCTTCATATGCATGATATGCCGTTGTACCGGTAATCCGCCGGATACCCGAACCAATGCTCTCTTCGGACTGCAGCTTGAAGACCCCAATTTCTGCCGTATTAGAGACATGAGTACCGCCGCATAATTCTTTGGAGAAAGATCCCATCGAAACCACCCGTACTTCATCTTCATATTTTTCGTCAAACAATGCCATTGCTCCCGAAGTCTTTGCAGCCTCAATATTCATCAACTGCGTCTGCACATCAAGATGCTTTGCAATTTCACGGTTTACGATCTGTTCAATTGCAGCAAGCTGCTCGTCTTTTACCTTTTCAAAATGGGTGAAGTCGAAGCGCATATATGCATCACAAACATAGCTGCCTGCTTGCCCGATATGCGTGCCAACAACCTGCCGCAAAGCTGCTTGCAGCAGATGGGTCACACTATGATTGGCTTTGATTGCATTGCGCAGATCTTCATCTACCTGCAACGCAAAGCGATCACCCATGCGAATGCTGCCTTGCTTCACGGAAACTTTGTGCAAGTGCTGCTTGTGCGGTGCTTTTCGTACATCAGATACAAGAGCCATGGTACCTTCATTCGATAAAACACCATGATCTGCTACTTGTCCGCCGCTTTCTGCATAGAATGGTGTTTGATCAAAGATCACTTCACCTTCATCAGTTAATTCTTCTACTTTAACCCCCTGCTTGAACAGCCCGATTACAGTTCCTTCGGCACGAAGTGTTTCATAGCCCAAGAAGGTACTTGCAGCTGTAAAATTCATCAAGTCGATTGCCTGGCTGGACATCGATTCGCCTTCATCGCGAGCATCCCGCGCTCTTTGGCGCTGCTGTTCCATTTCCAGATGGAAGCCTGCTTCATCCACATCATAGCCATGTTCATTGGCCATTTCCACAGTCAGCTCCAATGGGAATCCATAGGTATCATACATTTTGAAGGCAACGGCACCGTCAATCAGCTTGGATGTTTGTGCTGCGATTACATCCATCATTAATTTCTCACCCTCATTCAACGTAGCGATAAAGCGTTCTTCTTCTGCCTTCACCAGCTTTTGAATGTAGCTTGTTTTTTCTTCCAGATAACCATAGAACTCCTTCATGGTATCTACCACAACCGGTACCAATTGATCCATGAATACCCCTTGAATCCCAATTTTGCGAGCATAGCGCACTGCTCTGCGCAAAATGCGGCGGAGTACATAACCACGTCCTTCATTGCTGAACAGCGCACCGTCAGCCAATGCAAATGTAACTGTACGAACATGATCCGCAATGACACAATAACTCATTCTGGTTTCTGCGGAATATGGCTTTGCTGCCAATGCTTCGGTTTTGCGAATCATCGGTGTAAATAAATCCGTATCAAAGTTGGTTGGAACATTTTGCACAATACTGACTAAACGTTCCAGTCCCATGCCGGTATCAATATTCTTTTGCGGCAATTCTTTGAACTCTTTGCGGTCTACGCCCTCTTTTGCATCATATTGCGAAAATACCACATTCCATACTTCCAAGTAACGTTCATTCTCCCGTTCTTCAAAGAATAACGGTTCACCGATTCCTTCCGGATCATATGCTTCGCCACGGTCATAATAAATTTCGGTATTTGGTCCTGAAGGCCCTTCACCGATCTGCCAGTAGTTTTCCTCCGACTTCAAAATACGGGATGGGGAAACACCCATTTTGGTAGTCCAAATGCGGTATGCTTCGCTGTCATCCGGATGAATCGTAATATACATCTTATCTTTCGGAAAGCCAATCCAATTCTCATCTGTCAGAAAAGTCCACGCAAATGCGATTGCTTCTTCTTTGAAATAATCACCGATAGAAAAATTTCCCAGCATTTCAAAGAAGGTATGATGCCGCGCTGTCTTGCCGACATTCTCAATATCATTGGTACGAATTGATTTTTGCGCATTGCAGATGCGGTTGCTTTTCGGTTTGACAGAACCGTCAAAATATTTTTTCAATGCTGCAACACCGGAATTAATCCAAAGCAGAGTTGGATCATTGTGCGGGATCAAGGAAGCACCTGGCTCCACCATATGCCCCTGCTGTTCGAAATACGTTAGAAATAACTGCCGGATTTCATTTCCTGTTCTTTGTTTCATACTTTCCTCCATAAAAAAAGGTACCCTGCTCAGGAACGTCAATGACGCGGTACCATCCTGTTTCATGCCCGAACCGGCGCATGCATCTCTTGTCCTGATAACGCTAGGATAGCGTAAGTTTTCTTCACTCCGAAGTAGCTTTCACTGCATCCGCCAAGAAACTTTCACCAGCCGTTTCCTCTCTGTATAGCGCTGTTGCATTTACTTCTCTTCATCATCGATTTCGATCTCGTCGATATTATACCACACCTCTTCCCAACTGCCAACTGTTTCAATCTTGGAAGATACAATATAAGAACGATAGGCGATCTGGACAATGGCAGCCAGAATCGGTGCCAGCACCATTCCAAAGAAACCAAGCCAGGCACTTGTGATAAACATCATCGTCAATGTCAGAATCGGCCGCAAATCCATTGTCTTTTTGAAAATAAACGGCTGCACATAATTAGATTCCATTTGCTGGATCAGCCAGATAATCAAAACAATCAACCAAGGATTTTGATAAGTAACCATGCTAACCATCACGACAATTAACGTACCAATCGTCGGACCAATGTAAGGCAGCATATTCAGCAAACTCAAAATCGTTGCATATAAAAGCGGGCTGGGAAATTGCAACAGCAAAAAAGCAATGAAAAAAGTCACCAATAAAAACAGCATATCCAAGCTCATGCCAAGCAAATACCGGCCCATTACATTGGAACAAGTTTTTCCAAACCGAATCAGCTGTTTTTCATTCTTCAAATGCGCACGCTTAAACAAATGAAAGAACAAGCTCTGATCAAGCGAAATAAAATATCCTGCAAGGTATCCGAAAACCAGCCGGTTGACTGTAGTCGAGACACTGACAATCGTACTGAGGGCTATGGCATAGCCTTGCGACATAATCGACTGCCAGGAGGTGCTGGCGGATACGGGACGAATTGCATCTTGCGAAAGAAACTGTTCCAGATACTGCAAGATCTGCGGCAGATAGCTCAAAAACACCTGCAGCTGCGTATATAGCAATGGTCCCACTAATATCATGATCGAAACCACTGCCAAAATGCCAATGCCATAGACAAGCGTTACTGCCAGAAAGCGGTTGGTATGTACTTGCAGCTTTGAAATTCCATGTTCTAGTAAAAAAGCAATCACGATGCCAATCATGATTGGAATTAAAGCATCATACAATGCTACCAAATATGGCCAAATACCGGCAAGCTGCAAAAGCAGCACAAACAAAACCGCCGATAATAAGACAAAGACATACGAGCGCGACTGACGAACAATGTGATCTAATTTCATAAAAAACCCCGCATCCGGGGTTACATGAAATGATCCATCACTCGCATCGAGCGCTTCATTTTCCGTTTGGTTTTCGCATAATAATGGGAAAGATCATCCAGCTCATTCTCGTAATTCATGGCAACATACATGCCCGCTGCAATACCCATCATAAATGCCGTTGTCTTGCATACTAATTTCATCGTCATCACTCCTCGTCATTAGGATGCGAGCTTTGCGCCATTTTATGCAAAGAAAAAACAGCTTCGATACGATGACACAGCGTTGTCAGGCGTTCTTTGCGATCCATCGTCAAGATTCCCTTCTCAAAAGCACTGCGCTCCCCAAGCAGAATCAAAGACTTTTTCGCTCGGGTAATGCCTGTATAAATTAGACGCTTCGAGAGCATGAACTGATATTCATGGACCATCGGCATAATCACGATCGGATATTCACTGCCCTGCGACTTATGGATAGAAATGCAATAGGCATGTGTAATATGATAAAAGGTATCCGCCGTATATTCGACTAAAATACCGTCATAATTCACAATAATGCGGTTTCTGCGATCTTCGTCTTCCTGAGCATGAACGATCTCCTCCAAAATCCCGATATCGCCATTGTATACATCTTGCTCCGGCTCATTTTTCAATTGCAGGATTTTATCTCCTTCCCGGAACAATTTATAGCCTACTTGCAATTCAGCCTTGAACGGACTTGGCGGATTGCACAACTTCTGAAGTGCATGGTTTAATGCATCAATTCCTGCATTCCCGCTGTACTTGGGCGCAAGCACCTGAATTTGACTTAAATCATATTCCTTGTCAATCGCTGCCTCCACAATCTTGCTGACCAGTTCCCGCACATCATATGGCGAACAATCATAGAACTTCACATCATTCATATCAGAAAAGACAATCGGCTGCTGATGTTTTAGTTGATAGGCAAGAGAAACAACATCGCTGCCTTCTTTCTGCCGGAAAATTTTTTCCAAGCGAACCATTGGAAATTGATCTGACGCAATAAAATCCCGCAATACACAGCCGCAAGCTACCGAAGGAAGCTGATCCTCATCTCCGATAAAAACTATTTTGCTGACCAGCTTGCTTGCTTCCAGCAGCTGAAACAACATCCAGTTATCCACCATCGAAAACTCATCTACTACAAGCAAATCACACATCAGCGGTGATTCCTCATTCATGCCAAAGGTATTTGTTTCCAAATTCCACTTCAACAGGCGATGAATGGTGGTGGCTTCCGTCTGTGTCAGCTCACTCAAGCGCTTGCTTGCACGCCCTGTCGGTGCACATAAGGCAATCATTTGATGGGGATACAAACGCTTGTACAACATAATCATTGCCTTCACAATTGTCGATTTCCCCGTTCCTGGTCCACCTGTCAAGATGAGAAACGGATGCTTCACAAATTGGATGATAGCTTCTTTTTGCTTTTGCTCATAGCGAATGTTTTCCGCTTCTTCAATATTAGACAGCAGGCTTTCTAAAAGCCCATCATCCAGTTCTAGCTGCGGCTTGGCAACAAATGATCCAAAATATTTGGCGATGCCATTTTCAGCTGCATACTGCGTACTATGATAAATCCGATCTTGTTCCTGAACCACTTTTTTCTCCTGCATCAGCAGTTCTAACAGATAGGAAAAGTCAATTTCATCATCTTGCAGTTTCCGTATCAGCGGCGCTTCCAAATCTTCTTTTAAAACATAGCTGTCACCGCTGGCCATGCACATTTCTAAAATCAAGGAATATAATGCTGCTTTGCGGCGGTGATTGCTGCGAAGATCAAATTCCATGGACTTTGCCAGCTTATCAGCTGTCTCAAAGCCAATGCCATCCACATCTTCCACCAGCTGATAGGGATTGTTGCGTACGATATCCAATACATCTTTGCCGTAGATTTGGTCTAATTTCATAATGTTGCGGATACCCAGCCCATGAGTCGTGAAAAAACGCATGCTATCTTCCAGATCACGATTGGCAGAGAGCCCCTCTAAAATAGCCGTCTTCTTTTTGCCACTCATTCCCTTCACCAGGGATAGCAAATCCGCATTATCGCGAATCCGCTGCAAGCAATCGGCACCTAACTGATCCACAATCGCTTGTGCCAGCTTCTTCCCGACACCGGGAAACAAAGGACCGCATAAAAAAGAAACGACAGATTCCTCATCACTTGGCAAAACTCGTTCAAAACGCTCAACACAAAACTGCAGCCCATAGCGGGGATGCTCTTTGTACTCACCAAACAACCGATAGAGGATATCTTTCTGCAAGGCCGGAAAATAACCGGTAATGGTAATATCCTTTTCCACAAGCTCATACAAGCGGAATTTAGCCACTGTAAATTGCGAATACTCTTGCCGATATACTTGCACGACTAATTTTCCGGTAATCTCCATTGCTGATCCTCCATCTTTTTTATAGCATAAACACCATCGCCAGCATCGCAATTGTATTATTCAAGACATGCAGTATGATGCATCCATAGATATTCTTTGTTTTCTCATACGCAAGGCAGAAAAAGAAACCCATAATTGCATATGGCAATACAAAAATCAAATCAGTAAAATCACCGGTAAACAGTGATGTCACCACATGCAATAAGCCAAAAGATAAGCAGCTGGCCAAGCTTGCCAGCCAAAAGCCATGTTTGCGAAGGCTGCGAAAAATAATTCCACGGAATACAAGTTCCTCAACAATTGGTGCTACCAGCAGTGAAGGAATGGCAATGGACAAGATAGATTGCTTAAACATTTGTTCTACCATTGCCTGATTATTGCTCTCCGTTAGATTCGTTGTCATTTGAATAATCATCGAAACACCTGCATTGCATAGCACCAACGGAACATACCATTTGATGCTGTGCAGAACCGTATAAACTACTTTGCCCTTCATGCGCTCAAAAGAATCTTGAAGCAGCGGCAAAAACAACATCAACATAAACAGCAGACTAAAGGAATCACTGACGGCTTGTGCATACAGCGTTGCTGTTGCTTCGTCATATGCCATCAATAAGGCCACATAGAATACAATTGGAATCACCAAAATATGTCCTATTACATAGTAAGCAAGCATTCCCCATCCACGCTTAGCGGAATATACCTTATTTTGATACCAATCACTGTTTTGAACGAGCTGATTCATCTGCAATTCCTCCCTCTTGTATGTATGTGACAACTTGCCCCTTCTTAAATATAGTTTCGATTACCCCGCCGCCAAGACAAACATCCCCATCATAGAAAACTGCTTCTTGTCCAGGGGTAACCGCCTTAATCGGCGTCACAAAGGTAACTTCCACTTCGGTATCGGAAATAAATTCCATATATACCGGGCAATCAGCCTGGCGATAGCGGAACTTTGCTGTACACTGCATTTTCCCCGCTGGGCGCACTTTGGAGATCCAGTTCATGTCATTCACTGTACATGATGTGGAATACAGCCATTCCGCTTCGTCGGAACTGGCTACATAAAGTTCATTTTCAGCCACATTTTTGCCAATCACAAACCACGGACCGCCAGGACCGCCAATCCCAAGCCCTTTACGCTGCCCAATCGTATAATAGATCACGCCTTGATGGGTTCCTACGATTTGCTTTGTTTCGTAATCGACAATATTTCCTTCTTTCATTGGAATATAGTTTTTCAAAAATTCCCGGAAATCCCGTTCTCCAATGAAACATATGCCGGTAGAATCCTTCTTCTTTGCTATGCTTAAGCCAAGCTTCTCCGCAATTTTTCTGACTTCCGCCTTATCCATATCACCAATCGGAAATAACGTTTTAGATAGCTGCTCTTGATTAAGCTGACATAAAAAATAAGTTTGATCCTTATTGCTATCAACACCACGCAACATAATTGACTCCGTGTCCGTGTGCACAACTCTGGCATAATGCCCGGTTGCTACATAATCAACACCATGTTCCATCGCGAAGCGAAGAAAGGAGTCGAATTTAATATACTTATTGCATAAAATATCAGGATTTGGAGTTCTTCCCTTGCGGTACTCGCTTAAAAAAGCCTGAAACACATAATCCCAATATTCTTTGATAAAATCTACACGATAAAGAGGCAATCCAAGTTGCTCCGCAACACGCTGAGCATCTTGATAGTCCAGCTCCTGCGGGCATACAGGATCAGTTCCTGTGGGATTTCCTAAGATATCATTGTTGGTCATGGAATCCCAGTTGCGCATAAAGGCACAAACAACATCGTACCCCTGCTCTTTCAAGACATATGCTGCTACAGCAGAGTCTACGCCACCGGATAATCCAACCATTACTTTCTTTTTCATACAATCACCTTTCTCATTATACCATGCTTTGGCAGAAATACGGAAAAAACATACTTCTGATTTCGTTCTTTTCTGATCAAAAAAAGCCAATCGAATCGATTGACTTTTTCGGATTGCCTGGCAACTAGCTATTTTGACTATGGCATGCATAGCTATCTTCGCCGTAAAGATGCTTAACTTCTGTGTTCGGGATGGGAACAGGTGT
>JAEWFD010000035.1 GCA_023388995.1 Bacillota bacterium
CACAAATTTCAGCACAAGTTTCACCAGCACCAGTTCCGGCTTAATGGAATGTACTTCATCAATCATTAATAGTTCGCTGATGCGTTCTTTTTGTCATGGAATGCTTACCTCTAGATGTTTCACACTTGTTTCCTTTCTTTTTTATAATCCAAATAAATCAAGCACAACACGGATATCAGTATTACGATACAGCCAATTACCTGCGGCAAACGAATTCGTTCCTGCAATACGGTAATTCCGACCAAAAGACTTGCAATCGGTTCAAACAGGCATAGGATGGAGGCTACCACACTGCCAAGATAGCGAATTCCCAATTGCAGAAAGGCAACCGCCAAAACCGAGGTTCCAAGCGCAAGTGCTGCCAGCCAAGGCAAGGCTGAAAGTGAAGGAAGAGGCATCCATTTTCCCTGGATCAATTGCAGCGTCAGCATGAAACCGGACACTACAATTGAAAACCAGAACGAAACCAGATAGGTATTTTCCTGTTTCAAGCTTGTTTTTTCGAAGCGCACAATGTAGTATCCATAGCTCACTGCAGATGCAACCGCCAGACCTATACCAATCATGTTTTCTCCGCTTTCACCATACAAAAAACATAATACGCCAACCATGGAAGCTGCCAGCACCATCCATTTTCCTTTGGAGATCCGCTCGTGATACCATAGCCAGGCAATAATCGCAACAACCAGCGGATACAAGAAATGCAGCGTTGTTGCTGTTCCGATCGGAATAAATCGATAAGATGAATATAAAAATAATGTTGTGATTGAGATACCAAAGATACCTAGCTGCATGAATGATTTCCCTGACTTTTCAGGCAGTGCAAGGGGAATCCGATTCATCCATAAAATACATAGCAAAATTGGGATTGACAGCAAGTTGCGGTAGAATACCATCACTTCTGCTTCCATCCCCATCTGCAATATCTTTTTGGCAATTAATGGTGTAACACCAAATAAGCAAGCAGATACTACCGTATAAAATACTCCTTTTAATTTCATTGTATTCCCTTTTAATATGGCAATGCTTCCCGTTGGGGAAGCATGCCGTTGTGTTATTGTCCTTCCAACAAACGTTGGGTTAATTCTTGTTTGGCAGCTTCCAAAGTCTGAGGGTTCAGAAAAAATTCTACAGCTGTGCGAGCCATGCTTTTGCTTGAGATTTCCAAGCATCGTCTGCCGGCACCCGAATTTGCCAGTTCACGGAATTGCTCCGTATGATTTGAGATCTTATAATCTGGAAAAATGGTAACATACGGGTTGCAAATTGGTATTATTCGGGAAACATTTCCCAAATCTTCACCGCCGTAATCAAACGGCATTCCATCCATCAATTCCTCATTGAGTGCATGTAACTCTTCTTTGCATACATCCGATAATGTTTTGTTAGGAATGCGTCCCTGATAGCCCGGGGTAATGCTGATATCGACTGTGCAGCCAAGTGCCTGCGCGCAGCCAAGTGCTGCATTCCGCAGCTTCTCAGCACCTCTTTCCAAGTCTTTGACACTGAAGCAGCTGATTGAGCCGGCAAGCACCACTTCATCTGGAATTAGCCCTGTGCCCTTGCCACCTTCCTTGATGATATGAGAAATGCGCATATCACCTTTTACATGCTGCCGCAGCAGTCCCACAGCAGTGAGATAGAGATTGGCTGCACTCAGTGCATTTACCCCATTCTCAGGATGGGAACCGGCATGAGCAGACAAGCCATGGAATTTCAGTGCTACCCGCATGGAAGACATGCACTCGCCGGCCAGCCGCGTCTTAGCACTGGTTGGATGCATCATAATCACTGCATCCATTCCATCGAAAACACCCTGTTCCAGCAAGATAATCTTGCCGCCGCCACCTTCTTCAGCCGGCGTTCCGATACAATAAATCGTACCATCAAGCTGATTTTCTTCCATATACTGTTTTACTCCAATGGCAGCACCAACAGCAGATGTACTGATCAAATTATGCCCGCAGGCATGACCGATCTCAGGCAATGCATCATACTCGGAAACAATTGCAATCTTCGTTTTTCCGGTCCCATAGCTGGCTTTGAATGCCGTATCCAAAGTACCCGCTTTTCGTTCCACTTGAAAGCCATGTTGCTCCAGAAAGTCGCATTGTACCTCAGCAGCTTTGAATTCTTGAAACCCAAGCTCAGGATTTGCGTGGATATAGCGAGCCATATCCCACAAGACATCCATCTGTTCATCCAGATAGCAATCCATCAAACGCTTTGCTTGTTCTTTTTCCATATGCTAGCCCAGCACTTTCAGGAAGCTTGCCACCATAGAGATCAAAATGATGGTCAGCAGCACTTTGTTGTAGTTTTGTCCTTTGTTTTTAAAGTAGTAATAGATCCCAAAGATAACGCAAAGCGGCAGCAAGCCCGGCGCAATCTGATTCAAGATCGCTTGCAGCTCAATTGGATTCGCATTCTGCATGGTGAGTTTCAATGGGGTGCTTACTTTGACATAACTGGAAGACAATGCCCCCATCATGAATAACCCCAAGATACTCGAACCGGTAATAATATCATTAATTACGCCTGATTTCATGAATCTCATAACAGATTCTTTTCCTACATGATAGCCTAGTTTTAATAAATAATATCCAATGACTACAATCACGATTGGATAAATATACGGAATGACTGCGCCTAACGAATTGCCTGTTAAAGCAAATGAACAGCCAAGAGCCAAAATAATTGGTTTAATCGTACCCCAAATGATGGTATCTCCAATACCAGCCAAAGGACCCATCAATCCTGTTTTCAGACCCGTAATAACTTCCGCCGGCATCTCAACACCTTTCGCTTTTTGTTCTTCCAGCGACAGTGTAATTCCATGAATCACACAGCCAAATGTTCCTTCCGAATTATAGAATTGCAGATGACGCTGCAACGCTTCCCTAAAGCCAGCCTCGTCGTCTTTGTATATTTTGCGTAATCCGCTGGAAATTGCATTACAGAATGCCAGAGCTTGCAATCGTTCATAGGAATTACTTAATTCCGTTGTAAAGAACCAAGTCGCAAAGATTCTTTTTAAATCCTTTGGATTTAGTACATTTGCTTGCTTATTTTCAGTGCTCATGCTATGCTACCTGACCTTTCTTTGAACTTGCTTTAAAGATGCTTAACAATGCAATGCTGCTTCCGAAGATCGCTGCTGCCATAGTATTGATTCCCAAGTATGCAACTGCGAAGAATCCGATGAAGAAATATGGAAGAAGCTCTTTCTTGCCAATTGTGACAATAATAATGGCAAATCCCATCGCAGGAAGCATGCCGCCTGCAACACTAAATCCGCCGATTACCCATTTAGGTAATACTGCAAGCAGATATTGTACTGCTTCCGCACCAAATAAATTGATCACAAATACCGGTACAAATCGAAGCACAATCGCAAAGATTGTCGGATATGTAACAGCACAATGGAAGATGGCTTTTTCATTTCCTTCTTCCGCATACTTGTCTGCTTTATGAATCCAAGCAGCATTTGAAGTACGGCGGATCTGATCCAAAAAGACACCTAATACACCAAATGGAACAGCTAGTCCGACTGCCATCTCGGCACTCATCCCAGTTTGCAATGCTACCGGAATGGCAATTGTTGCTGCCAGTGCCTGGTCAGCCGGAATATTTCCTCCTGTAGCGATCATCCCTAAATATACTAGCTGAATGGTCCCTCCGATAATTAAGCCCTGAGGCACATTCCCATAAACTAACCCTAAAATAAAGCCGATAAAAATTGGAGAACCAGTTGCCGTTGTTAATCCGTAACCAATTCGGTTTGTTCCCATGAAATACAATACGCCACATAATGCTGCAATTGCGATATTCATATGTTTTCCTCTCTTTTCTCTTTTTACTTCACGTCAAAATTAAACTTTGATAATACTTTGGAGAAATCCATGCTCGGTTCATCCGGTACTTGGTGCAAGTAAATATGACTGTTTTGATCTTGCATCTCTTTCAGCATCTTCGCATCTTTGTTGTCTAGTGTAATCGGTCCAAATACTACGATCCGTCCCGGTCCAGCCCCCAGACCGCCAATTTGCAGTGAATCCACCGGAAAGCCGCCCTTAAATGCACGATATACTTCTTCAATGCTTTTAAACAATACAAACAAATTTCCATCACCCATTTGATTTTCATTCCAAGCAGCAATTGCTTGATCTACCGAATAAATCATCACCTCAATCCCCGGAGGCGCTGCCATAATGTAGATGCTTGCAAGAAATTCATCATGTGCCAATGCATCATTGATAATGACAATTTTGTTTGCAGCGGTTTGCTTGACCCACTTCGTAATCACTTGTCCGTGAATCAAACGGAAATCTGCTCTGATTAGACTAATTTTTGCCATGTTCTTCACCTCCTGCCCGTTTATTAGCCAATTCCATGACATTTTTAACGCTGTGCTGACCAACCTCTACAACATGCTCAACCAGCTCTTGTGTCTCTAACATATCCTTTTGCATATACATCTCTAATAGTATTGCTAGGTTTACCCCTGTTACCACTTGGTTATTTGCTGTTTTTGATAGCAGCATGGCACTATTGCAAGGTGTTCCGCCAAATAAATCCACCAGACAGATCGTATCTTTAGCTGCATCAACCGCTTGCACCAACAATGCCAGATACTCTTCCACAGACATTCCTGGCAGCAGCGGAAATGCTTTCACATCAGGCATCGGCCCGATAATCATTTCTGCTGAGCGTACAATCGCTTCGCAGAAATGTCCATGGGAGCAAATAAAGAATTGTTTCTCTTTCATATTGCGCTTCCTTCCTCTTCACTCTCTTATGTAGCAAATTTCATGCCAAGTTTTAAGAACAAAAGAAAACGCAGGGTTTCTGCGTCTTTTTTAAATTAAAAAGCGAACTGTGTCATTCTGTGTCGAATATATCCATCAAATATGCAAGTTCTGTGTCGCTCACCTGAATCATGAAGGCATCTTCAATTGCCACCAAAGCAGCTTTAATTGCAAGAAACAATTGATTATTCTGTTTGATCCGTTTCTGGGCATCGTGATAATCCAGCGGCTGCCTGCGGATCAGACGCTCTATCATTCCTGAAACGTGAAACATATAGTTGATTAAAATACGGTCATGATCCCTGATTTCAATCAGCGACTGGATTGCCTGGAAGGAATCCAGGCAAAAATCATACGCCTTTTTAGGATTCAGAAAGATTAAGGAATCTTCAAGCAAGCTGCTTAAAATCGTCGTTGGTATATGCTGATCCTGAAGTACGTCACCTGTTTCTTTCATGACCATCGCATTGAGCTGGTATAAGCCTTCACCCAATATGATCTCTTGAGACGAGATATACGGGACTTCATTCAATTTTAAATCAACAGCCCCGACAATTGCGATGATCTTCTTGTCTTGCAAATGCAAATTGCGGTAACTCTTCTTATTGCATGGAATTAACTCAATTCCATTTTCACTGATAATTGGCAAGGTTGTCCGCAATACTTCTCCTAATTTTACCGCTGCTCCTTCACCGGACATGCAAGTTAGCAAGATTGTTGGCTTCTTTTCAAAATTCAATGACTTTTTAGTGATTAACTTACTTCCCAGATATGGCACATGAATTTTTAAATCGCGGTGAATTTCTTCCAGCGTTACATCACCGATCACAATCTTGCGAAGTGCATCCAGTACAATCGGAGTGGAAACCATCGATAACGTTTTCACCGCAATCCCCGTTTTCAAGCTGATGATATCACCAAAGGATAGCAATGATCCCATATCCGACAATATCAATACACCCTTACCTTCATCAATTTCCAATACCTTCTTCTCCACTTTGATCAAGAAATCTTCCACTCGTTCCAGCAGGGACATATCCAGCGCCTGTGCATGATCGGTGTGCAACAGCGTATTTGCAACATCAGCCATATTGGTCGCAACACCGTTGCCATGAGCAAGTACCAGAAGCCCGATATGATTCTCTTCCTGTGCTCTTGCTTCTTTATCTGAAGACAGGAACATCGTAAAAAAGATCGTTTCCTGTTCCTGAAATTCAAAGTCTAATTCAGTCTGCAAAAAGCTTTTGATCATCTTTGCCACGACAAACTCATTCGGATGATCCAGCACTACTTCGTAAATTGTTTCTTTCAGCAGATTATGCTTATGATTATTATCCAAGATGGCACTGATATGCATGGCAAACGCTACATACATCTGCTTGCTGAATGTTCTCTCAAGCTTCTGCTCCGCAATCTTCAATGCAATCTCGACTGTTTTATAAACCCGTGGATGAATAAACTTAAACAGTTCCTCTTCTTCTTTGATTTCCTCATTGATTTCAATCAGCAGCTGTGCAATATATTTCTCAATAAAAAGCTTCACATTGGCTACCGCTTCCTCAACGCTGACGCCTTTGGTGACATAGGAATCAAATTGCTTATTGATGCGGTCATAAATATCCTCATTATCTTTGATCTGAATATGCCCTAAATCAGTTTCTTCATTATACACAAACTCCTCATGATGAAGCAAATCAATCAGCTCTTTGGTTTTTGCAAAAGTAATGGGGTTCGATAAACCATTATAAACATGTTCCGATAACACATGTTTGCCGATCGCAATTGTTTCCATGTTCTTGATCTTAGATTCCAGATATCCGCGGGCGCATATCAGTTTAACATCTGCTTTCAGCTGACCGATATTGCCATTGCATACATAACCGAGCAGTGCTTGCATACTCCCGCTTTTCACAAGAATCGGCTTTTTTACTTGGTTGTATTCGGATTTAAAAAACATCTCTATGAGCTGGAACCGTTCTTCCAGCGGCCGTTCTTCCAAAGCGGGAATGCGGATTACCATGGGAATCCGGCGTAAAAACGTTGTTAACAAGGAGGACACGATATTCTCTGTAGTCGCTCCGATCATCAGGACATTGGCTTTTCGGGTCTGATTATCGCCAAGACGCCGATATTCCTGCTTATCGATCAGCATGAACATCATTTCCTGACCTTCAGGAGGCAGACGATGTATCTCATCCAGAAATAGTACGCCATTATTTGCTTTGCAAACCAATCCTTCCACATCCTGGGCAGCACCTGTAAAGGCACCTTTGGTATAACCAAATAACTGTGAGAGCAGCAGCTGGGGGTTATTAGCATATTCCGCACAGTTAAATGTCACAAATTGTGCTTGGGCACCAAATATACCCATCGACTTTGCATACTCGAACATTTGCTCCGCAAACATTGTTTTTCCCACACCTGTTGGCCCCGTCAGCAATGTATGCAGACCATGCGGCGGGTAGATCATCGCTGATTTTGCTTGTTTGATCACCGCTTTCAAACTGCCATCTTTGCCGATGATGCTTTCAAACGAATCTTTGCTTTTCTTATGATTGCGAAACAGCACTGCCAAAGAATCGACCTGAAACACAGTAATCTCACAATCAAGCAGCTGCGCTAGTTTGTTCACTGGGAAATAATGTACCGGCTTGCCATTGATTTTCAACAGTATATTCTCTTGAAACAACTGGTGCAAATCCTTGCTGACGTTGGCACGATCCAAGTCTAATTCTCTTGCCAGCTGCGTTGCTGTTATCCCCTCATATCCTTGCTGTATTTGTTCACATGTAATGATCCCAGTTTGATCTAATATATACTGATAAATCCGATCTTTTCTCAACATAGTTTGCACCTCACTTCATATAACTAATGCCGCTATCTCTGATTTCAAGCACTTTGTAGATAAAAAGCTGTCAAATTTCCTTTAAATCATATTGCTGGATTCAGACTCTTCTTTTGCATTCTAACACAAGCTATTCATAAAAGCTACTTTCAAAGTATTGATGGTAATTGAACTTTCTTAGTTGATTCACCAATGATTCCGTAAGAAATTAGTTTTTAGTGCAATTCTCTTTTTTCTGTATTATGATTAAAAAAAGGTGGTGGAATCATGCAGCCAGTTTTGCAACAACGTTTAACGCAGAAAACAGTTCAGTTTCACACCCAGTATCAGCAGAAAGCGTTGCATTTTCTAACCAGCGGCAATCATGCTCTTGCTGCTGAACTGGCACAGCTGGTTGATCGAAATCCGCTTCTTCATGTAAAGTGGATGGTAGATGTCAATCAAATGCAGCTGGATCTGGCCAGTAATCCGCAATCAATTCTCGATGATCTGCGCTATCAGCTGCGAACCTTGAAACAAAAGCACAATCGCGTAATCTGTGAATATATCATTGAGACATTAGATGATCACGGATTTCTTTCGTACTCCATTACTGATTACTGCGAACAGCTGCATGTGACGGAAGAGTTATTCTTGCGTCAGCTTGCTATCGTCCAGCAATTTGATCCTTTTGGCATTGCATCTAAAAATAGTATGGATTTCATTCTCAAACAGCTGCAGCAAAAACAGGATTTTGTTAGCATTGCGATTCTGAGCGATCATAGTGATCATATCATCAAAAAAGCATGGTACAGCATTGCTTCACAACTGCAAATCACGGTCCACGATGTGCAATGTGCCATGCAGCGAATCAAAACATGCGCCTTATATCCTTGCGAGATAAGCAGTTCCCCTGCAGCTTCCTATATTGTTCCCGATCTGCTGGTGACAGTAAACGACCTTGGATTGCAGATCGAGCCCTATCAATTCGCACAAGTTGAAACAACTCCTTATACCAATGAAATGAGTGATGAGTGGAAAGCTTATTTTAAGGAGTCTAAATTGTTTATTGATGCCTTTCATCATCGCAACCAAACACTGCTGCGAGTATCTAACGAACTCTTCAAACGTCAGGAATCCTATTTTTTAGATCAGCAGCCACTTCTGCCATGCCGTCTTGCAGATATCAGTGAGGCAACAAAGCTGCATATCTCTACCGTTTCTAGGACGATTCAGGGAAAATATTATGAGTATCAAGGCAGACTGATTCCGCTTAAAACATTGCTAACCCATCGAAGCATTCAAGATAAGAGCAAATTCGAAATTAGTACATTGCTTGTCTCCTACATCAATGCAGAAAATCCGCACTATCCATATTCTGACTTGGAATTGCAACAACGGTTTGAGCAAGACGGAATTTTGCTATCTCGCCGTGTGATCAGCAAATACCGCAAGGAACTGAAAATACCCAGCAGCTATAAACGCCGTATTCCATTTGCATAAATGTCAAAAGGATCGCTTGTTGCAATCCTCAGATTGTTGATAAAAGGCCGTTATCACCGAATAGACGAAAGATAACTGCCTTTTTTGATGAAATTATAGCTTTAGCTATTTTTATCGGAGATGAATTCCCCCTATAAATATAACGATAAAATTCCATTTTCATATTTATATTTAAAGCTATCCAATTTTAACACGCTGCTCTCTGCTCAGTGTAAACGTTAGGAATAAAGACAAACACTGGTGCTAATTATTTTAGAAAAAAATAATAGGTGTGGCTCATTATTTTCGCGAAATGCATAATAAATGATTGATAAATCAACCAGTCACACAAACATCAAAGATCAAACACATTGACTTTTATCGATATGTTCCAGTATACTGAACATGTAATTAAATATCGCGATCTAAAAGGAGTGACATAGATGCAATCTTACGCAGATTACGTGATTTTTTTTAAAGCAGTTTCAGATGAAACTCGGCTACGAATTGTTGAAATGCTGTTCTCCGGAGAAATGTGTGCATGCGATATCCTGGAAAATGTAAGTATTTCCCAATCGACACTTAGCTATCATATGAAAATATTATCTGAATGCGGATTAGTCAACGCAGTTCGAGATGGTGCTTGGATGAGGTATAGCATTCATCCAGAGTACTTTGACAATATCGTCCATTTTCTCAATGAATTAAAGCATCCCAAGCAAGTATATCTCCGTAGAGACTGCTGATTGAAAGGAAACATTCATATGAAACCAAAAGTTGCTTTTATTTGTGTCCATAATTCATGTCGCAGCCAAATAGCAGAGGCACTGGGAAAATCTACTGCCTTTAATTCTTTCGAAAGTTATTCTGCGGGCACCGAAACAAAACCTTCTATTAATCAAGATGCTGTTAGATTAATGAAAGACCTTTATGATATTGATATGGAAAAAACACAATTTTCTAAATTGATAACTGACCTTCCACCAGTTGATATTGTGGTGACTATGGGTTGTAATGTAGTTTGCCCATATCTACCTAGCAAATATAAAGAAGACTGGGGATTAGAGGACCCGACCGGAAAGAATGACGATGAATTCAAAAAAATCATCGCTACTATCGAGGCCAATATCAGAAATTTAGCAGATAGAATTCAAAACCATGAAATTCAGTTATAGCATTATCAGAGAGGACACTCCTCTTTTTTTCTTTCATGAAAAATAGTGAGCAATATCACATTGACAACTATCGATATCAAGCATATAATAATCATATCGATAATTATCGATATATAGCGCTTTGTTATAAAAAGAAAGGACTAATATGAAGAAAATGCTTATTTTTGAGCCTGCTATGTGCTGTGCTACTGGAATTTGCGGTGTGGGTATTGATTCAGAATTACTTAGAATGTCCACAGTTTTAGAATCCTTGAATAAAAAAGGAGTAGAAATCGTTCGCTACAATTTGTCAAATGCTCCAATGGAATTTGTAAACAGACCTTACATTCAATCTGAATTAAAAACACATGGTGTTGACATTTTGCCTTTAACTGTTATCGATGAGCAAATTAGAATCAGCTCCAGATATCCAACTAATGACGAAATAATCAGTTTACTTGGGTTGAATACAAATATCTTGAAGGAACCTGGCAAGATTAACATTTCATTTGGCTCAGATGCATGCTGTTCTGATAGCAATTGCTGTTCAGACGGGAAATGCTGTTAGAAAGACCAAAAGGAGAATACTATGAACTACTTTGATCCCCAAAAGCAGAACTTGACTAAGTATATGTTTTATACCGGTAAAGGTGGGGTTGGTAAAACATCAACTGCTTGTGCTACTGCTGTAGCTTTGGCGGATGCAGGCAAACAAGTATTATTAATTAGTACTGATCCGGCATCTAATCTGCAAGATGTTTTTCAAACACAGTTATCCAACAAAGAAACAGCTCTGCAAGATATCCCAAATTTATTCATTGTTAATCTTGATCCCCTCCAAGCTGCAAGTGAATATAGAGAAAGTGTAATTGCTCCATACCGCGGTTTATTGCCTGATTCTGTATTGAATAATATGGAAGAGCAATTATCGGGATCTTGTACAGTTGAAATCGCCGCATTTAATGCCTTTTCTAACTATATTACAGATCATGTAATCAAAACGAAATATGATCATATTATTTTTGACACTGCACCTACCGGTCATACATTACGTATGCTTCAGCTACCTTCGGCTTGGTCTAATTTTATCAGTGAAAGTACGCATGGAGCATCCTGCTTGGGACAATTATCAGGACTGGATAGCAAGAAAGAGACTTATAAGCTTGCAGTAGAAGTATTAGCTGACAAGTTAGAAACTACTTTATTTTTGGTTTCCCGACCGGAAACTGGCCCATTGATGGAAGCAAATAGAGCAGCAAAAGAACTATCGGATATCGGCATCCAAAACCAAATTTTGATTATTAATGGTTTGTTGGAGGCAAAAGATGATGATATATCAGAAAATTTATATAAAAAGCAGCGGCTCGCACTAAATTCCATTCCGCTTGGATTACGTTTTATGGATGCCTATATGATTCCCCTCAGAGCATATACTGTAACCGGGATAGAAAATATTAGAGCATTCTTCCTGCATGATAATATTGAATCAGAAAAAAAAGTTCTACAAAATGAAACCATGAAGTCTGTTCAGCACATTGTTGATCAGTTAGATACCAATCACAAAAAAGTAATCTTTACGATGGGAAAAGGCGGGGTAGGAAAAACAACGATAGCCTCCGCAATCGCTTTAGGTCTATCCGCTAAAGGAAAAAAAGTTCATTTGACAACTACTGATCCTGCAGCTCACTTAAAATACATTATGAATGAGGATGTTAATATTTCCATCAGCCACATTGATGAAAAAAAGGAATTGGATAAATACAAAGAAGAAATTTTGTCAGCTGCTCGTTTAACAATGACCGATGATGATATCGCCTATGTACAGGAAGATCTACGTTCACCTTGCACACAAGAAATTGCTGTTTTCCGTGCATTTGCAGAGATAGTAGAACGTGCTGATAACGAAATTGTTGTAATTGATACAGCACCAACTGGCCATACCTTATTGCTCTTAGACTCAACACAAAGTTATAATCAAGAAATTAAAAGGACACAAGGAGATATCCCCGCAGCCGCCAAGAAACTGCTGCCTCGTTTGCGAAATCCATTAGAAACCGAAGTAGTTATCGTCACATTGGCCGAAGCTACACCAGTGTATGAAGCATTACGACTGGAAGAAGATTTAAAACGTGCTAATATTTCCGCAAATTGGTGGATTATTAATAATTCGTTATATCGTACTGCTACTACAAATAGACTGCTTTCAGCTAAAGCAAATAGTGAAATTGAATGGATTAACAAAGTTGATAACCACACAAACGGTAATTTTGCTGTAGTAGCATGGCATAGCGAAGAAATGAAGGAACACAATCTTAACAAGATCCTATACTAAGACTAAAAAAACTACAAGAGTGATAGATTACTCAATTTTGTAGTTTTTTATTTCTTTTTTCGATGACTTATTATTTTTATCATCTATTCCTACTTTGATAGCCCTTAATCTCAACATAATCATCGATTTCTTAAGTACGAAACCTATCTGCCCTACAAAGGAAAGGCAATAAACATTCACAAACTAGTTAAATTCAGTTATGCTTTCACAAAATATCACTCATAGCACCAGTCTAGTAATTAAAACATTGATTTCTTCTATACATATGTTACAATAAATTTACAAATGAAATAACTGAAAATAGTTTAATTAGGAGGATAAATTGAAGAAGGAGCATTTAGAAACACTAGGTAATTTTATTGGTATTTTTCAAAACTTAATGACATCAGATTTTAATATTGCAATAAGTGATACCGAAAAAATATTGGCAGCATTACCAGGCAAAACAATAAATTTAAAGTTACAAAAAGGCGAATTGTTAAAAGATGGTTCAGTTGCGCTAGAAGCAATTCATGGAAGAAGACCAGTTACAAGACAAGTTCCTCGTGAAGTGTATGGGGTTCCCTATATGGGACGTGCTATTCCTTTATTTGATGACAATGAAGTGATTGGATGTATTATCGTTGCTGAATCATTAGATGCAAAAGAAAAGTTAGTGAATATGGCACAAAATTTATCAACTACGCTTGAACAAATAGCAACGGCTACAGAAGAAAATGCAGCTGGCTTGGAAAAAGTTGCAGGTCTAAGTTATCAAATGGAACAAGTTTCGCAGGTTAGCTTGGAGGCGGTTAAAGAGACTGATGGTATAGTAGATACTGTTTATACAATATCAAGACAGTCCAGTCTTTTAGGAATAAACGCTTCCATAGAAGCAGCTCGCGCTGGTAATGCCGGAAAGGGCTTTAGCGTCGTTGCCAGTGAAATTAGAAAATTAGCAGAGAACAGCTCTACTTCTACCAAAAAGATTGCTACGATATTAGAAAACTTAAAAGTTGAGAATGGGAAAGTGAGTAAACAAAGTGAAGAACTGTCTTCCGTACTCAGTGAAATAGCGGCATCTACTGAAGAAGTTTCTTCTTCGATTCAATCATTATCCAGCATGTCAACAGAATTATTGAATATGGCAGAAAACTTATAAACTTACAAAAAGAATCTTGCTAACAACAAGGTTTTTTTGTATTGCCTCTTAGCGAACCATAGGCTAAAACAACTGTGCCTGTCGGACCAGTATCTCCGGTTGGACCTTGCAAACCTGTTGCTCCTATTGGGCCTGTTGGACCAGTATCACCAGTTGGACCTTGCAATCCAGTTGCTCCTATCGGGCCTGTTGGGCCGGTATCTCCGGTCGGACCTTGCAAGCCTGTTGCTCCTATCGGGCCTGTTGGTCCGGTATCTCCGGTCGGACCTTGCAAGCCAGTTGCTCCTATTGGGCCTGTCGGACCAGTATCTCCGGTCGGACCTTGCAATCCAGTTGCTCCTATTGGGCCTGTCGGACCAGTATCCCCGGTCAGACCTTGCAATCCAGTTGCTCCTATCGGGCCTGTCGGGCCGGTATCTCCGGTCGGGCCTTGCAATCCAGTTGCTCCTATCGGGCCTGTCGGACCGGTATCTCCGGTCGGACCTTGCAATCCAGTTGCTCCTGTTGGACCTGTCGGACCGGTATCTCCGGTCGGACCTTGCAAACCTGTTGGTCCTGTTGGACCTATGCAACAGCAGCACCGTTTGCGGCAAGAACGTGCATGTGGTATGTACACTTTTGAAACTGCCCTTTGAAGATATTCAAATTCATTCATCTTTTGCCTCCTATATCTAACTTGATGACACTATATACTATGATAGTTAGGCAAATATTTCTGGATGAATAACTTCAAAGCAGTTAACAAAACATCACTTAAATTTTAAAACTCGCTATAAAGCATTTTAATAATTATAAATTTACTTTAACGGTTCTTTCAATTGGAAGATTATGTTTAAAAGTCCTTTCAAAATTATACCAAGTCATTTTTTATACATTAACTTCTGCAGATAAGCTAACACTTCTTCAAAATTACCTGTAAAAAGAATATTTGTACTTATTTTTTTTAGCTGATGATAATACATTGGATCGTAATACTCCTGCAACAAAATTTGAATCCATTCTTGATGCAGACAAGCATTTTCTGATCGACTTTGCTCTTCCATCGCTAGCACAAGCAAATTATGTGCTCGGCGATAGCGTTCATCTCCCAGACGTTTTTGTATACGAGTTAAGCTGCCATTTATCATATCAAACCATGTTTGCAATCCTTTTTCACCAAAGCGAGCAATATATAAGGTCTGTGCATCTAATACGTATTCCTGATAAGTGAGCAATACTCTCTCACTTAGTGGCGTTTCGAGAAGTACAACATCTCCTTGCGAAAAATACGCTGCTAAATCATTAGGCAAATAGCATTTCCCTACATTTCTGCCCTCATTTTCTACTACAATGTGACTATATCCTTTTTGTTGAAGTGTTATCAGATCAAATGCCAGACGATGTTCAAAATCAATTTGTGATGGCTGTGGCACAAGTGTCCCCCCAAATGCTGAACCCCGATGGTTGCCGATCTGTTCCAGATCCAGTCCTTGCTCAAGTTGCTGGATTAGTCTCGTTTTCCCAGCTCCGGTATAACCACTTAGCACAATTGGCTTGCATCTGACATTGACAGGTTCTAATTCACTCAATAAAAACTGACGAAATGCTTTATAGCCACCCTCCAATCGTACAATTGGTTTCCCCGTTGTCTCTTCCATCCATGCTTGCGATATTCGTGAACGCAATCCACCTCGAAAACAATACAGCATGCTGTCAGGATGTTCAAAAAGCTGTTCTTTCCATGCTTCAATTCTTTGGGCACGAATTTCATCACTGACCAATTGATATCCTAACTTAATTGCGGCCTCTTGCCCTTTTTCCTTATAACAGATTCCCACCAGCCGCCGTTCTTCATCATTCATTAACGGTAGATTGACAGCAGTTGGAAATGCGCCATGCTCAAACTCGATGGGCGCGCGCACATCAATGAGCGGGATGCGGTCTAGAATAATACGTTTAAACTCATTACTGGATTGCATTAGATCACCCGAATCAGCTTCTCAAATCGCTCACACGTATAGCCAATCGGTTCTAACTGCATCCCCGCTTTTTGGGTAATTTCATGAAATTGTTTAATTGCTTCTTGTTTCACCAATACAAGCAATCCTCCAGAAGTTTGTGCATCACATAGAATATGACGCTGTTCTTCTGTCATTGACTCAATCGTATGTCCATAACTCTTAAAATTGTTGCGTGTCCCACCCGAAATACAATCCATCGCTAAATATTTCTTGACGTTTGGCAGCAACGGTACTTTGTTGAATTCGATAACAGCCGAAATATTGCTGCTGGAACAAATTTCTCCTAAGTGCCCCAGCAATCCAAAGCCGGTGATATCCGTCATGGAAGCGACACCATCTAATTGAGACAGTTCTGCTCCAATTTTATTGAGAGTTGTCATCGCTGCAATTGCAGGAAGAATATCTTCCCCTTCGATTTTTTTGCGCTTTTGTGCTGTTGTAAGAATGCCGATACCAAGCGGCTTGGTTAAAAAGATAGCACAGCCAGACGAACCCTGATGATTCATTTTCAGTTGCTTATTTTCTGCTAGTCCCGTTACTGCTAATCCGAAGATTGGTTCCGGAGAGTCAATAGAATGTCCGCCTGCCAAAGGAATCCCAGCATCTTCACAAGCAGTTCGGCCACCACGAATGACTTCACTGGCAACTTCCGGCGGCAATACCGATACCGGCCAGCCTAAAATAGACACGGCCATGAGCGGACGACCTCCCATCGCATAAATATCACTGATCGCATTGGTTGCGGCGATCCGTCCAAATGTATATGGATCATCCACAATTGGCATGAAAAAATCTGTCGTGCTAAGAACCGATGTGCCATTTCCCAAGTCATATGCTGCCGCATCATCATTATGGGCATATCCTACCAACAGATTAGGATGTGCTTTCGTAACACCGGAAGCTTTTAAAATTGCTTCCAGCACAGATGGCGCTAATTTGCAACCGCAGCCAGCTCCATGGCTATACTCAGTAAGTTTCCATTCACTCATTGTAATTCCTTCTTTCTGCATCATTTCCTAATCAGCATAGCACACTCAAAGAACACATTCAATCATCATGTCTAAGCAATACTATGTGCTTTATAAACTTCCATTTATCTTGCAGCTTACTGCACTTTCATTTTCTTAATTTCCTTATTTTTGTCCCGACACCATATGGTCATGAAAAAACCCTTCTTCCAAATTAAACTGCATTGGTTTAAGGGTCATTCAATAAAAGACAGCAGAACTTATTTATTATTCGCGTATTGCCATAATTCGAATGTCATTATCAGCATATATAATATAGTCTTTTACAATACGATAAGTTGAAACATAGTCTGCATTTGATTGATCAACTCGCGAAATGCTATGATCATGCAAATCAAAACGGAAGATAGCATTTTTCGCTCTTCCAACACCATCAAAGTTTTTATCATCAAGATAGTATAAATAATCATCGTACAAATAGACTTGCTCTACATCACCTGCAAGATTATAGAGATCCGTTATGACTTCCTTTGTTCCATCATACCGAAGCAATTCTAGATGAGAATAAAGACTTTGCTGATATGTAAAATAATAGATACCATCTTCTGTCGCAACTCCTTTGTCGCCAAGCGTCACCTCACGTGCGAAAACACGTAATCCATCCTTATCCAATGCTCGTACTGAATGATTATAATGATCGGCAAAGTATGTGGCATTATCATACTGGTAAATTATATTGAGATATTTATTATTAGTATTTATCTTTTTTATTTGATGTGTATCATAAGCAACTTGAAGAACCGATGGTCTTTCCTCTGCATCGGAATGTAATGCAATGTACAAGAAATCATCATAAGCAAACACATATCGTTGCAGATAATTGATATTATGTTCACCTAAATTGGTAGTTTTGTTTGTCTCAAAATTATACATCATCAGTTGTACAAGATAACTATTTCCTGCTCCAATTGGATCTGTTGGTTTTGGCGGATATAACTCTGACGTGTAGTATAGCAGGTTATTATTTTTTACCCCGATTACTTCTTTCACTTTCATTGTAAATACTGAGCTTTCTTTCGTCTTTAAATCCAATTGATATAGCGTTTCTTCTTGGACATAAAATAACTTATCCTGATTTACCGCAATATTTCGAGACCAGAATTCATCCTTAATCGGAACAAGCAATTGATACTGCTGCGTCTTTAAATCCACTTCATAAATTCCTTGTTCTAAATGGGATTCGTACGAATCATTTACTTTTCCGATTGATATATATATCTTATCTTGATACACGGCTGTATCCTCATACAACTGATAAGGTGTTCTCAAGACATCTTGATGTAAAACATTTCTAACCGGTTTAGACGGTTCTTCAGGTGTTGTTACGATTGGATTTGAGATTTGCTCAGAATCTGGATTAGCTTGCAAGCTGCATCCAGTTGCAAATAAAACGATCAATACGATACAAATAAGTCTTGTTATTTTCATAAATACCCCCTAAACATTCCTTGATGTTATAACCTAATATTTTCTTTCATAAGAATGCTCTCTAAATTCAATTGTAGATATCCACCATTTCACACAGAGTCATTGCTCTGTGATCATTGCTTATCATTCGCGATACGTATCACTTGAATGGTGTTCCTGCACAAACAAGTAATCGCCGGAAATGCGATAAGCGCCACATACCCAATCTTGGGGTTATCCATCCTCATTATCCTATGTTCATGCAAGTCATAGTGATAGACTGCCTTTTGGGTCCGTCCATCCAAGACTCCAAACTCTACTAAACCCATATAATCATTATTGAGATAAGCATGTTCAAAGCCACTAGCAACATTATATAGCTCAGAAAACACTTCTTTGGTTCTAACATAACGTAAGAACGCTAATTAATCTCATATATTTCCTATCATGAATATTAGTTTGCTAGTTATATTTATTCCATTATGATAAGTTCATCTAACATTTGAAAGATGCGCTTTTCATTCTTTTGCGACTGCTGATTCTGCATATGCGACCTGCTTTCTTCATAGTACTGCATTGTGACAGGAAGATACTGCTCAATTTTACATAGAAATGCTTCTGAAACATATTTCCTGCTGCGTACAACAGAAGTAAAAATCAATTGCTGGCTGGCATATAAAACAAATTCCTGTAGTTCCTTTGATGTAAATGAAAAATGATTAACGAGATTCGTCACAAACTGTAATAATTGATTAATCGTTTTCTCTACTGCCTCTTGTTGGAGATTGCAGGTAAATATCGTCTGACTGCCGTTCGTATAATCTTCTTCAATATCCTGCAAGTCATCAGCAAGCTGCAAATAAAGACCAAAACCAAGATAAAAATCTAAGTCTTCCGCAGCAATTGGATGTTTGATGAGAAGACGGTCAATAAATACCGACAACCCGCCTTTGCAAATGGAGATGTCCAAGCGATCCTCATAAGAGAGCGCATATTCTGATGATTGCTGCTTCAGACTATCGACTTGCGCATCCAGCATCATTTCTAAGAGCATCTCCATGCTTGTATCATCGGCTACAGGGAATTCTGCTTCAATCATATCTAAAAGCTGACATGTCTTCTTCTCATGTAGTGTGGTGGTTTTGATTGGATTCTGTTTGATCTGATTACGGATCATGATATTGTACTGTTGTTTTTCTTGGACAGAAACAGTCCCATCAATGTAATTATCTGTGAACGGATATAACATGCTATAGCCAAAAGCAGCATTGCTGAACCCAGCAGGTGCTTGGTGTATTTCTTTGAACATAATAAACACAATATAATTCCGGATGGCCTGCCCAATATCTTCTAAGCTGATTTCAGGTGCGAATGTGCGTACTTGACGAAGAAACTCCATCAACTCAGCCTGCATCGCATCAATCTTTGCCTCCGGCATACAATTCCGGATACCAATTATATTCTCTTCCTGGATAGCTCTGTGCATCATTTGTTGCATTTGCTGCATCCAATATTTCTTTTTTGCTTTTGTAAATTGCTTTCTTTTAGCTTGGACATCTTTCATCATACGATCTATATATAGTTCATTCGCTATTTTCTTGGATAGCGTAACAATTGGCAGTGTCTCAGGAAAAGATGCTTTGGTTGATAACCAGTTCTGCTTAATTCGTTCAAAATAAGCAATCATGATACTTCGATCTAATTGCATCATACAATCACCTACTATCTTGCAATTTCCACTATTTGTACATTATATCACAAGAGGAATTGTTTTTATACATTCATTTTTCCAAGGAATTGCTCACCAGATTTGTTCTCATATGGATAAGAGAGAGCAATGGATTTGTTCAATGCCAATTTGTCACCATTCTTCTTTTTCATTAAGGGTGCAAAGTCGCACCTAACAAAAAAAGCGCACCGCACAATAAAGCAGTGCAGCGCAACTTTTTATTCCAATTCAAATGCTCCTGTATATAACTGATAATACTTCCCTTTTTCGGCAATGAGATCTGCATGGCTGCCCCGCTCAATAATTCGTCCTTGATCCAGCACCATAATCACATCTGCATTTTTTACAGTTGAAAGTCGATGTGCAATGACGAATACTGTACGTCCATGCATCAAAGCATCCATACCTCGCTGCACAATCGCTTCTGTCCGCGTATCGATAGAAGATGTTGCTTCATCCAAAATCATAACTGGGGGATCTGCCACTGCTGCTCTGGCAATTGCCAGCAGCTGTCTTTGACCTTGCGACAAGCTTGCGCCATTGCTCGCTAACGGTGTTTGATATCCGTGAGGTAAGCGTGTAATAAAATCATGCGCGCCGGCCAGCTTTGCTGCCGCAATGCATAATTCATCAGAAGCATCCAATTTTCCGTAGCGGATATTTTCCATAACAGTGCCAGTAAACAGATTTGTTTCCTGCAACACAACACCAAGCGAACGTCGTAAATCAGCTTTCTTAATCTTGTTGATATTAATACCGTCATAGCGAATTTTGCCATCTGCAATATCATAGAAGCGATTAATCAAGTTGGTAATTGTCGTTTTCCCTGCACCGGTAGCTCCTACAAACGCTACTTTCTGACCGGGTTTTGCAAATAACGTAATGTTATGCAAGATGGTTTTTTGTTCTGTATAGCCAAAATCAACATCTTCCATCCGGACGTCACCAGTCAGCTTGACATATGTTACTTCACCATTCTGATGTGGATACTTCCATGCCCAATTATTTGTAACTTCCGCGCATTCGATAATCTCTCCATTCACTTCCTTAGCATTCACCAGCGTCACAATACCTTGATCTTGTTCCGGTGTTTCATCCAGCAATTCAAAGATGCGGGAAGCACCCGCAAGTCCCATTACAACGGCATTGATCTGGTGTGATACTTGGTTGATATTTCCGGCAAATTGTCTGGTCATGTTTAAGAACGGAACCGCAATGCTGATCGTAAACGGAAGTCCTGAAATGCTGCTATTCGGTGCTTTGATCAGCAGTAAAATACCACCCGTCAAAGCTACTGTTACATATAAAATATTTCCGATATTATTTAGGATTGGCCCTAATGTATTCGCATACTTATTCGCTTTTTCCGAATCTGCGAATAACTCGTCGTTAATCCGATCAAATGCTGCTTTGCTTTCTTCTTCATGAGAAAATACTTTGATCACCTTTTGGCCATTCATCATTTCTTCCGCAAACCCTTCAACTTTACCAAGAGCTACTTGCTGACGTCCAAAATATTTAGCGGAACCGCCGCCAACTTTCTTGATAATTTGCAGCATCACAAAAACACCTAGCAGCACAACAGCTGTCATCCAGATGCTGTAGTATAACATGATGCAGAAAATCGTTGTAACAACGATTCCTGATGTCATCAATTGCGGAAGGCTTTGCGATATCATTTGCCGCAACGTATCAATATCATTGGTATAGTAACTCATTATATCACCATGGTTGTGGGTATCAAAATATCCGACTGGAAGATCTTGCATGCCGCCAAACAACTTCATGCGCAGCATCCGCAACGTTCCTTGCGTAATATCAGCCATCATTCTGCTGAATGCAAATGATGCGCAAAGCGATAACACATAACAACCAGCCAGAAACAGCACAAAGCCGGTAATTGGCTTAGCTACCGCATTCCAATCTTGTGATTGCCAGCTAGTTTCTACCAAGGCAATAATATTCTGCATAAAAATCGCAGGAATAGACGACACAATCGCATTAAAGACAATAAAGACAATTACCAGCGGCAGCATCACAGGATGAAATTCAAACAACGTTTTAATCAAACGCTTTACAATTCCCTTTTTTATGACTGGCTTATTTCTCATCTTCTTCACCCGCCTTATTCTGTGATTCATAGACTTCTTTGTATAACGCATTGGTTTTCATCAGTTCCTCATGTGTACCAACCGCATTAATCGTACCACCATCCATGACAATAATTCGATCTGCATCCTCCACGGAGGAAATACGCTGGGCAATGATGATTTTCGTTGTTGCCGGAATAAATTCCTTCATTGCTATCCGGATCATTGAATCTGTCTTGGTATCAACAGCACTTGTTGAATCATCAAGAATCAGAATTTTCGGATTTTTCAGCAATGCCCTGGCAATACAAAGCCGCTGTCTTTGCCCTCCCGAAACATTTGTTCCCCCTTGTTCAATATACGTATCATATCCTTCAGGAAACTGGGAAATGAATTCATGCGCTTGGGCAAGCTTGCACGCTTCTTCCAATTGTTCCTGGGTCGCTTCCTTATTCCCCCAGCGCAGATTCTCTTTAATTGTTCCCGAAAAGAGTATATTCTTTTGCAAGACAACCGCCACCTGATTGCGTAAAGCATCCAAATCATACTTGCGCACATCTTCGCCGCCTACTTTAACTACGCCAATCGACGCATCATACAACCGCGGAATCAATTGAATCAAAGATGATTTTGAGGATCCGGTACTGCCGATAATCCCAATCGTTTCTCCGCTATGTATTTCCAGATTGATTTCTGCCAATGCCATTCGTTCTGCTTTCTGGGAGTATTTGAAACTGACTTGTTCAAAAGAAACAGAACCGTCTTTTACTTCTGTCAAAGGCTTTGCCGGACTAACTAAAGTACTTTCTTCCTGCAATACTTCAACAATACGTTGTGCTGACTCCTGTGCAATGGTAATCATCACAAACACCATCGACAACATCATCAAGCTGCTGAGAATCTGAAAGCTGTAAGCCAGCAAGGCAGAAAACTGGCCGACATCCAAATCGCTTCCACCTGAAGTAATAATCGTATAGGAGCCATAATACAATACAAAAATCATGACACTATATAAACTAAATTGCATAAGCGGATTATTTATAGCCAGAATTTTTTCGGCTTTGGTAAATTCAGCACTGACACTCTGTACAGTTTCCTGGAATTTAGTTTTTTCAAATTCAGCACGTACATAAGATTTGACAACACGCATCCCCTTCACATTTTCCTGCAAGACAGTATTCATCGTATCATATTTGCGAAATCCCCTTTTAAACAACGGCATGACACTACGAATTACCAATGCAAGTCCGATACCCAGTACAGGCGCCACAAATAAGAAGATCAATGCCATTTTTCCGCCCATAATGAATGCCATCGTAAAAGAAAATACCAGCATCAGCGGAAAGCGTACAGCTGTCCGGATAATCATCATATAAGCATTTTGAACATTCGTAACATCTGTTGTCATTCTTGTAACTAATGATGAAGTTGAAAAACGGTCAATATTTTCAAACGAATAGGTTTGAATTTTATAATAAAGATCTTTCCGCAAGTTGCGGGCAAAGCCGCTGGATGCTGTTGCACTTGTCATTCCTGCCAATGTGCCAAAACTCAGTGACAGCAATGCCATGAGCACCAAAACCAGACCATAGCGGGAAAGCACGCCAAAATCACTTCCTGCTTTGATTTGGTTGACTAATTGAGCAGTAATAAAGGGAATTGTACATTCCATCATAACTTCTATTGCAATATAAACCGGGGTTTTCAAAGAATCTTTTTTGTACTCCCGAATACTTTGTGCTAATGTTCTATACATACCATTCTCCTTCCAATTTATTCTAGTTTGAGAGCTTTTTACGGTCTTATTAACAATTAAAAAAGCGTAGCCGGTCTGGACTTACGCTATAAAAGCTGCTCGATCTGTCTCATTTTATAAGATAATACGATATTTGTCAATTCATCCGACCATTGGTTGTGATTGCGATAAGCAATACGCAAGGTTTATCACTACCTCTTTTTACGAAAAATCTTTCTGACAGCATTGCAATAAATATTGTCGGCAACAATAACTTTTTTCTTGGCGATAAACTGGCTGTTTACTGCATTCTTCTTTGCAGCAATTCTTGCACATCATAGATGCCCGCATCAAGTTTGGCTCCAAACTCCTGCCACATAAACGATTCTAACTCGACGTTCGATTCCACGATGACCAAAAATTGATATGACTGCAGTTTGTCAATAAAAGCAGTATGATCTTTCACTGCAGAGGTTGCATCTACAAACGGAGTAAACAAGTAATACTTTCCAATATATTGCAGATAATAGTCCGATATTTGCCGGTCAGCATCAGACGCATAGAATAAATACTTCTTTGAACTTACTTGATCCCATCTCTCACCAGTCAGTGCCAGTACTTGACCCGGCAGAGATGTTTGATAGGATTCTTTCATACTATTCATGCCGTTAATTTCCGACAACAGAATAATTGATGTAAGGGCAATGCATGCTGTTGTTGCATACTCATAAATTGTTTTAGTAATAAGGCTCTTAAATGCCCGATAATCTCGTTTTGCTCCTTGCTGAATATAAAATGAACTTTCTACATCATGCACACAAGCAATCGCAAGCGCCCCAATCATGAACATAACCATACTGGATGCATAGCGCTCATAGCCAGCCAAGATCAAAGCCTCTGCTTCCGGCATAGTAAACAAGAACATTGCAAGAATCCCAATAAAATAAATAACGGCTGCGACATCAATCCATATCAGCACTGTTAGCAGATGCCATCTTTTGCGAAACCCAAAGCGCGCGATGCTGTAGGAGAGAATCGCAAGCACATGATACAAAACAATTCCTAAAGTAGGCAAACTGCGGATGTTAAAAACGGCATCGCGATAATTGGTGATAATCGTTGTCACAACCTCGGGTGTTTTCTCGCCGAAAACAGATTCAAAATTTTCAAAACTCATCGTATGTTTGGTTAATTCTCCTGGAAATTCTGCTTTTGAGTGAGCACTCCAGATAAACATTGGTGCTAGCGAAAGGCCGCTGACAACGGCTGCTAAAAGTAAATTACCGGCTTTTCTTTTCCAAGTGCCATTATATACCGAAACGCACAAATACATCATGTACGCAAAGCAGATCGCAGCAAAGAAAACGCCGCTGTTCTTGATAGCAATTAAAAAAGCAAGTATTGGTAAACTTAACAAAATACCTTTTTTCGTATCTGCTCGATAAGCAAACAAGATCGCAATGCCCGCAAGTCCAAGGATAGGCATCAGAAAATCTACCAGCAGATTGTTGGTGCGAATTGCAATATTGAAATAGGTCATGGATGAACAAAGCAGCGCCATGATACTGATAAGCAAGAAACGCTTTTTATCTTTGATGACACCAAACATCGCATAGAATCCGGCAAACAGCAAAGCCATTTGGGCTAACAGCATCACATCTTCTCTGCTGCCTGCAATACGGCAGACATAGTACAAGAAAGAAGAACTTCCTAAAGGATAGGTCTTAAAATCAATAATTTTTGCGGCAGCATCCGGAATACGATCATACGCAAGCATATACTTCACAACCAAGCCCCAATGAGAAAAGTTATCATAATGCATATAGCGGGTATTATACATTGAATAGCCTAAATACAGAAATACAATTACAAAAAGTATATTCAAGATGCGCAGTGATTGCGCGCCAAATAAAAGACGCAGTTTCCCTTTGATAGCATAATAAATGAAAAGCAAGATGCCGACAGCGGTTATCCCATATACAGCTTGCAGCAATAAGGAAGCAATACCGGCAAGATAAACCAAACATCCAATGCTGGAGAAAACGACGATCCAGCCAAACATCGGGGTAACTTGGAGGCGATCTTTCAACAAAAGCAAATAGCCAAATATCACGATCAGCAGGATTCCGATTCTTCCGGCAAACATTAGCAATACCATATCATCACCATCTTTCATTCTTCCCTTTGATACAACGTCAGCCACTCATCGACCAATTGTCCAAGTTCCTCTTTGTATACCAAATCTTTCCAGTTTGTTATTGCCAGTAATGTTCGTGACGCATTTTTAGCAGTTACCACTTCCAGCTCCAGCTGGATTCCGTATGCACAATGCAAGATGTATCTTGTTTGGTCATGCCTTTTGGGCCGCAAATCACGGATCATCATATATCGGTAATTAAAATCCAAGATTGTACCCGTAGAGCCATCTGCCATTACAATCGGCATTTCTAATAGAATTCGTGGTAATTTACGCTGTTCGAATCGTTGCTTCTCCATCCTTACAGACAAATTTTTAGATAATTCGTCGGCCGCAGTCACCCAATGATTCATCACTGTCGGCAAGGAGTGCATCCGATCGTACACGATCTGAGCATATTGTCTCAAATTCTCCTCATCTATCTCTGTAATACGTACGCCATAGTACCAGTTTTGCTTTACTTGTTTGACATAAACCAAGATTCCTTTCAGCTTCGCATAGTAAAAGTCCGTTTGAATGCATAGCTGAAATGGGATCTCGTTAGGTACATAGTTTGGTTTGGACATTGTAAATGCTAAGCCACTTTCTGAAATGTTTACAGTTTTTGTTTGATAAACATGATCCGCGGTAATAATCGTCAAATCTTCCTTAGCCTCAAAGCGCTCACTCTGCCGATAGATCTTGCGACCCCAGATAAAAATAATGGCGTATACCAAATTAATGACATTATACACCAGCCAGAAAATAATGATGCTGCTATAGATAAGAGCCATTCCGTACTTCCCGCTCGTAAAGCGGACTAATGCCGCAATGGACAATGCTAATTGCAGGATATGCGGAAGTGCATAGTGAAAAGAGAATTCATTTCCTCGTTCTTCCTTGTTTTTTCTGGTTACTTTGAATTTACGCTGCTTGATGCCTAAATTTTCTAAAAGCACAGGGATGACCATGTAAGGCGCTAGAATAGTATCAATAATCTGCGACCAACGTTGATTTCGAACATCGCTGGATAACAAGCGCATCGATATGCTATAAAACAAGTGTGACGGTCCCCAGAATAGCAAAAGGTCCCAGAAGCCGCAGACAGCAATTTGCAGGTCAAACAAAGCAAATACAATTGGTGCCATTGTAAAGATGATTCTTCTGCCAAAAGATCCCCAATAGGAATAGTTGACCATGTAGCTGATTCTTGCTGCAACAGACAGATTTTGATTAAAAGGTACCCGGCAGTTTCTAATACTTTGAATCACGCCTCGAGCCCATCGCACTCTTTGGGAGAGCATACTTTTAAATGTGGTTGGACTTAAGCCGCTTGCCAGGACTTCTGTTGTGGCATAGGTTGTATAACCATGGCTTTGAATCAAAATACCTGTCTCAAAGTCCTCTGTGATGGTGTCTGTCGGAAATCCTCCGATATCCATCAGAGCAAGTCGGGCGATTACGGTATTAGAACCGGTATATGCCGGTGCATTGGAACTATTTCGGGAAACATTGATTTCTTTGGTGAAAAAATCTTGCTCATTGGGGATATTCTGTTCCGCATAGAGGTTGTACTGAAATAGATCAGGATTATAGAAACTTTGCGGTGTTTGAATAAAGCCAATACGGAATGTTTCATCAATTTCTTCCGGCAAGCGATTTATCCATGAACCATCCTCTAACTGTTTTTTATAAGTCAGGAAAAAGTAAGGGATAGATTTCAGCAAAAACTTTCTTCTCGGAATCATATCAGCATCAAAAGTTACAACGAGCGGCGATTTTGTCATTGATAAGGCATGATTCAGATTTCCCGATTTCGCATGTTTATTTCCTGTAAGTGGAATATAACCAATCTCCAAGCTCTTTGCCAGTTCTGCTACTGCTGGTCGATTTCCATCATCACATAAATAGATATGTACCTTGCTTTTATCAGGATATTCCATAAAAGTACATGCATTGGCAGTTAGAAATAACAAATCCACAGGCTCGTTATGCGTTGCAATCAATACATCAACCTCCGGAAATTCATGCTCTTCAATCTCAGGCATTGCCAAATGAAATTTCTTATTCTTACGCCATATTAGCTCAAAAGTACCAAGGGCTGCTATAATCTCGGCATATAACAGCATAACACCCATTACAAAGGCAAGGGGGCCATTATGAAACGGCAGCGTAAAAAACAATCGCCATAGTAAATAAATACTCATAAAAAAGATAGTAAGCATATGTATTGCTGGCAGAAATTTTTGATGTTTCATACTATGCTTCCTCTGTATGATTTGCAAATACCCAGCTGCGTTGCACTTGAAAGCTGACAACAAATAAAATAGTATCTACAACTACTTTCCAAAGTGTTTCGCCAATGAAAATAAATTGATTATACAGGATACTAACCAATACTGCAGATAGCATCATTTGCAGAATAACCAGACTATAATATCGTCTAATAGATGCCTCCGTTCCATTCTTGAAAACAAGCTGACGGTTTGCATAAAAGTTAAAAGCAGAAGATATGAGTCTTGCCAGAATTGTGGCTAAGATGATATAGAATTGAATATTCACGTATTTTAGAAATGAAGAAAATAAATAAAAGCAGCCAACATCAATAACAAATGATGTTCCTGAAGCAAGAATATATTTCCCGAAAATAGAATAGATACGGATGGAATCTGTAATCGGATTAAAATGCGAAGAACGATTCTCTTCCAAATAAATTGTTTGAATAGGGACTTCTTTTATTTTTATTTGATGTTCTTTGCAAGCTAATATCATGTTCATTTCATACTCAAAACGCTCACCAGGTACCGTCATCATCAGATTTAGGTAATGCAAAGGAATCGCTCGCAATCCAGTTTGCGTATCACTGAGCGTTATTCCCGTCAGCAACTGCAGCAAAGCTCTAGTTAGTTTATTTCCAAAGCGGCTTTTGAGCGGCACATGGGTTTGATCAAATTGACGGCAGCCAAAAATCAGCTCATTGGAATGCTCCCGCAATTCCTGCATGCAATGTTTGATATCTGCAAGTGCATGCTGTCCGTCAGCATCTGTTGTAATAACTCCTATGTATGATTGTTCAAGGCATAAAAGGTGATTAAAGGCTGTTTTTAATGCTCTCCCTTTTCCCAAATTCACAGCATGAGTAAGAACATGGCAATGAAGTTGATCTTGCAAAAACGCAAATTCAGCAGAATATTCTTCGCGGCTGCCATCATCAACAATCAAAATAAGGTGCTGATCACCAAAGTATTCGCGAAGATTAGTAACTAATGTAATCAGCTTTTGATCTGGATGCAAAGAAGGTATGATAATTGGGATTTGATTTTCGGCACGATAGTGGGATTTTGTTTGCATCATATATACTCCTATTTTACACTTAGCATGCTCTACGGAGTAAATTTATAATAAGAATTTATTGTGTATTTTCAAAACGATATACTCATAATTAAGATTAAGTTCACTTTTCCAATTTATATCAGTATATAAAGTTTTTCATCTAGCGTTTTTAATTCTGCTCAAAACAATGTAATCGAGTGAGTTTATTGTTTGAAAACTCATTTTATGATAGACTAAATGATATTAAGCAATGTAATTTATGCTGAACGGGAGATGATAGTAATGCAACCATTGGTATCCGTCGTGATGTCTGTATATAATGCCGAAGCATTTTTACACGATGCAATTTGCAGTATTTTGAATCAAAGTTTTCAAGACTTTGAATTTATCATTATTGATGATTGTTCTACTGACAATTCCCGCTCTATTATCCAATCTTTTTCAGATTCTCGTATCATCTGCATTGAAAATGAAGTCAACATAAAACTTCCGGCCTCATTAAACAAAGGCATTTCTATTGCAAAAGGTAATTACATAGTACGTATGGATGCGGATGATATTAGCTTCCCAAAGCGCATCGAAAAGCAAGTTGCTTTTATGCAATCACATCCGCACGTGGCTATTGCTTTCTGTGATATGTTATATGTGAAGGATCAAATGATCCAGCCAAAGCTGAATACAAATGATCTTTCGCCAGACGGTATCAAAACTACATTGCTGTTTTATAATGTAGTAAATCATAATTGCGTTATTATGCGTAAAGAGCTTTTTGAAACATTTCAGTATAATCCTATATTCACTGTTACCGAGGATTTGGCTCTTTGGATTGAAATTTCAACAGTTTATCAGATACATTATATGAAGGAAAATCTGATGCTATATCTTATTTTTGATACCCCGCAAAGTGCTGAAAAACTTGCACTGCAACAAAAACAAGAACAGTTAATCAAACAACCTCTGATTGCAAAACTTACCGAAGAGAATAATCAAACATTTCAAGAATTACATGCAATCATCTCACAAAAGAATAAGTATGTAGCAGCAAATGATCTGATTCATTATATGCGTTATATAAACACAAGTAATGCTAGGTCTAGACTATACAAAAGCAGTATTTTGAAAGAGGTCTTGATTCGCATCGGACTTGTTATCAGTATTAATCATCAATATAGCATACTTGAATTAGGATCAGTATTATTTACATTTGGTCTCTTGCCTCTGATACGTTTTGGAGTAAAGGCACTTATCTTCGGAATCAGAGATTTTATACAAATGCAACTAGATATCAAGAAAGGTATGAGTCTATTATGAGAAGCCCGGTACTGTCTATTATTATGAGTGTTTATAACGGAGCAGCATATTTAAATGAAGCAATGGACAGTATTATCAATCAAACTTATCAGAATTGGGAACTGATTGTTATTGATGATGCATCTACTGATATGTCCTATCATATATTAACCAGTTATCAGGATTCGCGAATCATACTTTTACGAAATACAGAAAATCTAAAACTTGCAGCCTCACTGAATAAAGGGTTAGGCATTGCGAAAGGAGAATATATTGTAAGAATGGATGCTGATGATGTCTGTCGATTAGATCGCTTAGAGCGGCAATTAGAATTCATGCATGAAAACCCTGATATTGATATCTCTTGGGGAAAATGTTACCGTTACCAAAATAATGAAATCATGCGATTGCCGCAACTAGTATCACCAAATTATAACGACATTCAAGCAACATTTTTATTTCAATCACCAATTATGCATAATTGTATTATTGCGAAAAGACAGTTTTATGAAACATTTCAATACAATCCAGAATATACTGTTTCCGAAGATTGGAATTTATGGTATCGTTCCAGCAGAGTATTCAAGTTTGCATGTCAAAATGAGTATTTAATGCTGTATAGAACCCACGATCAGCAAACAACAAATACAAAAAATCCAATAAATGATCTTTTAGCTCAGCAATATACTGCGAACTTTTCTGAATATGCAGCACAAGCAGGAATGGCAGTAAGTGCAAAGCAGATTGCCTTCCATGTTTCTCTCATTGTTAATTCAAACATCGTTATAGCGTCACAACTTCAACTATGGTTTCACCATTTGATTACTGAAAATAAGAACTATCAATATTATAAAAATCGATCATTGTTATTTGCTTGCTTTGATAAAACATCTGCTTTATATAGAGAGCATCGGTTAAGCAAATTTGCATATCTAGAAACACTTGTTAAATTAAATCTGTTTTATCTTCCATTCTATATCTTTCACAAATCCATATTATTAATGAATGATCAATCTGCACATAAAAGAGGTATTTCTTCATTTCAAACTATTAAGGTTCCCAAAAAATTTGCTTCTTCATAACTTCATTTACATTTCCTAAAATACAATTGCTTTCCGTAAATGCTTTACTGATTATACTTTTAGCCGCTATGATCGTCTCTCTAGGTAAAACTGTTCCTTTTAACAATAAGGACCCCATTCCGATCCAAGTCTTATCACCTATAACAATGGCCTTAGGATTATTAATAACATGTTTAAATTCATCCAAAATCGAATGTTGGTCACTATCCATGATAGTGACATCCCAAGAAATAATAGATTGCTTTCCAATTGATATGCTATGTTCGCACACCAGACGTGAATTTCCTGTAATATAAACTTCACTTCCAAATGTTAAATGGCCATTTTCCAGAACAGATATTTTGGTACCGTTCCCAATAAAGCATTTGTCATCAAACGTAATTTTTCCTTCATTTGCCCAAATTCCCTTGCCATCCAAATGAATACAGTCATTCCTTCCTAAAAACACCTTGCCTTTCCGCTTATTTCCTAATATCACTTTCCCCTTCATTCGTTTCAAACGAAAATTGCGGCTTACAATGACCGGCAGATGTATACCATACCAGCCCAAATAATGAAAGTTAAAATATAGTGTTTTTAGCCAATTTGTTTGAAAAAGAATTCGTAGATTATGCAAAGTAATCACTCCTCACTTTAAAATATTTTATCCAAATCTGATTTATCAGTCAAGAAAGGAATCATATGCGAAAAAATATAGACTTTCGACTACAATTAAATATTACTTTTGCCATATTGGGCCAAATAACTTCGCTGATAATCAATTTAATCTCAAAAAATGCGATTCGTAGCTATCTAGGCATCGATTATCTAGGATTACAAAGTATTTTTGGAAATTTTGCAGATATCTTTACGTTTGGGTTTTCTGGTATTGGTACGGCTATGTTATTTCATCTATATAAATCTATATCCAGCAATGACACCATACAATCAGCAAGGATATATACATACTTCAATCAACTATGCAAATACATTACTTATATAGTGGTAGCTGTCGGTATTAGTTCTGCTGTTATTATTCATCTATTCATTAATGCTGATATTTTGCTTTCACAAATTATTCTAAGCTATTCTTTATATTTATTAGGCATTGTAATCTATAATCGCTATATTTATAAGCACTTTTTCATTGTAGCATCACAATATCGCTACCTCGTTACCATCATTGTAACTAGTTGTGACACAGCTGCTTTGCTTGTTGAGCTATATTGTTTAGCTGTATTAAAGAATTATCCATTATTTCTTTTTACTATTGTGATCAAGAATATAGCCATTAACATTTTCTTGCAATTATGTTTAAAGCATAAGTTTACATTTTTATTTCAAGATCACGGTGCATTGCCGCAAACAAAACAAAAAGAAATCGTAAAAAATGTCTTAGATCTGTTTGTATACAGAATCGGAAGCGTATTGGTAAATAGCACTGACAGTACGATTACTTCGGCACTTATCAGTACTGCGATGGCTGGCTATTACTCCAACTATCAATTTATTATTATGGGCGTATCTGGCTTAACAGGGAGCTTTTTTGAAGCTATTATCGCGAAAATAGGTCATATTATCAGTACAACAAATAAAAATGAGCAATTTTCTAGTTTTTTAATTACCTCAGCTGCAAATATTGTGATCACTGGAATTACTTGCACTTGCCTGTATTTGCTTACACATGACTTCTTGACTTTATGGATGGGTGCAGATGCAGTACTGGCTCATTCAATTACGATAATTGTTACTGTAAACTACTATTTAGATACGGTTCACCGAGCATTGGCATCTTATCGCAATGCTACCGGGTTATTCTCGAAAATCAATAAAATGATTTTTATGAAAGGGATTATCAATATTTTGCTATCAATTGCAATGGGATATTCTTTTGGCTTATTAGGAATTTTGATTGCTACCGCTATCTCCGATATCATTACCATGCAATGGTATGAGCCATATCTGATGTATCAGTATTTCAAGAAACCAGTAACATTTGAATTTATATATCAAGTTCTTTCATTACTGATAACAACTGGCTGTATTACTGTTACCAAACTGCTTGTTTCCTCATTAATAGGCTCTACATGGTTTCTTTTACTTATCAAAGCAATAGCTTGCGGTTTTATTTCTTTACTATTTTATGTTATTATTTTCTTACTTAGTAAACCTTTTTATCAGAAATTAAAGGAGTTGATATTACATGCATCATAATTTTTCAGAGCAATATCCTTATTTAGTATCTACAATGCATCATTCTGATGACCATGAAGCAACTATAAAAGAGATCAATTCCAAAGAGTTGATTCTACCCAGTCGATTTGATTTAATGGCAAAATTGCTGTTTTTGGATGGAATAAATCAAAAAATAGATACTTATAAAGGTACTCATATCTACAAAGCACACCTGCAATCATTTGGTGGTGGTACCATTCGCGAGCCGGGAAATCCTGATAAAAAAAGCTTGGAAAACTTTATTGACGTATTTTTGGCAATTTATCATGAACTAAAAGAATTACCCCTAAATAGCACCATTTGTACCAGCAAACCTGTTCCTGTTGATATGAATTATATGCTGCTGGATGGCTCTCATAGATGCTCCTGTGCCTTTGATCTTCACCATACAATTTGCGTTTATCATTTACATCATTATCATTTTCTCTATCGCTATGATTATTATTTCTTCCGCAATCGCTTTTTACAACTTTCTATTCTTTTAGAAATGGCTAAAAAATATGTTCAAGTGAAAGAAACTGCCTTATATGTCATTGCATTTAAACAGACTTTTTTTATTTCCAAATACATGGTTGAATATCGCATTCGCAACAAATTGCAGCCTGTCATCACATGGTTTGATCAAAACCAACTTTATTTGATTACAGACCAATCTATCACCAGTAATGATGAGATAATTGAACTCATAGAAGATTCCAAACTGATGTTGCTATCTAAAACAGCAGAAACAAAACAAATACAGAATATAATTGATTTATATTTGGCAAAAGCGATAATTTATGATCGCCGGTTCTTTATTCTTTACCGAATTGGTTTGTTTTTTCTTTATTGCTATACAACACTTTTAAATGCAGTGAAGTTAATCATGAAAAAACCTGTTATACGAAAAAGAAAGTAAAAAAATTCAAGGAGAATACGGTACATGCAATTATTCATCATATGGCCAGCCGCAAACAATTCCGAAGTGCTTTCTCTAATTTATCAATCTTTAACGGAACATGAATTCCAAATTATTTCATCACACGAACTAAAATTATCCTTTATACAACATACTCAATTTGTCTTTGACCTATATCAGAATGAACCTTGGATTAAGAAAAATGATGATATCCATTATTTAAGTTTATTGCGTAAAGCACTCTGGTGTTACACACCCTCTATACCGATCATACTTTTTTCAATCCAAGGGAAACAAGCTTCTTCCATTACTGCAATAAAAAATGCTTTGCGGCTGCAAATAAAAAAAGGGAAGCACTCCCTTCATGCAGTTGAAAATGATGCTGAAGCACAAATCATTTGGAATAGTTATTGCAGCCAAACCAATTCTTTTCATTTAGCACAAACATTTACATTTAATGTACTATGGATAGCGGCGTTTCTGATTACAAGCATGCGCATCGCATTCTTTAAACTTTTTGGAAAAATAGAAGAATAGAACACATCATTGCATATAAATCAGGCGCAATAGTAAAAACAATCAAAGTGAACTTTTCCAATAAATTGGCACGCTTAAATATAATCTTTTTTTGTTGTTCTATGATCTGTTTTCTATCCAAAAGCAATTTTGGCAATAACTCTTTTTTATCAGAAATGACGGAACTTGTTTTTACGCGATACCATGCTATTTGGATATTAAGTATATAGCGCAGCCATGCATATTCAGATAACTCAACTTCATGCAAAGCTTCAAAATAATGAGTTGCCTCATACAATGCCTCTACTTTATCAAGTCGCCGCTTCGAATATGCCTTCCGGGTAATGCTGTCTTGCCGCATTACGTAATAATAAAGCGGATAATTGGATACCGCAACATTCTTTGCATGATAAAACAATTTGTATGTAATAAATTCATCTTCATGCAGCTTATTCAATGGATATTGGAGCAGCTCTTTTAAGCTGCAATGATATAATTTCCCCCAGGCACTGATCATACTCATCTTATTATAGTGCACAATCTCCAATGTAGCTTCATATCCAGATAGACAACTATATTGATGCAAATCAAAGTAGTTGTTTTTAGCAGCTTCTGTTTCGTTTACTATCAAAGGCTGGACTACAGCTATCTCTGCATTTGCTTGTTTGCATAATGCAATAAGTACTTTTAAATAATCAACATGAATGTAGTCATCACCATCGATATATGTAATCCATTCCCCTGATGCTTTGCTTGTTCCCCGATTACGAGCATCAGATAGTCCGCCATTTACTTTATTTATTAGGATAATGCGCGAATCTTCCCGGGCAAATTGCTCACAGATCTGTTGCGAGGTATCTGTCGAACCATCATTCACCAATATTAATTCAAAATCTGTAAATGATTGTCTTAAAATGCTGTCGATACAGCGCTTTACATAATTCTCTATATTATATACCGGTACTATAATACTAATCATATGTGTTCTCCTTAGTTGTATATATCCTGGTATTGATATTTTTTCAGATTCTCATTATATACATATTCAGTTATCCAATAAAATTCATCTTGATACTCTAGATCATCATTTGCCAAAACAATCGGCTGAGTTCCAATAAGTTGAAAACCAACTTTTACTGTTGTAGGTTCTTCGCCGAATGGAAGTTTCACTTCACCTTGTAACTTCCAACTATTCTCGTCATTAAACGTACCAACTAAAGGCTGTTTTAAAATTTGATCATTTATACGTATTGCCAAATAGGGCTGATAAGCTTTGGATGGTCGTGCAAACCCGCTATTATGTAAGTTAACTTGTATTTTTAAGCTTTGCATAAACCCTACTGTTTCAGGTAAAACAATTTCATTTATACTCAGGCGATAACCAAGATGATTCTTAATATATGTATATCCGTCTACACCTTGTATCATTTGTTCCTTCCAGCTATTTAAAACATCTTGATTATAATAGCGATTTAAATATGTTAGATTCATCATATCAAATTCTTTAACAGCTGTTTCAATAGAGGTATACTCACTGATGTTAGTTGTTTCTCCACCATTCACCTGTGTTTTTAGTTCATTTTCCATCCATTGCAATTCTTCATTGCGATCAAACCCATTGTCTACATAAGTTCCCATATCGGTATCTGTTGAAAGTAGTGCATCATTATGAATACCTATACGTTGGGTTGAAATACCATAATCTGCTGCTTCTCGGATAAACATCGGTCTTCTTATGTTTATCGCTATTTGTGAATCTAAAGTCTGGTCTAAAATACGCAGTAACTTGATTCGAAAGGGAATTCCGTCCTCATCATTATCCATATAGCGGCTGTTATGCCACTCTCCGTAAGGTCCAATAAAACCTGCCTGCATCCCTAAAATTATATCTGCGTAAGAGTTTAATACTGTCACTAGCTGCTGAGCATGACTCATGATATAAGTAAATTCTTTCGGCTGGTCATACTCGTAACCAAAAAAGTGGTATCCTGGACGAAGCAAAACGCTGAAACCAAACTCCCTGCATAGTGACAATGCCTGTCTTATTTCATTTATTTTTTCAGATGAAATTTCTTCGTGATTCATATCATCTACTAAATTAACAGTTAGAAGAACCAGCTTAAATTGTTCTTTCGTATCATAGTATTCCTCTAACCGCTTATATTCTTTTGTATCCAGCTGAAAATAAAAACCACGATCCGGATTGGTGATACTTTCCTTACTTTCACGAAATGAAAGAACTACTTTCTTTTGATGGTAATAAAGTAAACAAAAGAGTACAAGAATTACTATACATATCAATACCAGCCATATTTTATTTTTCTTTTGCATTATTTCACCACCAAATTCGCATAGAACCGCAGAAATGGAGAGAACACATAAAATAAACTCGCCACAACTGTGTTTTGTTTGTTACGAAGCAATAAGAGCAAAACAGAAAAACCAACTGCCTGCACCTTACTTCGAATAAAAGAAAAACTTTCAATACTATTAGTATGATTTATAACTGCTTGCACCGCTTCATCATCAACAAAATATTGTATTTGATGCTTTATTTGGTGAAAGGGGATTATTTTATATTTCATATTTCGAATCAAAGACCAGCTTAACACACGCATTGCAAGCCCAGCTAGCAGATCAATATTTTCATCCAGCTTCATCGTATCCTGCAGCCATGCATAATATGTATGAATCAGCTTCGTATTTTTCTGTATTGCGTCTTCATCCAACTTATGGGTCGTTGAGTTTTCATGAATAAAATAATGATAGACTGGAATAGCTGTAATATAGAATACAGGATTACATGCAATCACTTTTAAGTTAAATAATTGATCCTCCATAAATATTTGCTTAATATCATTAAATTCCAGAAAATTTTCCTTTAAAAATTGTACTTTGTAAAGTTTATTCCATAAATAGCCAAAGCCACTGAGTGTTTTAAAATAATGATATCTTCGTATTTCATCTTCACTGCCAAATCGATTTAAAATACCTTCTTCAAGCTTATGATTTACTAGAATCTGCTTTTCCTTGATATTACGAATATAAGTGCCGCAAATCACATCATAATTTCCTTGCATAGCTAAATCCACCATACATTGCAGCGCATTTGGCAATAATAAATCATCTACATCCACAAACCAAATATAATCACCGTTCGCTGCTGTGATACCAATATTTCTTGCCAGCCCCTGCCCTTGATTTGGAGTATGGATCACTTGAATTCTACGGTCACTAGCCTGCAATTTTTCTAGCTTTTCCGCTGTTTGATCTGTTGACCCATCATTAATAAACACAACCTCCCAATTTTGATAAGCTTGAGCAAAAATAGATTGCATAACAGCTTCAACCTCTTTTTCACCATTCCATACTGGTATCACAAAGCTAACTTTTATCATATTTACCTCACATTACTTTTTATAAACAACATGTGCTCCCGCATCTTTTGTTTTTATTTTAAGAAATTTTTGTTTCATAAAAATATGCTTTTCAAAGTTCTTCTCTAAATACCGCAAGCGGAAGTATCCAAATGACCATCCAATTAAAGAACCAAGAAAGGCACCAAAGCCATATAAGTTAACAGTTAATGTTGATGACCACAATGAACCAATCAAAATAGCTGCGCAGAACACTATGCTTACCAGCATGGCTCCTTTATTATCATTATAATAGAATAGATATATAATCAGGCAATACGTTAGAAAGATGGCGAGATATCCTGCTGCCAAGGCAGGGTAAATAGTCATTGTTAAACCACTAAAGCCAAACTGCGGAAGAAAAATCATAAATACAATAAAGATAATAGCTGTAATTACTGTTTGAAGTGCAAATACATGGATAATTTGTTCCTTCATTATTCGAAACATTTTCTTTTTATTCATATAAATTTCATCATATGTCGATCCAATAACTGCTTCCATATAGTTTTTATATGCATCATGAAAATCCGTTTCCGCCATTACGATGAAAATCATCAAAGTAGATATATTCGTAAATAACGCTAAACATGTTGCCATATCATATGGCTGCATGCTTATCATTGTCTCTGCTACCAAAGTGCGTCCATCTGTAGACCAAAAGACAAAATTATGAATATATAAGCCAAGAAAATAGAGGAAATTAGTAATGAAGATTTCTTTATAGTGAAAAATATAAGATATTACCTCACTCTTGCCATAATCAGATGCTTCGAAATACTTATGAATAAAGGAAGCCACCAAACTTGCAATGATGAAGAAACCAATCGTCAAGGCATATAAAATGGAATGTGTAACATCGATTTGCAAAGAATGGAATAAAAGAGCCAATCCAATACTAATCAACATACCTAGCAAAAATGACAATGCTATCCTGCGATAATCTTTCGTTGCATGTAAATATGTCATCGAAAAATAAAGAAAGATTGAAGAAATCCAGAGGAAATAGCTACTGATTAAAAAATAAATATCTACATTACCTACCGTGTACAAGCGATAGCAAAACGGTAAAGCAATGATAGTGGAAATCACTCCCAATATTGCTAGACCAATATAATAGGAAGGTAGAATACCTTCAAATTCTTCTTCAAAAAACTTGTCTGCAATATATCTGGAAAATACAGAATTAAAACCTGCAGTTAAAATAGAGGAAAAGATAAATACATATAATATTGTTGTGGAAAGAAGTTCTCTTTGTTTGAATGTGACATCAGAAATACCCAGCAGCATATAAAGTACAATTAATGTTACCATGACAATAGCTGTCGGACCAACGGTTATTAAAGCACTGTATCCCGCTCCTGCAGTGACACTGAAGATGCTATTCTTTTTAAACAATTTCTTTAATTCAAAACCGATTCCTGCCATTATTCACACCTGCCTTCCATGACTTGTTTATACGTATTCTGGTATTCGTGATAGCTTCTTTCGCTCGTATAACTTTGAGTTACTCTTCGATATCCAATTTCACCCATTTCAATACGCAAGGCATCGCTGCTCGCCAGTTTCATCATTGCTTGTGCTAATTGATCCGGACTCATAACTGGTACAACAATCCCTGCATCACCAAATTCATCAAGCTCACCCTCAATCAATCCGCGACAGTTACCTACATTGGTAGCAATAACAGGTTTTTTTGCTGCAAATGCTTCCAAGATGGATAAAGGCTGTCCCTCACTGATGCTGCTGAGCACTACCATGTCCATTTTACCTAGATAATCCATGACATTAACCATACCTGTAAACTCTACATCGGATATACCCATTTCAGTAACCAGCAATTTGCAACTCTCAGCATACTGTTCACTTTCTTCGAGCGATCCCATAATCCATAATTTTAAATGTGAGTTATTTTGCTTTGCAATACCAAAGGCTGTAATCAATGTCTTCACATCTTTAATTGGAGTCACTCTCATGATAGCTCCTATATTGATAAAATGTTCTGTATTGCTTTTCAGTCCTTGATACTTTGATACTTGGATGCCATTAGGTATTACCTTTGTTTTGTTTGGATTACATCCCAATTCGATTTGAAACTCTCTTGCTGCTTGAAACAATGAGGTTACTGAATCAGCAAACTCATAGCTGCATTGTGATAACTTCCGGAATTGTGCAATCCATAAATCTTTGTAAATGCTTTTTACCCATGCTGCTTTAATAATTTCCTCTTCTCGTTCTCTAGTATAAATACCATGCTCAGTCAAAACCATTTTTTTATTATACAGAGCTTTTTGCATGCTAGCAAAAATACCGGCATATCCTGTGGAAACAGCATGGTAAATATCTGCTTCAACGGTGTCACCTTTCAAAATGGTAAATAGCGGCAAATACATAGATCGCATCGTCCAAAGAAAATCTGAAAACACAACTCGTTCGAAATGTTTTTGATAATAACTTGTCGTGATTTTCAAGAACTCTTCACTATTAAATAGATCATTCAATGATAAAGACGGATTGCGGAAAAACTTGAAAATAATTTGCCAGTCAATATTTTCGCCAAACATCAAATTCTCAAATGCCTGATACTGCTCAACTGTTAGTCGTAGTTTTTTTGTATTTCCTTTGGTGATTGCATCATCATCCAAAAGATGCAGCTCTTGAATTTCTGTAACATTTGCCGGAATTTGATACTTAAATGAACGTGGGCCTTCTGTTCCAGCAGTAATTACCTGGATAACAAACTCAACGTCTGGCATAGCAAGTAATAATTGCTGCAACCAGCTGGAAACACCTCCATTTACGTACGGATATGCACCTTCGACAACTAAACAAATCTTCATATAAGTTCCTCCTTTTAGTGAAAGATTACTTGCGCGGTATCTTCAGTCAACGTGATCAAATAACGCTGAAATCCAATTTCTTGATAACTGCCATTCACTACTTCTCGTATTACTTTAGGTGTCTTCAATATAAAATAAGATACATCGGTGAAATAATCTAATTGCAACGTGATTCGCTCTGGTTCATAATGAATCGCTGGTTCTAATAACTGATATTTTAATAAATTCATAATAATAGACGATATGGAATTACGCTGTAAATAGCTATATTTCTTTTGATGCATTGCTAATATCGTATTTATTTTCTTGCCCTCAGAAACCCAATTCAACTCATTTGTATTTGTCAGCAGTTCATCTGTATCAATATATAGCGAGAGATATCCGTAAGCGGTATATGACGACAGTATACTCAATTCATCTCTTTCTTGATAATGGTTGGTATTGATTAACAATGGGATACTTGTCTTATTTTTTTCATAGAAAGTAAATTGGGATGTTTCTTCTTGATATTCTATTTGTTGCAAAGCAGGACCTAGATCAGTCAAATTCTTGTGAAAGTAAATCAGTTCCCCAGCTTGCGATCGCACTTGCTGAAGATGATACTCTAATATTTTTTGCTGCTGTCTATTCATCACATCCATTTTTGCGATCAAATAGGTGGGCCTTAACTGGTATTTGCTTAGAAAAGATGAAATCTGTGGAATCAAAATGTCTTGCTGTATACGAAGAGCATCTTTCCCATATAACTGCATCAGCTTTTCATTTTGAAAATTATTTAAAATAGGAAGTCCTTTTATTACTAAATGATATCCATTGATCACAGGGTACATAAAATCACTTTCTGATTGTGACAGCATTCCAGTAATAATACCGGGACCTGTTAATGTGTTCATCAATGAATCCATATTAACGACAAACACCAAACTATGCTTCTGTGCATTGATACGATAAGAGTTTCTCCAGATCAACGGCGGTAAATCTTCATTTCTGATTTGTTTATCCACCTCCAACTCTTTCTCCTTCTTGCCTAAACTATATGCATAAACCTTAGTTCCTTGCGATAATTTAACTTCTTGGAAGGCTAAATAATAGTCTTGATATTCTTTCATCTCGCCAATCATGAAATTAGAGATAAAACGAACTCCCCATTTCTGCTCAGTTCCATGTATTTCCTGGATTCCCAGAAGCTGGCGCAGATCTTCATTGTTTAATTGGTGAGGCATTGTTAGAAAATATAAACTTATACCGCGTTTTGCTGCGCTCATCAGCTCTTCTATTTCTCTATCAAGCAATTCCTGCTTGCAAATAAATATTCCTTTTACAGATGCAAAGACTTCTGCCATTTCTGATTCAATGCGAGAGTTTAATTTTATGTTTTGCAGATGGCTACTCGTAATTTGCACCAATGTATCTTTAGGATCGCCCAGGATTACATAAGATTGTTCCCGCTTAGGAATAAGCGAATTCTTATCTGCCAGCATGGTTTGCAGCTGATGATATTGTATGTCTGTACTTTGATTATTTGTTGTTGCAAGCAGATTGGTAAAATTACCTACCAACTGAAAAACAAAGAACAACCCTAATAAGATTGTAACCACGTACAAGTATCGTCTTTGATATTTGTGGGTAAATTTATATTTTCGTTGTTTTTCCATAGTTGCCACCTATATAACTACTTTCAATGTTCAATTTTTCGATATCTTAAGAATGCCAGCATAGAACTTACTGCCATCAAAACCATGTATTTAATAGGCTTCCAAACACCTGAATGCATGGCAATTCCTTCTGTCCGCAAGTGCATAATGGCAGGGATTTCTTCTACCCGATATCCCATCAAAAGCATTTGCAAAATCATATTGATATCAGGATACATAATATCAAATTGGTTGAACCTTGCATAACATGTAAAAGCTTTTCTATTTAAACCTTGCAATCCGCTTGTAGGATCTGTAATTACTGTTCTTGTTGCAGCCTTGATAGCAAAACGGAACATGCGAATTGCGAACATTCTGATCCTGGACATACGGAATGACAAGCTTCCGTTTAAGAAACGGGAACCAATGACAATATCAGGCACTACATTCTTTTCGTCAGGATGAGTCAGCTTTTGATAAATCCAGGAAATATTTTGAATATCATGCTGTCCATCTGCATCTAATTGAATCACATACTCATAGCCCTTATTCACTGCATACTTATATCCCGTTTGCAGCGCTGCACCATATCCCATGTTATAAATCTGCGAAATAACTTTTGCTCCCTCTTGTCTGGCAACTGCTGCGGTTTGATCTTTTGATCCATCATCAATTACAATCAAGTCTGAAAAAGTACTTACATCATTTTCGCGATATGCACGAATTACGTTACATATGTTCTTCTCTTCATTATAAGCAGGGATTATTATTAACACATGTTTTTCCATATCATACACCTCTTTATATTTTTATTACTTATACTGGATTGACAAATTATTCAGATGATATGGATCTTGCATCAGCCGATAAATCACTACTTCCTCATCTTCATAATAAATACTCATTTCTAATGGATAATATTTTTGATACTCTAAAGCCCAGTAATATGCTTTAGACATAATTGGCAATCGTTGCTTTTGATAAATTCTGCTTCGCTGTTCATACCTCTCATCAATTTGAACATTTGCCTGAACTTTGCTTACGCGTGCTCGTTTTGTCACTGGGTATGGACTTTGCAAGTACTCCAAAATATAGGAAAGCGGATATTTTTCAATCATAAAATATACTTCAGGAGTCGGAATATAAATCGCTTGATTATCATTCCAATATTCTAGTTGTTCAACGAAGTCTAATAACTCATAATGAAATCCATAGTTTAAAATGGCACTTCTATCATTCACCGGCGAAACAACAGTCCATGTAAAACGCTCTTTTTCTTCCATTAATCGGAGCACTAATTTCATTGCTCCATCACTTTGTATATCCCAGTACTGTAATTCAGAACCTCGTATGTGATCACTGGAAATGAGCATTGTGATGCATGATAGACTTATCACTAACAATACCATGTCTGCTGCTTTTTTCAAATAATGCTGGATGAAATGATAGAATGCATCAAATGGAATGATAAAAATAATCATAGAAAAATATAGGGAAAAAACCACCATTCTTTTTACTTCAATAAATACCGGCCATCCCATATCATAGCTTATAGCCATTAGAGCAAAGATCATCCAAGAAATGGACAGTGCGATGTACAGTAAATACATCTCTTTTTTCTGCATAAATATTGCTCCAATAACACCATATAGCAAAGAAAAGATGACAATTGCAGTTACTACCAGCAAATAGCATTGCTTTTGAAATATTCTGCTTACCAATGCTATTTTTAAATTTTCGACTGTAATTGGTTTTAGTTCGCGCCTTTCTTCAGCATCTTCTTCTTGATTTACATTTGCGGAATCATCTCGCTGTGTTGTAGGTGATATAATAGATATTGCCCATGACATTGATTGCTCAAACGGATAGTTCAATGCATATCCGACACCAAATGGCAATGCCGCCACAATAATGCCTAACACACCTGATCCAAGCAAAGAGAAGAATATTTTTCTCTTCCATAATAAAGGCGTAAAACATATGCCCATTACAACACAAAGTATGCCGGCAAAAATAGTGACATAAAAATGACATGACATTGTGAATGCAATAGATGCAGCAATCAAAATGAAATCTTTCTTGGAAGGCTTCTGAATATAAGAGATAAATGAGAAAATTAAGATATAAAGCGCAATCATTCCATATTCCATAGGAAGCGTATATTGAAAACGCTCATAAGTACTGAAATAACTACCTATGGTATAAAATGAGAAAACAATTAGAACTGTAAACTTACTGCGATATAGCTCTTTCAACGTTAAATAAGCAGTAAGTAATACCATAATTAATACAATATGCGAAAATCCTAATGTTATCCGGACAGGGTTTAATCCAAACAATACTGATATGCTGGCCAGCAAACTATGCATTCCATAAGGGTACATCCCGCTAGGAAAGATTTGATTGCTGATAAGAGACTGAATCCAGTATAAATGCACCTCTTCATCTGCAGCAGAATATCCAAAAGTCCTAAATTTCCGATAACCATAAATATATACAGAAAATACAATACATGCGATAACAATAAGCAACTCAATACCTTTTAGACTGAAACATAGTTTAATCAATTGCTTGAGTTTACTTTTTGTGTATTCAACCGTTCGATGCCAAAGCAATCGTATACCATATTCTTTGTTTACAATTGATCTTATCAACTGCAGATTGCTTCCAATTGCAGATCGTTGACTCTTAATTTGCAGCATGATGCGGATTAAAAGAGGAATTACTACAACACCGGTAAAAACTGTATACCAGTAAAATATCTTCAGAAAACCAAGAATATAACCCAACGCAAATAGATACAGATTGGAGCATATTATACATATAAATAATTGTTGAATAAGCTTTTCCTTTTTTATAATTGGATGCAACACAAATAATGGCAGCAGAAAGCTTATACCAAGATAGGAAAGTGCTGTTAATATTGCATAATATATATTACTCCATTCCATATTGTTCTCCTAAATTTGAAAGAATCGGATCCACTCCAATGTCTCATGATCGATCACCAAATTGGATCGTTTCAGTGTTGCCAATAAGCTCTTAAATTCTTTCACTTGCTTTGTTGTATAATAATGAACCAGTGCTATTTTGTAAGTTTCTAAGCTGTATTGATTTGTATGGAAGGCTTCTTGAAGCCAGTAGTTTGCTTTTATAGAATCATCTGCACTTCCCCACAATGCACCCACTTTTGCCAACAATACAGATCCAACTTTGGCGATATCATAATCTGAGTACAATTGCATTTCTTGCTCTAATCTCTCCATCAATTTTAGTTTCTCAACTCTGCTCAATAAATCTTTTTGTAAAAAGGTAGTAACAACATCAACATACTCTGCTTTATGTTCAGAAGTTGGCTCAGACTGACACCGAGCATATGCTGTTTTCTCACGTTGACTATATTGTTCAATAATATCCATCAACGCTGAGGCTGCATAGTGAGATATTTCAGAATCATAGTCATGTACTGCTTGCTTAATCATATCGACAGATCCCAATGCATCTTCTTTTAAAACTGCAAGAAACCCGTCTCGTCTGTTTTTTGTGCTTTCAACAAGCAATACCTCTTCAAGCGGCACCTTATTCACATTTGCCATTATGTCTGAACTAGTCTTAGGTTTGGTTTTTTCCTTACTGAAACTAAGGGAACTTAAATCTACCGATTGACTGCCAAACAATGAAATTAATTTATAGCTGATCCACGATAGCATCAGATACGCTGGTGCTATGAGCGGACAGCTAATCATAATCATACTGACCAGAATTGCTTTGTTACGATTTTTTTTGGCTGAAACTTGATACAAGTAATACATGGCAGTAATACCTATATTAAGCAGCAATCCATTTATAATCCATTTCATACTCACCACCCCTTTCTGTTATTCATTCGAAATACTACATTGTACATCAAGCTTTTTAAACCGATCTATTACAAATGATACATCCTCTTCATTTGAATTTGTTAATAATGCATATAAGTTGCCATCTGTTCCGACTCCAAAATAATCACTTAGCCGTAAATTTGCTTCTGTTACTTTCACTAGATCATGAAACGACTTTGTATTCGAAGTGATCTGAATTACAGAGAAATCTAACAAATGTTTTTCTTTGCCCTCATTGTAAATTGCCAAGATTTGTGTAAATGCATCGCTATTTAATGCTCTGCTTCCTTCTAGGAAGGTGTCATGTTTAATTGCATTCATATATGTCTGCGCTTGTTTCATGGATTTTTCTATCAATTTACATAAAATCGCAAGCAAATTAGCATGATACAAGTTTGCACCTTCTATTTTCAAATCCCATATCAATATTAGAATGCTAATTCTTTTGTCTTCCATAATTGCTCCCGCAAGAATTGGAAATGCTTCATCTAACTGTGTATTACGATAGTATCCTTCATTCTTAATACCTTCGTAGAACACATGTGTTTCATCTACATAGAGAGACTTGCCCAGTTTTCTTGCTTCTGCAGAAGTGGATGCCATAAGCCGCAAATAACTGCTATTATCTCCTGAAAAATATACAGCTACATCTTCGACATTCATCAACTGCTTAATTACGCCTGCAGCTTCGAAAATAACTTTAGACGTAGAAAGCTGATCTAATGTACTGGTAATATCATAGATTTTTGCCAAACTATCTTTATAATTAATCAATCTTTGCTCAAAGACATTTTTCACATAAACATTACTGTCATTGATTTCAATCATGTGTTTTAATTCATTGCTTATATACTTATTCTCCTCACGATATTCTGTATCTTTCCGGCGATATTTATCCCGGATGAACGATACTACAGCCCCAATAATCAAAAGTTGCAACATCCAGAGATACTCTGCGTAATTGGTAACAAGGCTGTAAATACCATATGTTTGAATATAGCCGCTATACTTCATCAATACACTTAGAATTACAGACAATACTCCAAATATTGAACCATGGACAATGGATATCAATACAACAGCAACCATATAGAAATCGAAATTACCATCTAAAATTGTATTCTGCGATACTGTTGTCAGCAATCCAGCAACAACAACCATTACAATTGTTTCAAGCAAAGCGCTAATTTTGCTTCCAAAAAAACCTTCAGCAAAACGTTGTTTCATGATTCCTTTTTTATGATCTTTCTCGGCCGCAAGCAGGAATTTTGCAAGCCCGTCATCAAATTTGTATTTTAGCTGAAAATCAGGCAATACATTTAATTCACTTGGCAATACAATTTTCGCATCAATATCCTCTGCTTCATTTATCCTTCCCGAAACATTCATACGTTGCAGCATGTTCTGTACAATTTCTTGTTCATTTCGATACTCTCCGATAACATGTACAGGCGTCATAATCTCGTCTTGTTTCTTAACCAAACGATACAGCGCGTCGGCCGCATCATCGACAAAAAGCAGCTGATGTCTTTTATTCGGTTTTATTGTTATTACTTCATTTGCTGAAACAGCTTCAAATAAAGCTGTACAAATCGAGTCTCTCACATTCTTACCGTCGAAATTACCATATAATTCACTAAAGCGCATAATATTCACCTCAAAAACATCTGGCTTATTATAGTGCGCACATGTTTGCTCTCCTTGTATTAGCGTTTTCATTCTGTGATCTAGTATTCCGCTGTTTTCTTGAGTATCAGCTAGATTTGCTGTTACATCAACTGAAGAACAATAAATAAATCTTTTCACATCTGCATTAACAGCAGAAATTACGATATTTGTTAGACCAGCAATAAATTCACTGGACTGCTGGATATCACCTTTCCATTGAAAACGTTCATCTAATGCACCCGTAAAAATAACTAAATCTGGTTTAACGTTTTGAATAATACGCACAACACTATTGCTTGTATAATGAAAATAATATTCTTGCAAAACTCCTTGGGTACGCTTTCCAGGCTCCAATTCACTACCTGTAAGCACAAAAATTTCGTGTCTGTCTTGATTTAGTCTGGAGATCAATCTTAGTGTAAAAGCACTACTTGCTCCACAAATTAGAATATTAATAAAAATCTCCTCCTTTACTTTCGGATGTTTCCTTTTCTTCAATCTCACTTTTCAGTAAAGAAACCTGCATTGTTAATTCATTGATTTGATTGGTCAGCTTCGATAATACTAAAGTATTGTGGAATACAATCCCAAAAATTAATACAATAGCTAGAATTGTAATCATTGTAGGTGCATACCAGATTCCAAACATATTCGCCAATTGCCCTACCAGTTCCGGGAATATACCTAAGACTACAATGGCTGCACCGCCAATCAACCATCCAATTGATTGCACCTCAGAAAGCATTCTGCGTTTCATAATTGCAATCACCATTCCAATAAATATAATACCCACCAAAATAGCAATACCACGGACAATAAAACTCATAAAATCACCTCCATCTCTTATCCAGCATCTTACTAAGCCTTCACTAAATTTCCCTACAATTATATACCATCATAATTTATAAATCCACAATAATAAAATGTATTATTTTAAGTGTTTAATAAAACGAAAATATTGCTACTTCATAAACATCTAGCAATATACATACTTAACCTTAATAATGATTACCTTTTTTATTCTCAATCCTAGGCTCATGAAACTATACAGCGATTATCCAACTCATCGCTTATAAAGCAGATTTAATGAATACTACTTGTAGAATAGCTATAAAATGAATCAATCTGCTTCCCAAACTCGTTCATTTTCCCACATCATTTCTATTTACAATATTCTCATATTTGTTTGAGTAGTATAAGTATAGCAATATCTTTTTTTGTTTTCAATTAAAGCGCTTAACTTATAGTAAATTTGTTGTAATTTCAATATTGTGGCTTATTCTCGCATATTTTAATTTCATAAAAGCAATTAGGACTCTTCCATTCTATATAGAAGAACAGATTAGGTGATGCTTCATGTCAAATTATATTCTTTATTCCCTCATGCAATTCATAGATGCCATTGCTGCGATTTTTTTGTTAGGTGATGAGGTCGTATATGCAATTATTGATCAAACCCTCTTTCCAACTTATCCACATTACCTTAGAAGCAAAGAAGTACAGGGCTTGCTAGATACAAAAACTATATGCTTTCTGTTGCCTACTCATCCGCATTTTGCTGTGATTGCGTTAAAATTTATAACATTGCAGCCAAATGATCAATTACACATAATTCTTCTATGCATGCTGCTCTTGATTTGCTATATTGACCTGAAATATTTATGTATTCCGGATATCTTTCATGTAATCTTTTTACTGCTATTTCTTTGTTTTCAGCAATATCAAATAATTCCGCTAAGTGACCGGCTCATAGGTGCTTGTATCATCAGCATTCCTTTGCTTGTCATAAATATAACGACCCACGCAATTGGGCTTGGCGATGTGAAGCTGATGGCAAGTATCGGTTTGCTGCTTGGTTATCGGCACACTGTTCTGGCTTTTTATCTAGCTTCTTTCTGCGGAGGACTTTATTCATTCTTTTTTGTTCTAACAAACAAGATAAAAAAAGGTCATATTGTTCCATTTGCTCCCCCGCTTTGTATCGGAATTTATCTTTCTTATTTACTTGGCGACTCTTTGCTTCATTGGCTATTGCAGTAATATCGTTATAAATCGCGGCTGAACTTTGTGCAAAGAAATAATCAGCAAGTATCTGCTTCCTGTAACATACACCTATAACAGGAGAAGCAGAAATCATGAATCATAAACAATTTAAATTTGACTGGCTGAATATTATTTTCTTCTCTTTGCTATGCTTGCTGACAGTTACAGCGATCCAGTCATGGATCAAATTTTATATTGCCCAGCAAGATGCATCAGCCGATATACAAGCTTATATCCAATACAATAATTTGCTCACAGCGCTGCAATGCATTCTTGGTATTATTTCTTTATTTCTGCCATATTGGATCAGGCAATATTTAGCAATCCCGAAAACTTTGGAAGTATGTTATTTTCTATTTATCTTTGCTTCCGTATATTTAGGTGAATTCTTTGATTTTTATAACCTTATTCCCTATTGGGATGTAATGCTTCATGCCGTCAGCGGAATCATGTTAAGTTATCTAGGCCTACTTTGGGGTATTCAATATCTCACAAAACATGCTCTGCCTTTGCATCAGGTTGCAATTAGCTTATTTGCGAGCTGTACAGCAATTACAATCGGCACTCTTTGGGAAATCTATGAGTTTTGCTTTGATGGATTTTTAGGATTAAATATGCAGAAAGCTCTTCTTCCCGATGGAACTCCTCTGGCAGGTCGCTATGCACTGCAAGATACTATGAGTGATTTGATCATAGACGTACTGTTTGCATGTTTGACAGTATGGATATGGCATTCCAAGCAGAAAAAATGTTCTACCTCAACTATATCCGATATAATGCCAGATAATGAAATAATAAGTATTGATAATGAAACATAAAAACAGCAATCATTAGCTTGATTGAAATGACTGCTGCTCTTTGTTATTGTTCATTTTTCATTGCATGTTTTTCTTGAAGCGTGCACGCTGGATTTGATCTACATACTTGGTTTTATCAATGAGGAAATTCTCTTGCGCTTTCTGCTAATTTTTTTGTTCGAAAAATACCACTTTGCTGTTTTGCGAAATTTCTTTCAGCAGTCCCATATTTTTTTTGCCATCGCAAGCATTCAATAAAGAATTGCTCTGTCCGCAATATACTGATGCTGATTACAAGGATAATAATTGCTCGAAGGAATCAACTCTTGCATCGTATTGTTCCACATCCCCAAAACCATACGCCGCATATACAAAGGGAACTCCCGCTTCGACTGATGCCTGACGGTCTTTTTCAATATCTCCGACATATACGGGATGCTGCAAATGGTTTCTTTCTACAACGAGCTTGATATTATGGGCTTTCCCCATTTTTGTACGGCCTGAGTTTTCAAAATCGGTAAAGTACTTCCCTAATCCATGGGCACCAAAGAAAGCATCCAAATACTCTTCTGTACAATTGCTTACCAAAAACAATTTATATCTCTGCGCTAATTTCGCCAATGTTTCTTCTACATGCGGATACAGGATGCCGCCATGCTCTTTCAAATAAGCAGCTTTCCCTTCATTTGCACTCAACATCATTTCCAGGCGTTTATCAGCCGGAAAATCTTTGAAATATAGTTCCGCGATCTCTTCTACCAATAGACCCATCGCACTTTGGACAAGCGGCTGCGGAATTACAATCGGATATTCCAATGCACGAAGTCTGCTTTCAAAAAAACGTGTTGTCGTAAAAGTGGCATTCCACAATGTTCCGTCCAAATCAAACAACAAACTGTCAATTTTCATTATAGTTCTCCTTCATCCCATATTTTCACATAAATTATACCACAGGATCAAAATGCTTACAATCAATTTACTGATGATCGCCCGCAAACATCGCTAATATAGCGATTTTCTTACCAAAATTCACAAAAAAAGCATCTGCAACAGATGCTTCCTTTCATTATTTCAACATTGCGCTCAAGAACCAGATTTGTTTGCTGTAATTTGCTACATAATCTTCAAACACAGCCACTGTTTCGAAATCGCCTTCGCCATCGGCAGTATTTCTGATTTCTGTTGCCAATTTGCGCATTGCTTCCAACTCAGCTTTGGTAATTTCCAATGATTCTTTTGTAGTGAAGTCTTTGGCTTTCACTTCTTGAATTGTTGTATGTTCCAGATACTCAGCCATAGTAGACAATGGGTATTCACCCTTCATCTTCAAAAGTTCTGCAACACTGTCAAAATCTTCAAATAGCTTATCATATAGACCTTCAGTAAATGTATGCACCTGCATAAATTGTTCGCTAGCAACATTCCAGTGAATATTATGCAATTTCACGTTCAATACTGCCAGGTTTGATAAATACGTTTGCAATAAATTAAAATGCTTCATAACGTTCCTCCTTTATTTTCGTTATGTCATTATTATATCATAGTTTTTCCGGAAAGTGGCAACTGGTGCCCATATCATTCTCAAAATTGATTAAGAGAGAGTCCCGATACCAAATGAGCAGGACAGGCAGCAAAAGCGGTTACGCATCACCTTATTTTCACATAATTTAATTTTATGAAAACCCTGCCAAAATTGTATTTTTTATGAATATGTGATATTATGTACTTATATTGGAAGGAGCGATCAATATGATAGGAATTTTAGTCATTACACACGGTGATTTTGCCAAGGGAATCAAGTCAGCAGCTGACATGATCATGGGTGAACAGCCAAATTTCAGTTCATTAGGATTACAAGTCGGAGAGGATTATGACGACTTCAAGGCCAATGTCTATCAGGCAATTGTTGAAAGAGATGAAGGAGATGGAGTCCTGGTTCTTGTCGACTTTTTTGGAGCAAGTCCTTATAACGCAGTAGGAATGAATACCAGCAAACTACGGGAAGAAGGACATCAATTTCGTTTGGTAACCGGTGTTAATCTGCCAATGTTGATCGAAGCACTGGATGCTCGCAGCCGCTCTTCTTTAGATGAGTTATACCCGCTGGTAATGGAAACCGCAAAAGAAAATATCAAAGAAATGTTCACAGAACTTGGCTTATAAACGAAAGAAGGAAAGCACATGAAACGAGTTTTAATTACCCCACGTTCCTTTGGGCAATATGATCAAACACCATATCGCAAACTGGAAGAAGCCGGTATCGAAGTGATCATGAATCCCTATCGTCGAATTATGACAGAAGAAGAATTAACTGCTTTGATCGCGGATGTAGATGGGATCATCGTTGGTGTCGATCCGCTCAACGCTAACGTGCTGAGACATGCCAAGCAGTTAAAAGCAATTGCGAAGTATGGCGTTGGAACTGATAACATCGATTTGCCATATGCCAAAGAGCATGGTATTGATGTATCTATTACAAAAAATGCCAATAGTGATGCTGTTGCTGACTATGCCTTTGCATTGATGATGGCTGTAGCCAGAAAAATACTGCCGATTGACAAACAATGCCGGCAAAATGACTGGAAGAAAATTACCAGCATCGATATTTTCAAAAAGAAAATCGGCATTTTAGGATTTGGCAATATTGGCAAAGGAGTTGCACTGCGGGCCAAGGGATTCCAGATGGATGTTTTGGCTTACGATGTGTACCAAGATGAAGCATTTGCCCAAGAACATGGTGTACGTTTTACTTCCGTTGATGAAATTTTGCGGACTTGTGATTTTATTTCCGTGCACTTGCCCTTGACGAGCGAAACCCGTAATTTAATTGACAAAGATGCATTCGAAATGATGAAAGAAACAGCCGTTCTTGTCAATACTGCCAGAGGCGGCATTATCAATGAAGACGCTCTTTACGATGCACTCGCCGCAAACCGTATTTATGGTGCAGGAATTGACGTCTTCCAGCAGGAACCACCAGCCAGAACTGATTTCTATGAGCTGGATAATCTAATTATCGGTTCCCATTGTTCCGCTTCAACACAAGGCGCTGTTGACAATATGAGTTTATTTGCAGTCGAAAATATCATCGCTGCATTGGAGGGTAAATAACATGGATAAATTAGCAGTCATTCAAAGAGTGATGAACGACAAATTAGTTGCCGTGATTCGCGCCGAGTCCAAAGAACAAGGCATTCGTGTTTGCGAAGCCGTTGCTAAAGGCGGCATCAAAATTTTAGAAGTAACGCTTACAGTACCAGGTGCCATTGAAATCATCAAAGAGTTAAGTGCTAACTTTGCAGGTACCGATGTCTTGGTAGGTGCAGGAACAGTTCTGGATTCGGAAACCGCTCGCCAGGCAATTCTCGCTGGTGCTAAGTTCATTGTAAGCCCTAGTTACAACGAAGGATTGATTCGCTTGTGCAATCGCTACCGCATTGCCTGTATGCCAGGTGCAATGACGGTGCAGGAAGTCGTGCAATGCCTTGACATGGGTGCTGATATTGTGAAAGTGTTCCCAGGTTCCGCATTTGGTCCTTCTATCATTAAAGATTTTAAGGGACCATTGCCGCAAGCCAACTTCATGCCTACCGGCGGTGTCTCCATTGACAATGTCAATGAATGGCTGAAAGCAGGTGCCGTTGCAGTTGGCACCGGCGGCAGCTTGACAGCAGGAGCGAAAACCGGCGATTATGAGGCAGTCACCAAAGCTGCGCAAGAATTCGTTGCGAAAGTACACGACTAATATACACAAGGAATCTTCGGATTCCTTTTTTTAATGAAAAAAGGGCCTTTTGCCCTTATCCATAAATTATAAGATTAATGGTCTGCAATCTGCATCCCATCCACCTAATATGTACTATTTTTTTACAAATAAAGATTGATAGTTTGCGATTCCGGCAGCTACCCCATCCTCTTCATGCGAACTCGTTTGGTCAAACGCCCTTTCCTTCACAAGTTCCAACGCATTTCCCATGGCAACACTATAAAGAACCTGATCAAACATGGAAAGGTCATTTTCACCATCACCAAATACAAGAACTTCGTCTTTTTGAATTGCATGTTTTTGCATCAAACGCTGCAATGCATTCCCTTTGCTGATTCCCTTAGGAGCAAATTCGATGATTCGCTCTGTCACTTGCACAACCTCAAACTGGTCAGACAGCCGCTCTTTGATGATCTTTGCGTGAGCAGCAATCCATTCAGGTTCTTGATTGGCCGCAATTTTGTTCAGTGCATCCGGCATTTGCGACACTTCCCTAATCGCATACTGATACGGATATCCATTCCTTACGTCAGAGACGGGAATAAAATCACCCCCAAGCCATGGAAAATCTTCAGGAATGTTATTCTCTTTCCGATAGTTTGACTTAACCTCCAGCAGAGCATCCGGAATATGAAAGAAAATCGTATCATCCAAATATCCTTGGATTTCTGCACCTAATTCATGCAGGCACGCAAAAATCCGCTGAATCTGCTCTTTATTCAAACGACCATAGATCGTTCTGCTGCCGGTGGCCAACTCTTGAATAGCCATACCATTCACTTCAATAAAATAACCCCCGTATTTCTGCATTTCCAGTTGTTCCCCATATGGTTTGAGCCGCGTTCTGCTGCGCCCGCTTGCTAAAATTACTTTTACACCTTGCTTCTGACATGCAATCAGCGCTTCTTTAACCTTTGGTGTAATTTCTTGCGCACGGTTCAGCAATGTCCCGTCCATATCTGTCACAATCCATTTAATCATGTTTTCTCCTTATCTTTGCAACATTTGCAGGCGATGATAAATCTCATCCAATTCAGCCTTCGAATTCAAGGGCCGCGGATCAATCGCCAGCACTCCGGCATGTGCTTCCGGATCTCTCGTATAGATTGCCGGATTTTGAATCATCATAATATCCGAAGCTTCCTGGGCACTCATGCCATATTGCCTCTCATCAAATAGTATCTTGGCACGATAAATCTTACGCCCTGCTTCATCTTGTGTCAGTAAGCATGACAGCCCCTTGATCCGGTTGACCTTTTCCATAAAATCTTCCAGATCATAAACCGTAATGATGGGTTCCTTGACTCTTGTCTTATATAGTTCTATCGCTTTCACAAGACCTAGAATATTTTCTTTTCCGATTTTCATCGCTCTTCCGATGCCTTTATATTGCAGGCGCATATTCTCTGCTTTCTCTACATCCTTGCAGGCAACAAGTCCTGATGTCGGGCCACAAATCGCTTTATTGCCGCTGAAGCAGACAAAATCTGCACCATAGCTGGTAAATGCTCCCAGATCCTCGTCTGCGCCGGCATCCACAATCACCGGTATATTGCGTTGATTTCCCAAAGCAATTACCTCGGGAATGGAAACCATATTATGTTGCACGCAATAGTGGCTATGCACCATCATAATCGCCAAAGTCCGTTCATTGATAGCTCCGATGACATCTTGTATTGTAGAGCGATTGGCATATCCGACTTCAACTACCTTTGCACCTCCAAGCTCCATCATCAGACTTAGAGGGACACTGTAGTTAATATTATGGCCGCAAAGCAAAATCACTTCTCGTTTCGAAGTCTGCGCTAATGTATCATAAAAATTCTGGGTTTTATACAAATCATTTCCGCAAATCAGCGATGCAATCGACAAGGCAATACCCGCAGAGGTGCTTGATGTTACACAAGCATCGGGGCATCCGATCAATTCCCCGATGCGCTTGCCGGACCATTCCAGAAGCTCATCGATTACAACATAATTTTTGGCAGCCTCAACAAGCACCTTTCCAACTTCATCGTCAATAACCGAAACCCCTAGCCGTGTCATGCGTCCCGATGCATTGATGACTGCTTTCAACCCTAATTCCCGATATATATTATTGTATTCCATTGCTAGCCTCCGTACTGACCTTATACTTACTATTATAACGCAAAATCCTACATAAATCGAGTAGAGGCTAGTAATCAATAAAGTTACTTCGCCCCTCTCCTGCCACCGTACGTACCGTTCGGTATACGGCGGCTCATAAGTTTACAGTTTTGTAGTAATCTGAAAAATAGATATATCCAT
>JAEWFD010000004.1 GCA_023388995.1 Bacillota bacterium
TTGTCCTTGTAAATTCATTTCTGATGACACCTCCAGGAGATAGTCTAACAGAAATCTGTACAAATTTGGACACTTGTATTTTCGATTATTTGTACATAAACATATTACCATTTACAAGTAATTCATAAGTCCTTCTTTTTGATTCAGGGCATATTGAATTGCTTCTCCTAACTTTGACTTAGGCAGTATTCCTCTATTTGTTGTCTCATCAATCCATGACCAAAAGGCCTCCAAAATAAGTTTAGCCTTCTTTAATCGCTTTTGATATCGATCTTTTGCACTCAAGCCCTGCAAGTCTTTCTCAAGTTCAAATAGCTTATTACAGTATTGAACACCCTGCCCGGGAATCGTTGCCTCTGCTTCTGAAATACCTTTTGGAATGGCATCAACGAACTTCCGCCTCATATGACTCCAGCAGTAGCACAAGGTAACACCTTCCACACGATTATATCCAGGATAGGCATCACAATGCAGATATCCTTGAAATCCCTTCAAAAACTTCTGCGCATACTCACCGCTGCGACCAGGCTTATAGTCAAAGATCCGGATTGGGTTATGGGAAGCTTCACCGCTGCTGTATACCCACATATAGGACTTGGCGGTATTCTTCCGTCCCGTTTCCTTCATCACTTGAACCGTGGTTTCATCAGCATGCAGATACTTCTCTTCCAGCAGCTTCTGATGCATCAGATCAACCATTGGCTGCAGCCAGTTTCTGGATGCCAGACCATCAATCGATAGTCTCATATCTGTCTTCCCGCAGGCAATATAGATGTTCTGTGCTTTTGAAATATCACCCAGCATTTTTTAGTACCTTCATCAGTTGCTCGAGTAGATGGCTGGTGGCGTTATTATGGATTTCAATGGTAAGCCCAGAGTAAATAACTTTGACTGGTGCTTCATCATTGACAAGAGGAGTCTTTTTGATCAACTCCGCTTGAAGTTTGATAGGCATGAACTGGACTTGTTTGTCAGTCGCTTCCAATGAAGCTGCATAAGAGGTTCGAATCCTTCTTAACCAGTAGTAGTAGGTATTTCTACTAACACCATTCTGCTCACACCAGCTATCTATTGTCAATCCGCTAGTTCGGCAGTTCTTAATGATTTCAGTCCATTGCTGGACTCGATACTGATGTGTTAGCTCGTTTGTTTTCATTCTCTCAACCTCCAACTTACAGTTTTTCAACTAAACTTTAATTACTGTAATTGTTGGTATTATCTCTTTCTACACATCTCTTTTCAATACACCCTCTTATTTGGCGCTTACATTTAAACTTACTATAAGAAAAAGAGCTATTGCTAGCCCCTTATACTCGTTTATTTTTTCTTAGTAATTGTTTTTTTGTTTTCTACTAGATAGTAATATCCCAAACCGACAGAAAGAACTACAACAAATACAATAACTCCAATCATTACTGAATTTAATTCGAATCCTTTACTTACAGGTTTATCGACTATTGTAGTAACTGGTGGAGTTGCTTCTAGACCAATTTCATAATCTGTATCAGATACTATTACTGTCAGTCCCTCTGTAGATATTAGTCCTTCTACTAAAGCACGAACCTCATAATCACCACTAGCTAATTTCTCCATTACATCATTTGTGATTAATGTTTTTGCAATCGGTATTTTGTCTTTAAATACTACCAACCAATCAGCTAAAGTATAAGATCCCTGTGTAGCACGGTAAATCAATAATTTATCTTGTAATAAAAATTCTGCCTCGACAACAGTTCCTGAAGCCATTATTTTCAATGGATTACCCTCAGCGTCTTTTGAATTAGGATTCCCACCCGAAGGACGACTTGCTTGTGTTTCAGACGGTTTAGCAGTTTCATTTGCACCTATAATTTTTCCATAAATATCGCCACATTCCACATCAAATTTCATAGTAGCAACAAATGTGGAATCGGCAGACTCCAGCGTTTTAATATCTGTTTCTGTCAACTTATATTCACTTAACAATGTGAATGGATTTTTATCTGGTGTTTTGGGCTCATTAGGAAGACCCGGGACAGGACAATATACATTTTTCTCACCATAGATTGCAATACTTGCACCATCCGGATATTTACCCTTCGGTATTGTGAAGGTAATTTTTGTTCCATCCTCCGGCATAGTTGCACTTAATATTTCAATTTTATCACCATTTTTAAACGTGGCACCAAGTACAGATATTGGAATTAATATCGTTAGCAAAGCCATAATTACTACTAACTTTAGTTTTTTCATTTTTCCACCTCATATGAATTATACCATAAAGCTCTTTTTAAGAATAGTTAATCTATATTAACATTAGGGTAACTTATATACTATTCTTTTAGTAATGCTAACTTCTTTTTATCTAAACCAACTCTATCCAATTCAGATATAATTAATGATTTCTTCTCATTAAATACTAAAATTAATGGATCTTGATTTTCAGCATCAAAATTGCAATCGTCTGCACCAACAATAAATACTTTGTCTACAAATGAATACATAATTTCACTGTATAGAAATTTATTATCAACCGTACAATATACATTATAAAGCATTGCATCTTCATTAATGTGATAATTATAAGATATATTATTTCCCACATCAATTAAGATTAATGGACCAGGACCAATATTATTAACAAGAGACTCCATATACCCAATAATAGAATTTTTATACCCTATTCGCAAGTAAGATAATTCATCCACTCTTTCATAAAATCCAGCAGCATTTCTACTATATCCATTATCGATTAGTACATCAACCACATCACTTCGCTTGGCACTTTTGCATGACACCAATAATAAGCATATTAGTAGCATAAATAACAATTTATTTTTCATGGTATCCTCCTCATATCAATATAACAATATATCTGAGCTAAATTATTATATAGTACTTTACCAATTATAGATCAAATGATAAAAAAGTCAATAAAAAAAGCCTTTGGCCAAGGTTATACCTTGTTCAAAGACTTTAGTATTTAACTTATTTAATAGCGCTAGTTACTGTTTCAACAGCAGTTACACCGTCTTGTGCATAGAATACAGCAGTGCTTGTTTTCTTAGCATAATCGAATGTAGTGTGGCTATACAAGTTATTGTTCAAGTGATAAGCTTTCAAGCTAACAACTTTACCATTCTTGTATTCACGTACATACTTAGGAGCAACAACTACAGTGATGTTTCTAGAAGCAACTTCAGCGTCACCAACTTTAACAACTTGTTTAACTGTGTACACGCCACCTTTGTTTACATCAACTGTAGAAGTGTCAGCAGTTACATTATAAGCAGAAGCTTCAACAGCAGTAGCTTCACCTGTAGCATAAGCACATTGTTTAGCCTTGTAGTGGTCTAATTCATTGCTTGGAATGTAATCATTCTCAACAACTCCATTAGCCCAAGTACGTTTTCCGCCTTCAAGTTTAGGTTCATTTGTTTCAAACCAAGTTTCATCAGCTTCTCTTAATCCGCTCATTTTTGTAACGAAATCGATCAAGTCAGCTTCAGTGTTGAATGCAGGATACCAGGTATAACCCAATTTAACAGCAGGTGTTACAAGTTCTTTCGTGGTATCTTTTTTGTTGTTGTAATCAAAAGTCATAGTAGCTTTAGAAGAGTTAACACGTCCTCCTAAATCCATATCAGTGTATTCACCCATTCCAAAGTCAACAACATATTTATCAGTTGTATTCTTAGGAGTATTTACGCGATAAGCTGCACCAAAGAATTTCTTGCCGATAGTGTGAGGATTAGAAGCTGTGTGAGTAACAGAAGTAGCAAGTTCTTTTTTATTAAAGCCACCATCTTTAACACTCCATACAAACTCATGTTTGTAAGTATCTTCAACAGTGCTAGCAACTTTTACGCGTGCATAAACTTCATGCCCATAACGAGATCCATTGTTAATCAAGAACAAGATGCTATCACTGATAGGTTTGATTTCACGACCATTTGCATCAGAAACAGTTGCAGAAGCGATTGGACCAACAACTTCAAATCCATCTCTAGTTTCTTTTACTTCATACATTGTATTCTTAGCTAATTTTGTTCTTGTAGTAAGATTAGAGAATGTAGCATAGTATTCGATTTCTGGTTGAGCAGTAACTTCTGAAGCAGTATACTTAGCTGCTTTGGTATCAGTCTTTGAAGTCAAAGTAACGATATCTTTCATATCTCTGCCAGAAACCCAGTTAGCAAATTGCTCATTCAAATCTGCAAGAGCGTATTTACCACGTTGCGCATCAGTTGTGAGCTTCAATTCAACATATTCAGTTGTAACTTTATTCTTAGCAGCAACATTAGCTTCATCAAGATTTAAATCAGTTGTTTTATAACCAATTACATCGCCATATTTAGGATCAGTGATTGCTTTGATTTTTCCAGCTTTTACATACATATCTACCAATGCTTGGTTACCAGCATCAGTATTATCATACCAACCATGGTAGTTAACACGTACATCATCACCGTCTTTTAGTTCATTGATAACAATTACGCCATCTCTAGCATCTTGATTAGGAGCTAAAAAACGTGCACCATAACCATTGCTAGTCATCCCAAAGTAGTAAAGAGAAGTTTTTGCAGTTGGGAAATATTTAGCATCATTATAGAACCAATCTCTTGAAACTGAAGCATAATTGCTTCCATCTTTACCCCAAATCAATAGTGGAGTATCAACGATACCATCATTGTTAGTATCTTTACCGATTTCGGATGAGAAACCTACATAGCATTCTGTGCTTTTTAGTTCACCGACACCATATCCACCTTTTACATTTGGTGCATACTTTTTGTCAGTAGACATTGTTTGTTTCATAACTGATACATCAGCTGTTGGCAGAATTACTTTACCACCGAATTCAACTTTTACAACTGTTTCAGAAGTACCCCAAGTAGCTGTGTAAGCTTCTTTTGTTACTTTTGGAGCTGCTGCGTTTACTGTTGCAGCAAACATACCCATAGCGGCAGCTACTGCAAACAAACGAACTTTTTTCATTTTAGTTCCTCCATTTTCTTGTCATTCATTGATGACAACACTATAATACACTATTCAATCAACTTTGGCAATACTGATTTTCACATTTTTTTCATAATTATGCAAATTGTGTGAATACTAGTTACTCCTTGAATCGAATTGTACTTGATTTAACATAAGCAATTTCATCTCCAGCACTGTCATATAGATAGACATAAGCTACCATACGTACAAATTCATCACGAAGCGCAGCTGTTATCGCATTACTTCCGCTTGTTCCAGGACCAATATCAATTGAAATATCTTCATTTTTTCCTAATTTTAGATCTGAAACAATTTGTCTGTTCTTTCTTGTAATGATTCCTTCGATGCCGGTGTCAGTGAACCACTCAAACTCAACAACTAAATCCCACTCTTCTCGTTGAAGATCAATGCTCTGATTAATCGCAAATGTTAATTCAGCACCATTGCTCCAATTACCATCTCCTGATAATTCAGCACCAATAAATCGAGTAGTACCGCTCGCAGACCCGCTAGAGCTATTTCCGCTTTTTGTCACATCAATAAAGTAACTGTCAGCATCTGTCTGGAATGACCTGCTTTCTAATCGAATAATAAACTCATATTCACCAGCTTCTTCAAAAACAACATTTAGTTTCAAGCCGATATTTGGATCATAAGGGATATAAGCATTTCCTGTATTATTTGTAGTGATTTTAGAAGCAATTGTCATATTCCGATAAACTGATCCATCTTTATAAACTGTAACACGTGCTTCAACGCCTGTTTGTGGTATCCCCATAGGTGCTAATTTATATATCATTTCTACAGGACTACTACTTACAGTCGCTTTCCTTGGTATGCTAATTTCATCTTTTATAGCACTCAATTCAAATGTTGCCATATCTGACTTTTCAATTTTTTTATCATTGCTGAACGAACGAATTCCATAGGTAGTTGTTCTACCACTACTCAAATCTTTGGCCTCAATCACAAAGTTAGTTTTTAATCTGCTTACTTCTTCATAGAAACGTCCATTTACATAAATCTCGTAATATGCAACGTTGTCCACACTATCCCATTCAAGAACAAGATCACCAAATTTGTTAAATGAATATTTGAAATTCTTCGGCATTGACATTTTGTTATTTTCTTCTACTTTTACCGATCTTGTATAGGTGGTTGTTAGTCCGCCCTTATCAGTATAGAAATACACTACTTCGTAAGTACCCACTTTATTAACATTCACATTATTGCTATAAATGTGATAAGCAGTGATCGTAATATAACCTCCATCCTCCTTATCATAGATAGTAACACCTTTTAATGGATCAAATGAGTCACCTACATTTATAGTTACTGGTGTCCCAGTAATAACTGGTTTCGTATTTAACTGAGTCGTTGTTGTAATCGGTGCAGTAGTTATTGCTGGCGTTGTAGTAACAACAGGTTTAGCAGTTGTTTTAATAGTCGTTACTTTTTTTGTTGTTACAACTGAATTTGTGGTTGCGTTTGTTGTTACCTTTTCCGTAGTTGTAGTCGTTTGATTCGGGTCAGTATTATTTATTAATACGCCTTCTTTTGCAATGATAGTATTAGGTTCATTTTCAAATGTTACATCACGATTAGCGGTCAATACATCAATAGTTCCTTTGCCTTTCAGTGATATCATACTGTTCGCTATAACATTGCTTATCATGGACTCTTGGTCCAAAACAACAGAATATTGATCTGAATTTTTTATTTCTAATGATTGAATTCCGGTTCCCACTAACATTAACAGTGAATTAGGGGCTTCATCGATTACTACTTCACTAAAACCATCACTATCTAGAGCCTGTTCTGTAATAATTAAATTTCCATTAGCATGTAACTTTGGAATATTAGTTTTCTTTGATGCGTATAACCTTAAAGGCGAAGTACCTTGCTCCACATTAATGGAAGGTGCAGTCACATCATACATACGTAATGTGTATTCCGAATTTGGGTTCTTAACCACTATTTTCCCTTTTACATCTATCGCATCTAATGTCAATTCGCCGAAACTATCTGTAGTTTCAATCAGTAAGTCACCGTCAATCACTTTATTAGATAAAATGATTTTGTCACCTGTAATTTTCACATCCTTTAGTGTCTCAGATTTGTCGAAAGTACCTTCTTTGTCAAATATAGTTTCTGCTTTGGTTTTATCTTGACAACCTACAAGCGCAAAAACCATAATCAACGAAAGAAACCCCAATACAATTTTCTTCATCGATTATAACCCTCCAATCAGATCTTTATGATCTCTAACAACTACACTATACCAAAATATGGCACTATACTCAATTGCATAACACAAACAAATACAAATTACATAGATTTTTATATAGCTTACATCGCTTATTGTTCAATATAGATTGCCTCATCTATTTTCTTGACTCCTTCTTCAGTCATAACTTGTATCGTTCTACCTAGACTTTTTTTACGAATAACCTTGCTATCATTACCTGCAAGTAGACCTAATAGCATCCAAAAGAATGGAGCAACATCAATCACACTAATATTAAACAAAGCTTGTGCTAAATATCCGCATATTGCGAGAAATAAACCAAGATATAAGTTTTCATATTTGTTTTCTCGTGATTCATTATAATAAATTGCCTGAAACCTTAGATATGCACGATATCCAACGTATAAAAGCAGAGACATATATGTGATTAACGCAGGTACGCCTTGTGTTAAGGCTATCTGCAAATATTCATTATGAGCTTTATCGAAAACTTGTCCCATATTGGGCGGAAATATTGAGTGATATGCAATTGCAAAAGTATCAATTCCACATCCAAACATGAAATATTGAGGAATTAATGACAATACGTTTTTCCATACAATAAAGCGGCCAGTACCAAATGATTCGTTTATCTGTCCAGTTCCTACCATATGCGTTATTTCATAGTATATTTCTATTATTTCGTTTAATAAATAGCCATCTGTAATCATATTAAATACGATAAGCGCAATTATTATTCCGATTAATCCAAGTATCAACAATTTGGAAGATGAAGTATATTTGCCTTTAATTTCCCGTTTTTTCCTTCTTGTAATTAATAAATAGCTGAAGAAAAAAAGAGCAAGAATTGCAATTCCAAATAAAGCTGACATGGTTTTAGTAAGTAGTACTGTTCCTAAAAATAAAACAGTAAGTATTAAGTATACTAGTCGCATGCTTAATTTTTGAGCATAATAAAACAAACCGCTTGTCAATCCTATCTGCATAACTAATAAACTACCCATAAAATTTGGATTTCCTGCAACACCACTTGCCATTCCTGGCCATCTATTTATAATCATTGGTGCAAAAAAATCAAAATATTGTAATATGGCGTATAATGCATGCAAAGTCCCAACAAAAAGAAAAAAATGAACTAATTGCATTTTAAGCTTAGAATCCTTCAATAATGTCATAGCAACAAAAATTATATAATAGCAGAAAATCATAATTATTCCTTCATCACGACCACTTGCACCAAAGATTGACACTTCAGGATTAATAGATGACATGGTAGATAAAATAGCAATTACAGTCAATATTCCAATTAGTATGATTGATAAGCTTAATTTTTGTTCAATATTAATATTGAGAAACGCTAATAAAATACATAAGCCTAGTAGAATTGTTACTCCATAAATACTATAGGGCAAAGCCAAATAAGGTATAACCTTCGCTAGAATTAAATAGTGAGCTAATGGTATAACTACAAGCAATAAACAGCTCAAAATCGTCAATGACTGCTCAATCTTCTTATATGAAATAGTTCTTATGTTCATCTCATAACTCCTTTCAAAATCTATTTTACAAAACGACAATTTCGACTGTAAAATTGATCAATAAATTTTTTAACTAATTCAATTTTGCCAATATCATAAACTGATTCCTTGTTTTCTAATATCCACAAATGAATTGCCTTACCAATTGCATATGAAATTTCATTCATATCATCTGAATTAAAATTATTTCTCGATACATTTGGAACAATATCAGAATCATTCACATTAATGGCCATTCCATCAATATAAAGCCCTCCCACCATGAATGGAATCGTGACCATTGCATCAGACACTCTAACACTTTTATTATATATTATTTGATCCTTTCTCCCAAAAAAATTTCTATTTCCGTGATAATCAACTATATAACTTAATACAGTTTCAGAATTTGTTTGAATGAATCTCTTTTTTACTTTGGTGATACTCACTGGTAATTCTTCAGGATAGTCAAATTCTAAAGCAAAATCATCTATCGTGTAATCACCAACAATAAAATCATTTTCTATTAGTCCTTCATTAAGTATATCCTTTTCATCTGCAACAATAATCATTACGAAATGTTCTAATTTTGTAATCATATCATCAAATTCTGCTTGATAACTCGCGATCTCTTTTAGTACACTAACATCTGAAAAATACGATCTTTCAATAGTAGGAATGCTTACGTATGAGAGTTCACCAGCAGCATTAATAAAATCTTTGATAGGTATATCTTCATCACTAGAAAATATGTTTCCATCTCGATAAGCATACACCGTATTCCCAACATCAAAGACTGATTCATAAAAATTGATACTATCAGTATTCATTCTTACAAAAAACATCTATATTATTAAGATAATTGCTCAAACAAATAGGTTTATCAAATATCTGTTCTAATTTTGGTAAATTTAAATTAATAGTCCTTTTATCAACTATGTTAAGAATTTCCATCCGTACATCTTGAAATAAAAATTTTGACTCAAGAAATTCTATTATTTTATCTTCCGATTCAAAGAATTTCATAAATGAATTATAATCCAGCGAAATTTATGTCTTATTTTCTTTTAAATCACTTATTTTATAGTTAATGTATTCATCATTGTTATTCAACTTAATATGATGACTCTTTGTTTCCTTATATGATTTTGTTTCAATATCAACATTATTTGAAAGCATAAAACAGGATAAAAAGCCAATTCCATAACGTCCTATAGGAGAATATTTGTTTCCTTGAAATAAATAATCATTTGATTTGTAATACGACTTGCCAATTGTAAAGAAATAATTTTTAAGAACATTACCAGTCATACCAATTCCATTATCCAGCACTTTAACTTTATTCACATTTTTATCCAATATTATTTTTATTCGTGGCGTATAATCATCAACTTTATAGTTATCATCACTATCTTCTATTTCTTTCTTGCATAAGCAAGCATCAACTGCGTTTTGAATTAATTCTCTTAAACCATATCTTTTATCACCATAAATATTTTCCCCCATCAACAAATGAGATATCGCTTTATAATCTAAGTTAATTTTGTAATCAACATTTTCGAACCCTTTTGTTTCAATATTATTTCGCACAAAATTTTCGAGTCGTAATTTATAATAATCAAATTTAAAACTTGATGAAAAATAAATGGCTTTTGATAACTCATCATTAAGCATATTAATATAATCTCAAATTTTCCTATATAGTTCTATATCTGCGCATTCGCCATAAAACCTTACGCTCTTTTTCCCATTTGACTCGGTAAAAATTTTTTCATAGTTTTTTACGATATAATGTTGTCTCCACTCCTTATCACCATACTTATTTAAATCAACAAACTTATATAGATATTGCTGAGTTCTTTTATCATCTAAGTCTAACAAATCACCCAATCTAAGTAGTAGCGCAATAAATTGTGCATTAATAGAGTAGTTGCCAATATAATCATCATCTTTTAAATTTTTCTTATCCATAAGCCATTCAAAATCTTCATTATGAGCCTGACATATTTTCGCAACTATGGAAGGAAACACTTTGTAATGTAGAATTACTCAATCCAAAAATAGTGTGTAAATTAGAATTGGATTCAATAAATTGCTTTGACAGAAAACCATGAATTGGACGGATATACTCTTGTAAAGCAAGTTTTTCACTATTATATTTTTTTAGTAACATATTATAATCCCAATTTTTTATATTATTTTCGAATTTATTAGATTTAATTTTTTCAATATCAGCATCACTAACGACCATTCCTATATCATGTAAAATGCAACACTGAACATAACAAATAATTCCACTGAACTAAGTTTATTACAATCAGATGCAAGTTCAAACATATAATCGCTACTGCAAGTGAATGGTCTATACCATGCCCTGTGTAGTTAGAAAAAACTACATTAGCTTTCGGTAGGAAATCAGAGCAAAAGGTGAATATTTTTTGAATTTCGCAAATAAATGTAGAGTTATGATTTTTTATCAATTCAATGTATATTTTATTTTTTTCTAATGTCAGCATTCTATTATCCCCAACTATTCTACCAATTCTTATTTAAGCGATTTGTCATTTCACGTCATCATAAACTTTGCTAATTAGTAATCAAATGTAGTATATCATAAATTAAATGACTACCACCATTTATTAAAAAAATTATACTTAATATATTCTTTACAAACACTGAGATTCCGAGAATAAAGATTTAATGAATACCCGAAACTGCTAGAAGCTTACTTTCCACAAATTCTACAGTTTAAGAACAACGCAAATGATCCGATCTCTTTAAAGCAGAAATCGAATCATTTTTTTATATATTTTCTTAGTTAATACTTATAGCTTATACCATAAATTTAATCATATAAATAATAAATCAGTTACAAAATTCAATAACAATATTCGCAATACTAACAATATCCTCTTTAGTTAGATGCAAATGCAAAGGGAGAGTAATAATTCTATTCGACAATCGATGTGCATTCGGGCATGTTCCATGATCATATGCATACATATCATATTCAGTATTATCACGATAATGAACACCTGCATAAACTTCGTTTTGCGCAAGCTTATCAAGCAGACCATCTCTATCATTCACCTCTATTTCATAAATATGAAAAGATGCCTCATCCTTATTGGGTGTATCTATAATTCTAATATCTTTATGTCCGGATAACAGACTATCGTAAACAGAGGCCAGCTCTCTTCTGTAAATATTATCCTCATCAAGATATTTAAGTTGTACCAAAGCAATTGCTGCCATGATTGAGTTTCCATGGTCCTTATATCCTAAATAATCAACATCATATTTCCATTTATAAGTTCCTTGGTTACCAGTTCTCGCATAGGTATCTTTGTTAATACCCAGCCAAGTCAATTTGCGGCAAATTTCATCATGTTTAGCATCTTTAAAACAGATCATTCCACTATCAGCCGTCGGTAAATTTTTAACTGCTTGATAAGAATAAACGGCAACATCTACACCTTCCCATGTTCCTGGGCAAACACCATCAACTTTAGTTCCAGACATATGTGCCGCATCTAAAATCAACTTCAGTCCAAATTTCTTACAAAGTTCAATAATTTCTTTCAATCTTCCTACACGTCCGCCATATCCTACAAACATAACAGCTCGTGTTTTACTATTAATTTTCTTCTCAACATCTCTTGGATTTAAGCATAAGTACTCATCGACATCAGCAAATCTAGGAACCAATTTTTCGTATAATATTGCATGATTGGTTGAAACAAATGTGATTGGTGTCGTGATAATTTCGTCACCTTCATTCCATCCATTTTCTTTCTTGAGAATCTCAACTGCTAAATGCAGTCCTACGGTTGCTGAATTCAAAAAATGTGCATGTTGATGTCCCGTATAATTCTTCCATTGGTTTTCAAATTCGATCGTTTTGAATCCCATCCCTGTCCATCCTAATTCTAAACACTCGCGGATTTCAGTTAAACACTCATCAACATGAAACTTTGGTTTTAAAACTTGTATCGCCATTTTAGATACCTTCCTTTTCTATTACATTTCCAATCTGAGGTAAGTCTGATTTGTCAAAGTAGCATTCATGCCAATATCTCATAAACATACCTTCTCTCCAATTATTCAAATCAATTGGCAAATCAAATAAATAGTTATCAATTACTTTTTCCACTGAGTTATATCCATAATATGCTCTCACACACTCCGTGCTTGAAAATCTGGTATTTATTTCAAATGGTATTGCTTTACCATTAACTATACGTAATTGCACATTTATTGCACCCTCTGGTTTAAGACATTCACAAATAAGTTCAGATACAGCAATTGCTGCATCATTTCTAATAACCTCTCCGCTAATAGACATCCCAAAGCCTAGTTCACGACACATTGATATTGTTCCTACGACTCTACCCGACTTATCACAAAATGATTCAACAGTAAACTCTTGCTCACTATCTAAATACTCCTGAAGAACAATTTGTTCAGCGTCTGCAAATTTAAAATCAAATAATTCTTTTCTACTATTAATTTTGTATATATTTCTAGATGCTGAGGCTGTTCTTGGCTTCATAAAAAATGGGTAACCTTTACTTTTTTCTAGCTGTTCATAGTCATTAAATAATACTGTTTCAGGAAAAGGAATATTATTTTCTTTAAAATAAAGATATGTTTTATATTTATCAGTCCCGATATCAATAACCTCTGGTCTAGATAAAAAAACAATCGCCCCCGTCTTTTCTTTAATTAACTGAGAAGCATTAGATAATGCATATATTTCGTGTTCTGTTCCAGAAAAAATACCATCAACTTTTTCCTTTTTACAAATTTCAATTATTTTTGGAATATATCCTGAATCCCTTGCAATCGGAACAATGTACCGACCAGTTACTTTATCTGACATAAAATAACCGGCTCCAAATTGTTCACTATTAGTAATTATCAAACTCAATTCATCTCCATACTTAGACATTAGCAATGCTTTCATTACACTTTGTCCCATTGTACTACCTGCTCCAGTAATTAAAATCGTTAGCTTTTTATTCATTTATATCTCCTTTTAGAAGCTTTCTAAGGCCCTGCTCTAGTGTATATTTTACAGTAAACCCAGTATCAGATAGCTTTCGAATATTAAGAACAACCGTTGAGGTATCTTCATCTTCTAAAGTCTTATACTGTATATCTAATTTATTTTCATAAATACTATTAGCTATGTTTAATAATTGCTCTACGGTCGTACCTACTCCAGTACCAAGGTTATATTCTCCTTCTAAACAATTTGTTGCAATATGTATTAACCCATCTGCAACATCTTCAACATATATATAGTCCCGTTTCCGCTTACCTTGTCCATGCATTACTAACGGTTTATTATTCGCAATACTATACACAATTGTTTTCATGAGATTTCCATGTCTTTGACCAGGACCGTAAACATCCGCTACCCTAACATTCGCAAAATTTAGATTGTGGAATCCACAAAAATCACTAACTATTAACTCACCGACATATTTTGATAAACCATATATATTAGTCCAATTGGGCTGCAGTTTATCCGTTTCTTCAAATTCTTCTTTGTTTGATCCATAAACATTATTACTTGAAACAAATGTGAAATGGCTAACTTTCTTTTCGATACAAACCATTAACAAATTATATAATCCCCAAATGTTTATATTAAAAAGTTCATTACTTTTATCATTTGAAACACTACCCGCCAAATGAATTACATGCGAAATATTTTCCATTTCCCAATATTTTCTAATACTACTCAAATTGTCATAATCAAAAGAGTCTCTTGTAGCTATTACAAAATCAATATTTAACTCAGATAGTCGATTACTAACAAAATGACCTATATAACCATTAGCCCCTGTTAAAAGTATCTTCATAAAATTTTCTCCTCTCTGGCTCCCTTATTAAGTAGTTTGCTATATCTATGTTTCCAATTGTATTTCTTATTTTGGAATATGTCAAATAATGATTGTAAGGAATACGCTTTATTTCAAGCATTTTCATATTATCTTTTATTTTAAAAATAGCATAAGAAGCATCCGTTTTGCTATCTCGCTGTTGTCCCACACTCCCAACATTAATATAGTAGTTTATATCTTCTTTCAATACTAATGAAGTCGTCTCTAGGATTGCATTATCTTTGACATAATTCGATCCCTTTTCTGTAATTCGGGGTCTATGTGTGTGCCCATAGAAAGATACCTGATTAATACTATTAGAAAACGACCCTAAAATATCAGCAAGATTGTTTAAATAAGGATAGAACCCTTTAGACAATGGTGCAGAATGATAGAAACTGCAACCACTTAATACTAGTTCTTCTCTAAATTTCTCAATAAAAGGTTTGTATTCATTGCTAAGTATATTCTTAGTCCATAAAGCAGACTGCTTAGCAATATCGCTGCAATTCTCTATTCCAATATTCCCTAACCATATATCTTCATGATTTCCCTTTAAGAAATATATATTTTTTAGTTCCATAAGTTTCGAAATGCATTGATTGGGATCCGGGCCATACCCAATAATATCACCCAAGCATATAATAACATCTGGATTATCAATTTTTAACGATAATAAAACGCTTTCTAAAGCTTCTAGATTTCCATGGATATCAGACAAAATTGCTAATGTTTGCTGCATAAATCTCCCCCATATCTATTTATTTTTAATAGATGATATGTATGCCTTTGTTACTACATCGGGTGATCCATCCATCAATAATTGTCCTCTTTCAAACCACAAACAACGATTACATAAATTTACAGCAGTATCCATGCTATGAGTTACCAAAATCATGATTTTAGCTTCATCCATCATTCGCCTCATCCTAGAATTAGCTTTATCAATAAACGCAGCATCTCCAGCTGACAACGCTTCATCAAGTAATAATATATCAGGATTTATTGATGTCGAAACAGAAAATGCCAAACGAATAAACATACCCGTAGAATAATATTTTACAGGCATATTTAAAAATTCTCCAAGTTCTGAAAACTCACCTATTTCTTTCATTTTGCTTCGGATACTCAAAGGAGTTTCCCCTAACATAAGGCCTCTGAGATAAATATTATCCCACCCAGTTTGTTCCATTTCAAAACCTGTAGCAAACTCAAATAAGCTAGAAATTCTACCCTCAACAATAAGACTTCCTGATGTCGGATGATAGATACCTGAAATCATTTTTAAAAATGTACTCTTGCCTGCACCATTGTGCCCAATAATTGCAACTCTTTCTGAATCATTAATTGTAAAATTAAAATTTTTAATCGCATGAACAGCTCCATTTTTATGATAGTCATTAAATTTATTACTTCCGGGAATTAGTATTTCCTTTATTCGTTTCTGACGTTGGGTCTGGAAAACTAAATTCACACTATTTAACCTAATTAAACTCATAATTTCCCTCACAATTTGTATGCAATGACATTTTTATATTTCATTACTATTTTAATGCTAGTCAAGAAAGTCAATAATGATATTATAATTGCAACTAAATAAATCTGTAAACTTGGGATTTCAATCCCAATCATAGGCATTCTTACAATTTCCAACATATAATAAAATGGATTTAACAATACGATCCATTTCCCGCCCTTGTTTATTAGTTCATTGACAGGAAAAATAATAGGAGTAACATAAAACAATCCTTGCAAAATTAACGACTGGAAAGGTTGATAATCTCTCAAATGCAATGTTATGATAGAAGTTACATTTGCTAACCCCAAAGCAAATATAAACACTATAAATAACCCAGGAATTACAAGCAGCATCTTTGGCCCAAACAATGTTGGCTCTAAGAATAGATAAATCGCAAAATATGTAATAATACTATACAACAAGTTTACAAAGTTTGTCATCGCAGTGCGTAATGGAAAAATCTGTGCACTAACTGTTGACTGCTTTATATACCCTTCTGCCGCTATAAATGAATATGTACCACTTTCAGCTGTACCTGCTATAAAATTCCACGGATTTAGACCTGCAAAAAGTAATGGAATTAAAACTTCTGGGTCAGTTGAAAACAATAAAGAATATACTGCACCAATAATAATAGCAAGACCTAATGGTGTTATAATTGACCACGCAATTCCCAATATTGAACGTCTATACTTTTGAATCAAGTCTCTATTTACTAAACTAAATAAAATATATTTATTTTTAAAGATACCGTTAAAATAATCATTAATCACATTTTCACCAGCTTCCTTTACAAACTATAAATCATACTTTGGAGATTTTTGAGCAATAAAAAGTATAGAAGAAATCCAATAAATCATATTCATCGCAACAATACGCGATACCGAAAAATCAATTATACTTTCATTAAATATGATAGTAATATCTTTAAGCAGCAGTCCCTCATCATTTCCTAAATCAATTCTGAAATTCCTAACATGCTTGTTAATATTATATACGCCCATTTTCATAAACCCATTATCAAAATGAATGAATCTTAATTCTTCTTTAGTATCTGGTTCTACTGATTCTGTATAAAAAAAATCAATATATGGCACTCTATGCTCTGAGTCAATTTTAATAATAACATTTTTCACAGTCAAGTTTAATTCATGAAAATATATAATTGGGTCAGCCTGACTAACTATATCTCCTTCTATATTCGTCACCCAATTTATTAGTTCAATATTTTCTTTAGCAAAAATAACTTTTTTTGGAGTATTAAATAATATATAATACACAAAATCATAATTAAAATAAATTAGCTCAAATAATATTGAGAAAAAAAATACGATAATAACTTTGATTAACTGATTCTTCATTAAGTAACCATCAATATCCTTTCTATATTACTACTTAACACTAAAATAAACTAAATTAATGGTTTTTAATCTAATATTAAATATTTTTTTTATCAGCTTATAGATTAATGTTTTTTTATGCCGATTTTCATATATACCAATGCTTCCTTTAAAATTGTTATTATAGTTGATTGTAAAAGCCAATATTATAGGTGAAGTTACTCTAACTACATCATTGAACTTAAAATAATTAATTTCTCTGATTTCAATTTGATGCATTTGCTTTGATTGGTTACCGATTAATTTACCTTTATCATCAAAAACATTGAGAATTAATTCTCCGTCATAACATTGATCATCAGACGAAAAAATAAAACCAATCGATTGAAAATACTCACAATCTATTTTAACTTTATAAGTAACAACTCTTTGATTAAATTTTGAAAAAGATAGAAAATGATCTATGTCAAACAACAAATCTGTTTGACTAATTTGATCTAATTTACCTAATCCATATTGACCCTCTTCAATTATCCTTTTCATTCTAGTTAAAGTTGTAGTTATGTCTGTTAAAGGAACATCAATTATCTGATTAAATATATTATTTATTTCATCTTTCTCAAATTCTTTTAAAACGAAATTTTTAGCATTAGAAAAATATTGCTCATGTAATTGATTATCCAAACTGATGGACATCAGCTTATCATACCAACTGCTAATCTCGTTATCAATTATGACGCAAGTTTTTTGATCATTAGTGTACGGCTCAATTTGCGAAGTAACTAATACAGCACCTAGTCTTACTGCATTTATTAGTGCATTCTTTGTTTTGTATTTATTATTCAGTATTTCCTCACCACAATGTATCAGAAACCTAATATTTTCCTTTTTGTATTGCACTATTGTTTGTTCATAGCAATCTCGTTTTACTCCTACAAGACTAACTTTATTGTTTTCTGGAAATGAATGAATTATCTTCTCCCTTAAGGTTTCTGGGCACACCAACTTAATGTACAATTTATGCGACATTAAAATAAGTGCAGGGTATATTTTTTTTAAAAATATCGTTTCTCTAAATTCTCCCCCCATAAATGCAAAACTTAGCATATTACTATCAGTACTAGTTAATTGAAATTGGTCAATTATACTCTTTTCTTCGAAACAAGGACTCAATACATCAACTTGATTATGTAAAGAATTTTGAATGAAGTAATTTTTTAGATTTATTGTAGATACGATTATCTTATCAAATTCAATTAAATTCTCATATGTCATTTTATTAGCTTGATTAAATACAGAGTTGTACAACGTGGGATCCTTATCAATCTTTATATCTTTTAAGATAACGGCATAATTATCATCTATGTAATAATACGATGGTATAGCAAATCTCTTAAATCTTTTATTTAAGAAAAGAGCATTAGGTAAATCTCTGATAAAAATTATTACATCTGTATATGATAAATCAACTTCAGTTACTGCATTAAAAAGCGCAACTTTAATAATACTATTTTTCTTTAGGTTATTAAATCCTATGGAAACGGTTGCATCTAAAGCACTCGCAATTAAAAGAACACGTTTTTTTCTAGCTTCTTTTATTATGTTTCTTTTTTCTTCAATCAAAAACCATTTCTTATTACTATATTTCCTATATAACAAATCAACAAATTCATCAAAAAGATACGTAGAGTTAATATTTTTGTCGATAATATCAACTTCTTCAAAATTAGAAGGTAATAACATTTTATTCCTTTCCATACTCATTCTTTCCAAGCCCACCCACGTATCCATTTGAATAGTATTTCCTAAACTATCGTTTAAGCCTGGACCAAATTCATTTGTCACCATATTATCTATATTTAAAATATGATAGCTTTTACTAATTCTTTGCCACAGATCCCAATCGCAGATTCTTGTTAATGACAGATGTGGATCGTATAGACCAACGGTCTCAATAATTTCTTTATGTAAAACAATTGAACCATTGCCTATACAATTCAATACTGGTAAATACTCTAGTCCTATTAAGCCAATATCTAAATAAGTAGAATTATCGCTAAAACTGCGAGTTATTCCATACGTTGCTTTTACATTATGTTTTTTCATTGCCTTCATTGACAAATAGAGATGATCTTCTTCCCATTCATTATCGTCAAAAATATAAGCTATATATTCTCCTCTAGATTTAATATATGCTTCATATTCACTCACCGCTGGTAAACCAAGGTTATAATTATGCCGGATACAGTTTACACGAGAATCTATTTCCATATAAAACTCAATTAGCTCCCTAGTCCCATCAGTTGATGCGTCATCAACGATAATTAATTCCCAATTTCTATATTTTTGATCAATCACAGACTCAATAGCCTTCTCCAAGTGACCCGACTTTGCTCTCTTAAATGTAGGTAAAACAACTGTAATTTTCGGAACAAATTCGTTGTAACTCTTATTGGGTATCCATTTAGGTTGTATGACATTCAATATTTGCTTAACTTTCATTTTTATCCCCTCAATTTTATTTTTTTCATATTTTCTTAAATAACTGTCTACAAATATATTTTATCGACTTAGCTATAAAAACAATACATCCTCCTAATACTCCATTTTCCTCAAAAATATCATATATTCGTGACTGTACAAATAAAATGATTGGTGAAAAAACAACATGTTTTGTCCATGGAATTGTGGGTGCCTTATAACTACTCAATTCATTAAATTGAATATTAAAATGTTGACTAACATACTCAATATCATGATATTTTTTTACGTACTCTTGTGCATTTTGGATACAACTATTTCTTAGTAATTGATCATCAATTACAAGTTTTATTGCGTTATACCATCCCTCAAAATCATTATCGCAAAGAATACCATTTATCTTGTTTTCGACTACATATGTATATGGTTTTACATTTGTATATATCCCAACACAACCAATTGATGTATATTCTAAAAATTTATTATAGTATTTACTTTGAAAAAACTCATCTGTATAAATTGCAGCCAACCCTATTGAAAAATTGCCACTTTCAACAAAATTTCTATATTCACTATACTTAGAAAATACAGGATGGTAATAGATATTTTTTTTATCTTCAATGCCTGGATTCACACCTATAAATGTAAAATCTACTTTATCTTCATATTCTATCGCTATTTGTCGAATAGGTTCAATAAGAATATTTTGAATCATATCAGAATGACCAGAAGATCCCGCATATAATATATGAATTTTATCTGCCAAAAAAGATAATTCATAATTAACTCCAATATTCATAGGTACTCTATTAAATATCCATCGAGCTCCTTTGCAAAATGGCAAATACTTATCCTTAATTTTTTCATTTACGCCCCATAATATATCTGCACATTCAATAACATTCAGCATGTTTTTTTTAATTACTTGATCGTAATAAATTTTTGAACATGCTTCACCTATAGGTACATTTAATAGATCATCATCTAAATAGTAAACAATCAGTCTCTTATACTTCTTTGCAGCTCTTACAATTCTAAGAGTAACATACTCACAACCTCTAACTGTGACTAGAATATCACACCATCTAATATCATCGGCTCGGATTAACGTAGTCTTCTTAAACCTGATATTACAGATACCTAACTTTTCGAATGGTGCAAGGCTATTTAAGACTCCTACTTTTACTGATGCAATCAACTCTGGACATTCAACTAGTACATTTACTGGCATATAGACTCCTATATATGATATTTTTTTAATAAATATAGCAACTTAAATATTATCTGTTCTAATTTTTTTTGACGATATACCCTGGCAGAAAAAACATAATTAATTCTATCTTTTAAACTTCTAGAACTATTAATAAAACTATCTAACTCATTACTGTATACTTTCGGCAATTGCACATTATACAAATTATAAAACTCTACTAATTGTAGTGTACTCGGATCAGACGTACTAAAATTTAGACGTTTCAGCCTAAGCCAAGTTCTTTTCAAGAAATTTGTTTGGTATCCTACAGCATTTTTTCCATGTTGACGATGTAATACAGTATAATTTGAATCAAAAATAACTTTGCCTATGCCACTAGCAATTAAATATATCCAATAATCAATCACAAAAATTTTTTTCAGCTTATTCTTTTTGAGCTCAATTAACATTAGCTGATTAAAAACTTGCGTGTGTCCTGGGCAAATATTCTCAATCATAGCATTATAGAAACTAACACCTCTAACTGGACGTAAAGATATGCCTAATGGATTCAGTTCATCGTCCGTTATACATGTGCATGAAGCATACAAAATTGGTTTTAACTCTCCGCACTGCTCCAATGCCTCAACAGCATGTTGCAATTTATTAGGAAGCCAAACATCGTCTTGATCACTAAGTGCATAGTATTTACAATTTAAATCAGCATTATTAAATAACTTTAACATACTTTGATTTACACCAACATTCTCACCATATATGATATCAAACCCGTATTTATGCCTATATTCATCCAAAAGCAGCCTTGTTCCGTCTGTAGATCCATCATCTCTAATAAGTACCTTAACTTGAGAAAAATTAACCTGCTTAATAAAACTATCTAACTGCTCTCTTAAGTATTGTTCGCCATTATACGTTGATAACAGAATCTGAATTTCTTTGTTTTTTTCCATACATGTTCTCATAGTATTGTCGGTACTCACCATTTGTAATATTCTCTAACCAAGTTTTGTTAGATAAATACCATTGTATTGTCTTCTTAATACCATCCTCAAACTTTGTAGTTGGGGACCACCCCAATTCATTTGTAATTTTAGTCGGATCAATAGCATATCGCATATCATGGCCTGCTCTATCCTTAACAAATTTAATTAGGCTTTCATTTTTTCCTAATTCTTTCAAAATAATTTTCACTACTTCCAAATTTGTTTTTTCATTATGACCGCCAATGTTATATACTTCTCCAATTCGCCCATTATGAATTATTAAATCAATCGCTTTACAATGATCTTCCACATATAGCCAATCACGCACATTATTTCCAGCACCATATACAGGTAAATCCTTATCATTCAATGCATTGGCTATAATTAGAGGAATCAATTTTTCAGGAAAATGATACGGGCCATAATTATTTGAACACCTAGAAATTGTGATAGGGATATTAAATGTTCGATGATATGCTTGTACCAATAAATCAGCCGATGCTTTTGACGCAGAATATGGACTCGAAGTATGAATCGGCGTTGATTCGGTAAATAGCAAATCAGGACGATCAAGCGGTAAGTCACCATAAACTTCATCTGTTGATACTTGATGATAGCGTCTAATACCATATCTTCTACATGCATCTAATAACACGCTTGTACCAATAATATTCGTTCTCAAAAATATATCTGGCTGCAATATTGACCTATCCACATGGCTTTCTGCCGCAAAATTTACAACAATATCAGGTTTTTCTTGTTCAAATAATTTATAAATGGATTCTCTGTCGGCAATGTCCAATTTATAAAACCTGAATTTAGAGTTTTTTTCAACTGAATGTAGCGATTCCATATTGCCTGCATAGGTTAACAAATCAACACAAATAATTTCGTATTGAGTATATTTGCTTAACATGTAATGAATAAAATTTACTCCAATAAATCCAGCACCACCAGTTACTATTATCTTCATTCTTTGATCTCCTTAATTTTGTCGTATATGAAACTGCAATCACTATCTTTTAGAGTTGGCGCATTTCTATCTTTGTCAGATAAAATTGGTGTTTCAATTCCCCACTCGATTCCTAATTCTGAATCGCTCCAAATAATGCTTCGATCATGTGGTCCACTATAATAATTATCTGCTTTGTATAAAATTTCAACATCATCACTTAATGTCAAAAAACCATGACCAAATCCTCTTGGAATAAATAGTTGCTTCTTGTTTTGAGCACTTAATTCCACCGAAATCCATTTTTTATATGTTGGAGAACCCTTTCTGAGATCAACCGCAACATCTATAATAGTGCCAGAAATGCATCTAACCAATTTTGCTTGGGCCAGTTCACCATTCTGAAAATGAATACCTCTTAAAATGCCCTTTTTTTGTGAATAAGAATGATTATCTTGCACAAAACTGCAATCAATATCTTGTAATTTAAACTTTGAATAACTTTCCATGAACCACCCGCGTTCATCTCCAAATACTTGTGGTTCAATAATGTAAACCCCTTCCAAAACAGTTTTTTTGATGTTCATAATATTTTCCTTTTAATATCTGACTTTACTTGTTGCGATTATTTTGAGATATTCTCCGTATGAGCTTTTCCCATAAAGTTCTGCACTTTTCAATAATGTCTCACTTGAAATCCACTGATTGCGATATGAAATTTCTTCTAAGCAAGCAATCTTTAATCCTTGTCTAGTCTCAATAACTTTGACATATTCACTTGCTTCTGTAAGATTATCTACTGTACCAGTATCTAACCAACCATACCCGCGACCAAGGGTTACCACATCCAACTGATTAGATTCTAAGTAGATTCTATTCAAATCGGTTATTTCAAGTTCACCACGTGCCGATGGTTTTAATTTTTTGGCATATTCACAAACATGTTTGTCATAGAAGTATAAGCCAGTTACTGCATAATTTGATTTTGGCTGTGTAGGCTTCTCTTCGATTGATAAAACTTTGCCAGTATTATCGAATTCAACCACGCCAAAACTTTTTGGATCTTCCACATAGTATCCAAACACTGTTGCTCGATCCCTGTTATTCACGGCGGTTTGCAATAATTTTGTTAAACCGTTGCCATGAAAAATATTATCTCCTAATATCATAGCACACTCATCACCTTGGATAAAATCCTCTCCAAGAATAAATGCTTGTGCTAAACCATCGGGTGATGGTTGTTCTTTATATGATAAATTGATACCATATCTAGAACCATCTCCTAATAGCTTTTCAAAATTTGGTAAGTCTTGAGGCGTTGAAATAATCAATATGTCTTTAATTCCGGCTAACATAAGTGTCGAAAGTGGATAGTAAATCATTGGCTTGTTATAGATTGGTAATAATTGTTTAGATGTTACCATAGTAAGTGGATATAATCTTGTGCCACTGCCACCCGCAAGTATAATACCTTTTGTCATATATAATTTTCCTTTCCATGTTACTTACATAGATATATTGTTTGATCAAAAAAATTTGTTAACTCATTACGCAACTAATCTACCCGCATATTAGATGCAGGTTATTAAAAGCATGTTCTTTGCGGTACTCAAAGTGCCTTAACAACTATTGATCAACCACATTTGCATTTCATTGAATATAAACATATAACGTAATTTTGCACAAGCATTGATTTATCCATAATTTTCTACATTACTGGTAAAGTCTAGCATGTATGATTACAGTTTGTCAAACTATAGTTATAGATTTATCTGCTCACTATAAATGGAAATCATATAATCTACAATTATATTTAATGCATATTTTTTACTTAATTTAAGATTTTGATCAGCAAATTCTCTCATCAGATCTCGATTATCAATCAAATAAATAATTGATTTAATAAGCTCATCCATGTCATTACTTTCATATAGTAAGCCATTTACATGGTGTCTGATTAAATCGTTGTTGCCTCTACAATTTGATGCAATAACAGGCAATCCCATTGCCATTGCTTCCAACAAATTAACAGGTAGCCCTTCTTGTTTTGATGAAGATAATGCTATATCACATAAAGATAGGAAGTTAGAAATATCTCTTTGATAACCCGCTAATATCACGCTATCTTGAAGATTTAAATCACGAATTTGTTTTGTATACTTATCGTAATTCCTACCATCACCAACTAAAAACAATTTCAAATTTGGTACCTTATATCTTAAATACTTCATTGAATGAATCAGTAATTGCTGATTTTTTCTATTACTTAATTCAGCCACGAAAATTAAAACAATATCATCTTGTGTAAAACCAAATTGTGATCTTCGTTCAAATTTTAGTATATCATTTACTTTTACGTATTTATTTAGGTCAACTCCGACGCCATTAACAAGTTCTATTCGTTTCGGATGAAATTTTCTTTTTGCCAACTGAAAATCTTCATCATTTATTGTAATTAGTACATCAGTGATAAATGAAAGACATTTTTCAATTGGATAAAATATTAGCCAATTACAAATTGAAGATCCTTTAAAAAAATGAAAACCGTGTGCAGTATAAATAACTCGCAATCCTTGCTTACGATATTTCATTGCAGCTAATCTGCCAATTGCACCTCCAACCGGCATATGACAATGAAGTAATTCATAATTTTCTTTTCCAATCAATTTACTCAATTGTCTATATGCTTTTAGATTATTCAAATGCATAGGAATCTTGTCGAATTGAATATCAAATTTTTTATCAGTATATTTTAACTGCTCTTGCCCATTGCTAGCAACATGCACCTCATATCCATTATCTTGAAACCATTTCATAAAAGGATAATGAAAATGTCTTATGTGCTGATCAATCGTTGCGACGAATAAGACTTTCTTCATAAAACTTCCTCCCTCAACTATTCATCTTCTCATTTCTATCAACATTATGACTATCATTTAATTTCGATGTATCACTAAAACCCAAAGAGGATTCCTTTGTAAATAATACGCGAACAGTTTCTAAAAGTATCTTTATATCTAAGCCAAAAGAGTAGCTACGGATATACATCATATCCATTAATAACTTCTCTTTGGGTCCAGTCGTATAATTCCCCCATACTTGCGAATATCCTGTGATCCCCGCTTTTACTGCCAAACGGTTATTGAATTCTGGTAATAGTTCGCTAAACAAGTTATAGTAATATTCTCGTTCTGGCCGTGGTCCAACTAGTGACATTTGTCCCATCAAAACATTTAACAATTGTGGTAACTCATCCAATCGGTATTTGCGGAGTATTTTACCAATTTTTGTGATTCTAGCATCATCAACTTCTGCCATCAATGGAGCTTCATCCTCCGCATTCACAATCATCGACCTAAATTTAAATACTGTAAATACCTTGCAATTACGCGTTAATCTCTCTTGTTTATATATTGGGCTATGGAAATCCTCAAGAAATACAAGGCAGACTATGATAAAAAATAATGGTAACAAAACAACTAACCCAATTCCACTCACGAAAACATCTAAAAACCTTTTAAAAAAGCGATCAACCAACGACATCTCTAGTGGCAATGAAGATAGGATCATCGAATCTCCGATTTGCTCAATTCTAGTGCAATATATCTCAATATCATTGATAGTTGGATTTACTAAGACTGACTTCTTTTTTTTGACACAGTAACTCATAATCTCAGTTCTTTCAATTTCTGTTGTGTGATCTATAAAAATAACATCATACTTTTTTATTATTTCATTTAATTTTTCAGATTGCGGATGAATCAATTCCGCGATTCGATATCGCTTGCTATAATGATTAATTTTACTTTCTAATGTAATATCCTTTTTATTGGATATCAGCAATACTTTCCTTATAGCTGTTAATTTGTAATATAACTTACGCATGTATAATAACCATATTGATAACAAAATAATCATAATAATAAATGCGACAAGCAAAATCTTTTTACTCACTTTATACTCGACTCCGAAATATGGCAAGATCATCGTGAATGCAGCGGTCAAAAAGATTGTAATATAAACAGATAGTAATTGATCAAAAAAACGTTTACCCCCGAAGTCAAAACAATCTGTATAGCTTCCAAAAGTAAATGAAAATAGCAGAACCCAAGGAAGAACAATGCTTATATTTACAGTATTGGGATACTTTAACACAATTTGATCCAAGTATATTGATAAATAAATGGATAACACAAATGCTATCCAAAAAGTTAATACTGCGATTACTTGAATAAAGTCATAATTCCTTCTTACCTTGTCCAAAATAAATCCTCCTATTAAGTTAGTATGTGCATTCATTTTTTCTATATTACTATAATTAAATTCATCATTATCTACTCGGGCAATTGTAGTAACGACCCTTGATCCTTAAACATTTTTTCTGTTTTTAATATGAAAGCTTAAACTTTTTTACTTTGTCAAAATATTCGATAAAAATGTTTCTAATAAAATATTTTAGTTTAAATCTATATAGAATTATACAATGATTTTCCCCTTACATTCAAGGCAAATAAGGGTTTCATCCTTTTTTTACCACATATTCTGCTAGTCATTGTTTTTATTCGCATTACTTAACTTAGTAACACATTATTATTTTAACAGTACTATTGATCAGTTAACATACTCTCTAATTTTTTCAACACTACAATAAAGCGATTTCCTTGTTCATCATAATTACAAGTTGACAGCAATAATAATTGATCATTTAGTCCTATCTCTGATCTTTGATAGATCCACCTTTCATCAAAAAAGGGAATCATTTGTGTTTTAGGAGAATTGGTGTAATCAAAACGATCCTGATTGGTATCGTAATAAAATGCTCCGATCACTTCATATTGTTTTATATTATCATTTTGATGTAGATAAGCATATGTATAAGCATCAGCATATGTTGGTTCCTTATATCTTAATAACTTCCCAAACATGCTGCCATCACGCATATGATGGCCATAGATGAGTTGAACGGAAGAAGTTTGATCATAGCGATAGTCAAAGAATAACGCTCCACGTTTATCTTTTTCTTGCTTGCCATTATGATTTAAATAATAATGGTTGTCGTTGCTCTGCAGCACCATATCCTGTATATCAGCACCATGGAAATAAAGCATTCCTCGGATATCCTGTTGGGGCAGTCTTTTAATATCCAAATGATGCGCTTTTTCTTTGTTATTCCTATATTCTCCGGTTTCGGGAATCTCGAACAATGGCGCATCTCTATTTGGCAAATCTTCTATTTTCTTTGCAGGTGTATTTTCATCCTCTTTTTCCTGTTGCTTCAAATCAGTGTGGATATTAGCCGTCGTTACACCTGTTTGTATTTCTGTTATCCTTGCACTGGCGGTGGTCTTGGCAGGCCTTGTTCTTGAAGTCATACTGCTTGGTACTGTTGTTGTGACTGAACTGGATGCTACTGTACTTGATGGCAATGCATTCGTTGTTTGGGGAATGGTAGAAGTAACTATTGCTGGAGAATAATAGATTGTATGCACATACTGAACAGTATGGTCTTGATTGCTTATACGGTATTCAAGACGATTGTTTCCTTCTTCTAGCAGTAAGTCAAAGATATTAGGTATTGTTTCTATTATCTGATTCTCATTTAAATACAATTCAATCTGATCCGCATTTTTAAGTGTTAATTCTAGTCTGACTTGCTTTGCGGATGCTGTAATTGGAATATCTGTATCAAAATCAAACCTATCAAATGTATAAATTGCAGAAGAAACAAGAAGATTTGCTACATATGGCTTGCTGGCAAGTTGTACTCTAGCTAATCCCAGCTTCAGCAGCCATTCATCATGTCTATCCTCTTCTAAATCAATATAGTTATTTTCTATTTGCAGCATCATTAATGATTCTATATCTTTCAATGGCGTCACATCTATAATTTGATTATTGCTTAGATTCAACATGGATAGCTGTGTCAGTTTTCTTAATGGATTCAAATCGTGCACTAGATGAGAGTCTAAATCTAATAGAGTTAAGTTTCGAAAATAAACCAGATCTTCTACATGTTTCAATTTCAATTCGGCATGCGGAAAATTCAGATACAAAACGCTGTCAGCTTCTTCTTGAGTAATTTTTCCGTCACTAACAATCTCTTCAAACTCCAGCTGTAATTTCATTAATTCTAACAATGTTTCTGAAATAGGAAGTGCTGCTTCCATGGGATAAGTTGATAAAGACTTTAAGATTATAGACATTGTAATTAATAACTTTTTCATAATGAAGATCATTTTATTGCCCCCCAACTATACTTTGCTTACAATCTCGCAGGGAACACTGATTCTTTGTATTTGATTAAACAATTGTATTTCAACTTCCGCTTTTCTTTTATGGCGATCTATTTTCTTGATCTGGCTCTCATAGCCTTTCAATGGGCCTTCGGTAATAATAACTTGATCTCCTTCGATAAATCCAACAGAAAATTCTATTACTTTTTCTTTATTTGTAAATTGCTCTAACACTTTTCTTTCTTCCGGATAAACACTTACATATTCCGGTTCCATTTTATTCCCAAGCAGTTTAACAAAACCACTGCTAAGTTTAATATTATTTGATACATAAATGCTGAACTCTTGAATATCCAGATTGCTTTCAACAAACACATAACCTTTAAATAAAATTTCATCGATGATCGTTATGATTCCTTGTTTACGATTTCTTTGTTTCTTTTTGGGAATAAATGCATGGAAGTCACCCCCAGCTAGATTAATCAAATTTACAAATTTTTCTTCTTTCCCTGTTCTTACATATAATACAAACCAATGCTTCATAATTACCCCCTGCACTGTGCAATTATAATTGACATTATACTTATGATAGCATTATTAACTATTTCATTCAATCAACATTGTCGTACATTATTCCATTATTTGATTGATATCACTTGATACGCTATCTACAGTTTCAAATCACTTCACTAAATTTTAACATTTTAAGTTAATCAAATAGTTAGTAAGCAATTTCTAATAAAACATAAAATATCTTGATTAGATGTAAGGTGCGGCCAAATTAGAGATTGTATAAAAAACTGTAGGATTTCAAGGTAGATAATCTAGCATCAGCTCCGGATATTTATCAATTCTCTTTCCAAATTTTCAGTTAACACAAATTTCAAATATTTATATGGGGTCAGCCCATTGGCTTTCGGTCTCAATAATACTGTACACCAATCTATGAAGTGACCTATAGTTCAATATACGCAACGTATTCGTTCCCACCTGCATTCAGTCATTACTCTTGCAACATCAAAAGAACAACACATTTTCCTTTCACCAGGCATAAAAATAAAAATTGAAGTTTTTCACCTGATGAAAAGCAAAACTTGTTACCCACAAACACAAATTGTTCACGATAAAAATCAGACTAGTAAATAGTCTGACCATATCATCTGTAGCTAGGTGCTAAGATCAACTTCTGCATTATTTTCTTTTCGCCATTATGTAATCAGAAAATGACGCTGCCCCCAATTTTCGACGCTTTGCAAGCATGGCGGCCCATATTGTATTACCATCAGCCTCTGTTATAATTCCCTTTGTCAAAGCCTCAATTAAAATATCCCCTGTGGTTATGTGCTTTAACTTAAATTCAGTGATATACGAACTGATATCTTTTAAGTTATTACTTGCTACAATACCATCATACGTTTTTGCCAGTACAATGGCAGCAGCTTCTCCCGGACCAATTATCTTGTGTTTGCTATCTGGTGAAGTTGTAAGTTTTTGGTACAATGCATATGCATCACTACCAACACTAATCAATGCTAACCCGGCTTGCTTACATGTAATTAAGTGATCGATTCGTTGCTTCAGTTGAGGTGTGGTCGGATAAGCAAGTTCATCATATGCAGGCTTTGGAATCATAATTCTTCCCGGATAAAGTGAAGTTAATAAATTCTGCTCCTTCACCCACAAAAACGCTGAAATACAATCACAATCAAAGAAAAGCTCCTCAATCATTTAGTTCGACTCCCCCAAACTCATCACCATAAACAAGATCAGATCTGAATGCAGTCAATAATAATTGTTCATATTTCCCAGTAGAAATACGTTCTTTTTGCAGTAATTCTCCTGCTTGCCTAATATAAAATCCGTATGTTTTATACTGTTTTTCTTTTGGAAGAGCCTTATAAAGAGAATCATCAAACCCGGCATTTACTGCCGAACTGATTACTCCATATCGAAACTGCTCAGCCTGCTGAGCAGTCAAATTATTATCTTCTATCAATCTGCATAGCAGTGCTTGTCTGCTTACTCCAAAATATTGTTCCAACTTAACAATTTTTTCAATTTCTAAACAATCTTTTGAATTACCATGTATCTTTTTCATATGTTCAGAGAAAGCAACAGGAGGCATAAGAAAATAGGAGGCAAATTGGTCTGCAGCTTTCTCATTTTCGTTCCCGCTTCCTATTTTTATTGCTGAAACTGTTGATTGCTTGCTTTCATCAAAATATAAATGATATAGTTCATGAGCCAATGAAAAACGTTGTCTTCCAACAGACATCAAAGTATTGATAGCAATAACTGGATTGCCATCATTCTTGATACACATTCCGCTCATATGATCACCCATTGGATAAAAAACTAAAGTTAGTTTGGTAATTGTTTGAACGAGTGAAAAAATGTCCACCGGTGATGTAGTATCCCCTCCGAGTTCTTTTCGTAAACTTAAAGCCTTTGTACAAAGATCTAACTTATCTATCAACTTCATCCCCTCCCAATAAATTTGTCATAAATTTTAAGTTTAACGCAATTCGATTGATCGCACTAATTGTCTCTAAATCATCTTCATTGATCTCAATTGCTCTGAATGCAAATGAAATTTGACTTGTTGGAACCGTTTCTTGCGTGAGCATCTCGGGTGTTATCCCAAATAGCGCCGACAACTTATCAAGCATATCTGACGTTAAAACTCTCTCATTTTTTTCAATTTTAGATATTAAACTTTGATCAACATTTAATAATTTAGCAAGATTACTTTGCGTAAAGCCACTCTGTTCTCGTAAGGATTTTAAGTTTTCGCCAACTTGTAACATTGTATTTGCCACAATGATCCCTCCTTCTTTATATCTATTATATGCCGACATTGTCATATTTTCAATATATTTCATGAGCTAATTTATGACAAGATGTGTTTGATTCATTTTTAACTAATTGTATGTCAATCAACAAGATTTGAAGTGCAGGAAAAAGACAATTGAAACACAAAATTAAATACTGAAATTTGAATGTTATTATGTTTGATAAAATCTTCTCACAGACTTCAATACAAGAGGATATAATTCACCAAGAATATACAATCAATTATATTTGATACAATCGATACTACTATTACCATCAAAGCCCATCATTCATGATATCCTGCCGCAATACATCCAGAAACCGCTCTTGATAGGCAGCTTTCTTATTTGTCATCATTGCAGCAGCAATCTCTTTCAATTGCTCGGTTTGCAATCGCTCCAGCATCTTCATACTTTCGGCTTTTATTTCATGCTCTGATACATATCGGATATATTCTTCTGCACTGTAATGCCACAAATGAACTTGTCCTTTCCCTCGTCGCACAAGTTTATCGGCAATCAGCAGTCCTTCAGGATCATAGTCCCCTGAATACCAAATTTCACAACCATGATCCCGCAACATATCAAGCAGAACTAACGAAGCAGTTCGACATTGCCCTGAGGTACAAAGCAGCACACTCTTTACGTCGGGACATAACTCGCAAAGCTGGGAGAAAACCATCTGGTTTTCTACTACAAACACCCGCTTGCTGACTGCATCCGCACCGGCCAAACTACTTAGGATTTCCAATGATAGCTGACATATCTCATTTCGCTCCCGTATGATTCGATACCCTGGATGTTCCTTGTCTCTTTTTTCCCATAATACCAATCCTCTCCCAATTGTAAAACTAGACAAGGTATCAGCCACCAGGCCTGCCTGGTAATAGACCTCTATACGCTCTTCAGCATTATCTGCTGTAAGATTAAATATGCTGCATAACGCTTGCATAAACAATTTTCCTGCTACTTGCTGGTAATCCAAAGCATGCGGAAATCCTGTTGCCTGAGCAGCACAAACTGCCAAGCGAAGAGGAATTTGCCGCTGCATTTGCTCACCATGCATCATTCGCTGTTTATATTTCTCGGCAATGGAAAGTGCCTGGATAATGCCCTGTGCCAGCTTCCATGCTTCTTGTACATTCTTCTTATACATTGACAATAATACTTGATAGCCGCTTGTTTTCTCCTCCCACATGATCTGCAGCCATGCAAGCGCCCAGTTTCCTTTTGTTTCTTGCGCCAAATTCTCTAATTGCTCCCAGAAGTTCTCCAGTTTGGTTATTGCTTTCCTCCGGCTTTCTTTTGTACTTTCCATGGATTCCTGAAAATATGCCTCCAATAATGCAAGCAAGGAAACACCTGCAAACACAGTCCGGGAAAGTTCTGCCTCCCAGGCAGCTAGTGTGAAACGCAGCACTTTCCCTTCATAATCAGTTCCAAAAAACTTTCCGATTGCTGCTTGTTCCTGCTTGGTCGCATCATGCAGCGTCACAACACCGGCACAGCGACCGTAGCTTTTCCATTTCTTGCGCATCTGTTCAAAGGCACGCTGAAATCCCCGATCTCTTCTAAAATAAGCAGCACATTCCGCTACCAACCTATTGGTACTCATGGCAAAGCTTGCACCTCACTCTCTTTGTGAAACATCATGATACTTACTCAAAAACAGAACGTTTCTTCCCATTCCAATGATAGGGAATTACCGTAATCATATCCCGCTCTTCAGATGGCAGCAACTCACAAATACTAAGCGACTTAACTGTTTCATAACAACCCCAAAGTGCCTGGGAATTCATGATATATCCAAACTGCAGTGTTTCTACCAATTCAAACATAGTGCTGATATTTTTCTCATCCACACCAGCAAATGCTTCATCCAAAGCAATGATGAATGGACTGGTATCTTCTGCCATCTGATACTGTGCAGATACGGCCGCAAATAAAGGAACATACATTGCCATTGCTTTTTCACCGCCGCTAAACTGATTAAACGCAGCATTTGTCAGCTCTTTCTTATCTTTTCCTTTACGTTTATAGAACATTCTGAATTCAAACCATTGGCGATAATCCAAAGCATCTCGGACAAGATCCGCATAGTTGACGGTCTGTCCATTTTCTTCCACAATCTGTTTGGCCTGCTGAATGCGTAATCTAAAATGTCGAGATACTTTTTCACGATCTTCATTGGTGAGCAATGCCCGATCCCGGCTAAATAACTTTTCCAGTTCTGCAGTATCTAATTCCTGATCATCACTTCTTATTCGCCCGCGCCAATCCAAAGCAAAATTCAATCCCATAGAAGTATCCATATCACCCATTAAGCCACTCATATTACGAATCCAGCGACGGCTTTCCATAATGCGGTAATTGAGCTTCTGCACCAAGGTATCTGCTAAGATGTCTTCAAATAGTTTCCGGTCTTCTTCCTGAATCAGCAATTGCGTTTCCTCAATCGTGCTGCGCATCAGCTTATGAAACTCATATAAAGATAGCTGCTGCCCATTCCAAGTGAAGCGTATATTGTATCGTTTGCTTGTAAAGCCCGGAATATAGTCAAAACACTCTTCAATCTTTGGCTGATATGCACTCAAGTAGCTGAGATGCTGGGTGTAATTGCGATGCAATGCGTTATACATCTCTTCACTACCCCGCATGCGATCACCATCCCTTATACAGCCAATCGCCTCTTTCAGCACGTCATCCGCTGAACGATTCTCTGCTGCAATAACATATCCTAGATGCAATTCTTCTTCATAGCAGTGACATGCGGCTTGTAGTGCTGCAGTTACTTCTTCCTGCTGCGCTTGCTGCAGCACCAACTCTTCACTTTTTAGTTTTATGTATGCTGCCATTCCGGCGATCTCTGCATTTAAACTCTCAATCAATGCTGTCAGCTCTCCCAAACGATTTTCAATACTAACCAGCTTTTGAGCTAGTTCTTTGTTCTCAGGTTTGCTTAATATTTCTTCTATTGCTGCCAGTTCCAGTTCTTTCAGTTCCAAGCGGCGGCTGATTTTTGTGATTCGCAGATGAGTCTGCTCAACATCCCATTCTAATTGGTCAATTTGCTCTTTTTTTATATTTACTATGATTTTCGCATGTCCAAGTTCCTCTTCCTTTCGCTCCAAGGCGCTGACACAACGCTCATACTCACCTGCTGCTTCCAATGCTTCTTCATAGTGATTCACCTTTCTCGGATAAGGCAAGCCTTTGGTTGATGTCAATACCCCTTGTCGTTTTTGATGCAGCACTTCGAACAATCGATTCTTCTCTTTCTCCAATCGTTCACTGATATCTTTATATTGCCGATAAGTATGCTCACACTCTTTTACAATATCAAGCGCCTGAATTAAGTCCTTCGTACTTGGCAAGCCATTGTATTCAGTAGCAAGTACAGCAAGCTGCTCTTCCAAATCACTTATCTGCTGCTTGATATCGTTCACATGTTGTTCTTTTTGCAGAACTATCTGTCTTTGCTTCTCAATCATTGCGAGCCGCTTTTGCTCCCTTGCTTGCAAACCAATATAACCATATTCATCAGATGCCAAACTATGGCCGCGAATAATTCCGTGAGAATACATCCCATCTATAGCTAAGGTTAAATGACCGCATCCGGTATCTTCCAATGCAATCATCCGCAAAATTGCTCTCGCTGCATGATCAAATTCAGGAGTGATTCCCGATGGCTTCAACAAAGGGAACTCGGCTCTTGTATTATGCTCAAATGAACAGCAGATGATTTGGTCACTCTGCCTACCTAACACCTGCAACGCCCGCTCCATCCACTCCGGTGTCACTACCAAAGCATCCAAAATGCCAGCATCCGCCAGCTGTTCTTCGATTAAAGCTGCTTGTTTTTTCGATACTTCATCTGCAAAATCAATCACTTCATAGAAACTATGAAATGGAACACCTGCGTGAGTGAGTGCTTCTCTGGCAGCCATCGTTTTTGCACTTCGCATTGGTACAGGTTCTTTCATAGCCAGCAAGGCTTCCAATTCGCCAATAGCTGCCTGATGCTCCGTTTGGCACAAAGAAAGGCTATACTTCAAACGTGTAAACTCTTCTTTCATTGGTTTTCTCAACAACTCTACGTGCTGCATCATTGCTTCCTGCAATTTTTTTTCATCCGCCATTCCTTGATAATGCTGGATAAATCCCGTAATACGCTGCAGAATGTAGTGATCTAACCCTAGTAAGGTACTAGTTTTCTCATATATGTAAAAAGCCTCAATTAACCGATCCCGTTCATCATCCTCCAGCCGGCGGCTGCGCTCCAGTTGTACGGCTTCTTGGTCCGTTTGCACACAGGCATTTTGCCATTCTTCCTCTTTGCGGCTGTATTCCGTTTCTGCTGCTTCTTGTTGTCTTAACGCCTGCAAGCTATCTTGAATTTGCTTTTTCACGTATAACACCTGATCCTGAAACGATTGGTGGTATTGTTTGCCAGGTAGTTGTTGTGCACCTTGAAGATACTTTTTGTGTCCTTCCAGCTGCAAGACTTCTTGAAACTCATCTAGCTCCTTCATATACCGCATATATTCCTGCTTACTTCGTTCTAAATTGCCTTCTTCATACCGTAGTTGCCGATACTTCTCTTCCCGATCTTCCGCAACACCAGCTAGTTGGGTTTCTTCTCTTTCCTGTTCTTCTCTATCAGTTCCAATCTCGTCTCGAAGACGTTTTTGATTTGCAGCTGCTCGTACCAGATTACTATCTTCCAAAGCGGCTTTCTCATTGGCAAGTCCTTCCCGCTCATGACGATATTGAATCAATGCTTGGCTATCCTCTTGTACCTTGACATCCAAATCCTTTATTTCCTGTTCCAATCCGACTAAATTTTTCGTAAACAATTGTGCCTTTTCTTTGTTTTCCTGATATACTCCAGCTTTTTTTCCTAACATATATTGGTTATACCGATCATATTCCACTTTAATAATCCCGGCATCCTTGTAGCCTTCTTTGTAGCTTTCCAAACGGCTATGAATTTCATCCATTTTCTCCATTGCATCTACCATCGCCCGCAAGTCTTCATTTGATAATGTCTGCAAGGAACTATTCAGAACATCATATACTTTAGAAGGCGTAAATTCTTTGGAAAGCTTTGGTGCCCGAACTTTAATCAACAACCGGATAAACTGGTCATATTGTTCCAAGCGCTGAAATCCAAACAAATTGCGATTGACCATTTCCATATAGGACTGGCCATTTTCCACAAAACAATCATCCTCAATTTCCTTCTTCAATTCATTTTTCGCAAGGGGTATTTTAGTCGATCCAACTTCCCTATACAAGAAAAAATCATAGCCAATACGTCGGCCATCTTTCAGACAGAATCCCCAAAAACTCAGTCCTTTTCCTTTCTGTGCTCGCAATCCGATCCCAATCGTGCGATATAGTTCACTACCCTCTTTCTTGAACTCTAAATATAAGTATCCGGTAGATTCATCTTCCTCCTGCGCACCAATTAAGTAATACTCCATCTTGCGATCTCGGGAACCGAACGGATCTAGTCTTTCGGGACGGCTATTTCCATCTAAAATGAACGGAATAAAACTTTGTGTTGTAATCGACTTCCCGCTTCCGTTTGCCCCTCTGAGAAGCAGTTTTCCATCCGCAAATCGAAAGTCTTGATCATCATACAACCAAAAATGTACGAAACCGATGCGATTCATCTGCCATCTGTTTATTTTGTTACTCATACTGATCTCCTTATTTCCCATATGTATCCATAAACCGCTGCGGATATACGCCTATAAATTTTCCGGCAGCTGGATATATGGCAATTTCATCTTCATATTGTACAATCATCTTCCATTGCTTCATATAACTGATTACTTCACCCACCAGTTTTTCGTCACTCATATCCCGATACTCTTTGCTGAATCCCTCGTAGTTTTCCTGCCGGCAGCGAAGCAGCTGTTTCTGAAACTTATTAGCAGATATCCGCACAATATCAGCGCTATCTCGATTCATTTTCCCTTTTACAATTTGATCCCGCAATCGCTCACAAAACAACAATACTATTTCTGGCAGCATTCCATCTTTGGGATGTTGTCTTCCGAATATATCTTCTTCCAAGGTAAAAAATGCCGCATTTTTATGAATCTGCAAGCGCCCTCCCAACGCTTCTTCCATATATTTTTGCACCCATTGCCGCTGATTGCGCAAATAAAGTGAATCCGGATCATCGACACTCTCCCAATACATTGCGGGGGTCAATGTCAAATGCCGATAAACACGATTGGTGCGGGCATACCCTCTTGTCTCATCCAAATCAGCATTCTGCAATTTTTCTAAATCACCAACATGATTCACATCTGTAATGTCCCGCATGAAGTGAGTGGCGAAGTAACGGGATAAACTCGTGTTTTCATATAAAATCTCATGTTCCAAGGTAGATGACAAACTATCCAAGCTACCTTCATAAGACACGAGAATATGCACAGACTGAGCAAACTTTAACATTCTAACTAAAGACTTGCGTTGAGTATACTGCGTCCAATCCACGTCCATAAATTCTGAAAGAAAGGTTTCCAAGGTACTGATCAGTTCTGACAGCAAAAACTGCTCACCCTCGTCTAAATCCTCCAGATAGATAAGTAAGCCGCACAGCAGCATATAGTCACGTGGTTCCTGAAACTGTTTGATACCCATATAGCTCTCGCCCTTTACCGGTATTTTTTCCAATTTGATTAACTTTTCATTCATAATTACCCGCCAGCCAGTTAGTTCATCCAGAAAACGACGCAGCGACGGCAAAGCTCGCTTCACTTGAAAATACAGTTCTTTGTCATATTCACGGGTAATCCAAAAATGATCTAGCAGCATTCGCAATTCTGTCATACTTCCTCCTCAAATACCAATACATAGCTAGGCATCCATAGCTTGCCATCTTCACAATACAAGGTAATCTCACCATTTTCTTTAATTAGAGTGTAAACTTGACCAAATTCTGTTCGACCAGTTCGCTCATTGGTAGTGTTGGCTGCTGCAATCCATCGAAGCAGTGTATTTTTGGTTGCTGTCGAGATCGTTTCCTGTATGGCAGCCAATGCCAAGCGGTTGCCTTTTTTATACTTCAACACCATATTCCGTTCTTTTTCGACTTTTTCTAAATGTTCCTGCATTTTGACCATTCGTTCCATGGTGCGGGTAGCAAATCCAGTCTTGTCAACTCGCGGACGGTACTTGTTAGTTCGTGGCGTAAGGGAAAATATCATTGGTTCTTCATCATAAACACTGCTGTTAATGCTATCGGTAGTCCGTTGGGCATTGATTTTAAAATGTTCAATCTGAAATACCCCAAATGCCAGCGCTGCCAGGCAGTGCGCTTCCTCTATATCTTTGCATTTTTGGAACAGGTGGATATAGCGACGATAATCTTCTTTACGATTGATACCCCATCCCTGAAGCTGCAAAATCAATGTTGCGTTTTGTATTACCTTGCGAATAATTTCATTTGTAACTTCAAGTACCATATCACTTTCGGAAATACGGATATCACTACGGCAAAACCATCCTTCGATGGTCTGCCATTGGCCTGGTATCCGCTCCCGAATCTGTTCTTCCAAATCAGCATTTTGTTCTGATATAGGACGGGGAATATCCAATTCACTGGCAATCACTCGCTGCAACAAGCGATGTTTTACATCTTGATCCAAATTGAACAATTTTGATCCAATCTTACCTGAATAGCTCTGCAATTCCCGCACAAATTCCCGCAAATAAGAAACAAAGCGATCTTTATGGATCAAGAATTCAACCGACTTCATCAGGTGTTCTGATTGTCCTGAGTAAAATTCACGAAGGTAGTCTTTATAATTTTGATTCAGAATGGTGAAATCTTCTTGCAGGCTTCGCCACCATTGATTTACCTCTTTCAGTGATGCACTCAACATCCCTTCTGCTTGCTCGACAGCCTTCAAAATACGTACAAAATAATGCGAAGATAAGCTGCTACCTTCCAGAAACAAATTTTCCAGGCGGATTGTCATTCGTTCAATCTCAAGCGCATATTCGGACATCGAATATTGAAATTGCTTATTTTTGTAATCTTCGATGGAATATACTCGCCTCGGATCTTGAATAGGTGTTAAGTTTTTCCACCCTACCAACATATTCAAGTCCTGTTTCAACTGATCTATAGAGTACTCTTCAAAACCGTTAATCTGAATGAGCCGTTCATAAATATCTTCTTTATATAGTTTAAAACGCATCTTTTCATTTTCCAAATAGAAAATACGCATAATCGTTCGATATTGCATTGCATTTGTAGTCGTCAGGTAAGTTGCCTGCGAAACGGGATCAAGATATTTCATGTTACCTCCTTGGATTCATTGATGAATACCTGCCTTCCAGTGGACGGCGCCTACCAGTTAAACGATCATTCCCTTCAATAACGTTCGTTTATAAACTGGTACTCTTTCTTTTATATATTTTTTTCCAAAAAATCATACAAATGGATGATCTGTATCCCATTCACATTGCCAACATCAAAATAGTTCATCGTCACAATGATTCTTTCATAATTATCACGAACTAGAAGCAAGTTGCGTATTTCCCGGTCACTATCCTTGGGCATTTCATAAGTTACTTGGACATATTTCACCACTTCATTTTTAAAACATACAAAATCAATTTCAACATCGTCATACTTACCTACAAATACTTCATAACCCGATTGCATTAGTTTTAGAAAAACAATATTTTCAATTTGCGAACCCATATCTGTATTCAGACGCCCTAATACGCTATTTCTGATTCCTGTATCAACAACATAATATTTGCCTAACGTTTTCAGCCGTTCCTTACCTCTGATGTCATAGCGTACAGCTTTATAAAAGGTAAAAGAATCTTCTAAAAGAGAAAGATACTTTTCTACTGTTTCTCCTTTTGTCTTGGTGCCGGATGAAGTTAGATAATTTGCAATTTTATTACTTGATACTGCATTTCCGATATTATCCATCAAATATAAAGAGATCTTAAGTAAAAGATCTATATTTGAAATATTCGCACGCAAAGATACATCTTTCAAGATAATGCTGTTATATATCCCCTTAAGTACATCTTTTTTTAATTCATCATGATCAAGCAATGCAACCGAAGGGAAGCCGCCAAATTTTAGATAACTGTCAAACATTACTTGCTTTCCTTTTAAATCAGTTACATTTTTATATCCTAATAACTCCTCAAAGGTTAACGGGAAAATTTGAATTTCTACATATCTGCCGGTAAGATAGGTAGCCATCTCCCCAGAAAGCAAATTCGCATTGGATCCTGTAATATAGATGTCGCAGTTATAAGCAACTCTTAAGCCATTCACTAATTTCTGCCAATTATTTACCTCTTGTATTTCATCAAATAAGAAATATGCTTTTTTATTTGGATCTATTTTTTCTTTTATATATCGATATAAAGCATCGTAACTCAAAAGCCCAAATGTATCTGGATGTTCAAAATTCAAAAACATGATTGTTTCATCTGTCACAACAGTGTTCAGATATTCCTGAAACATTTTTAAAAGAAATGACTTTCCAGATCGTCTAACGCCGCTAATCACTTTAACAAATTCCGTATCCTTATATTGAATCAATTTAGTTAAATAGGAATGTCTTTGCAACATAAAATCACCTCTATAGAAGTATAGCACATTTTTGCCTTTCAAGAGGTATAAAAACAAAAAAAATAAAGTTTTACCTTTGTAAAAGGAAAAATTTATTTTTTATTAGTTTGATTACCCAAGCACGAATAAACAATAGTAAATTAATATATCTACCGCAGCACCTGCTTCTGATCAAAGTAGTCTTTCCAAGGATCTTCTTTATCTATGTACTTTAGTGCTTTCTCCATCGTAATTTCATCTGGTGCAACTTTATCTAATTCATCCCAAGTAATCGGCAAAGATACCTTGGCACCTTTCCTTGCTCTGATTGAATACGGTGCTACGCTGGTTGCTCCGCGGCCATTGCGAATCCAATCGATGAATATCTTATTCTTGCGATTCACTTTTCTCACATTGCTGGTATATCGATCCGGCCATTTCTTTTCCATCACTTCTGCAATTCGCCGGGCAAAATCATGGAATACATCCCAAGACTTCACTGGCTTAAAGGGTACTACAATATGATATCCCTTCCCTCCGCTTGTTTTCAGATAAGATACTAATGATAACTCATCTAAAATGCATTTCAAATCTCTAACTCCTTGCCGCACTTGCTCCAGATTCATTCCTTCATCCGGATCTAGATCAAATACCATCATATCGGGTTTCTCTAATTTTTGTACTTTGCTTCCCCATGTGTGAAATTCAAGCGTTCCCATTTGCGCTTCGGAAACGAGGCCAATATTATTTTTTATATAAAAATAATCATCCAGCTCTCCTTCACTATTGGGAATTGCTTTGGTAATTACTCCTTTATTACTATGATTCGGATGTTTTTTAAAGAAGCACGCTTCTCCAATCCCTTTCGGACATCGAACGATACTTAAGATGCGGTCTTTTACATAAGGCAGCATATGTTCTGCAATTGCTGCATAATAGCGGACTACATCTTCTTTCGTAATATCAGGATCTGCAAAAATAATTTTATCAGGACTTGTTATTTTAACACCTTCAATGATGATATCGTTGCTTTTCATAGGTTCATTCCATTTCTATTATTCTCTTTTCACATCTTTCGGGTCTTTATCCATACGAAGCCCTTTGAAACTTGCTTGTCTTAGTTGATCTTCATCGGTCCATTCCGCAAATTTAATTTCTGCGACCAGCTTCGGTTTCAGCCAGATAATGGTTTCTTGCCCTCTTGGTTTGGGAGCAATATGAAACGGTGACTCCTTTATTTTCAAAGGTTTAAACTTTTGATCTAGTTCTCTTATTTCTGCTTGTCCCAGCCCGGTTCCTGATCGTCCGACATAAATAAACTCTTTTCCATCATAAACGCCTAACAGCAAAGAACTGACTGCTCTTGCTTTCTTCTCTGAAATTGTATATCCGCCAATTACAAATTCCTGCCGTTTTTCACATTTTAACTTGATCCAATCGCCATTCCTGCTGCCACTGTAAATGGAATTTACTTTTTTGCCTACAATCCCTTCCATGCCGATATTACAAGCTGCCGCAAAGCATTCTTCCCCGGTGCCTTCTATATGCTTGCTGTAGCGTAAATTACTTGGTGCACCTTTCATCAATGCCTCAAGCTGCTGCTTTCTTTCTATCAACGGCAACATTCGTAAATCTTTCCCATCCAAGGCAAGTAGATCAAAAACAACGTAAGTAAGAGTTTGGTTCCTCGGTCCTTCCATATAGTTTTGCAAGGCTTGAAAATCTGTCTTTCCTTCCGCATCTGCAATCACCATTTCCCCATCCAAGACCATTGCCCGACCACCCGCAAAATCTGCTAAGGTCGCAGCAACTGACGCAAAGTGTTCTGTATAGTCATTGTTATTTCGCGTGACTAATCGTGCCTGGCTATTCTCTATAAAAGCCAAAATTCGATAACCGTCATATTTCAGTTCATACAACCAATCACCTTTGGGCACGGCATCAACCAGCTTCGCTAGTTGTGCTTCTGCTTCTTGGAATGGATTTTTTGCTGCTTTCTTAGCTTTTCCTTTTGCAATTTCTTCCATGGTTCTTCCGGTTCGAATGCTTGTTATAAAGTTAGATATTCCGTCACTATCTTTCGTGTATTCATCCTTTTCTTTTAAGAGCAGCCAGTTATCATCTGTTTCATTTTCTTTGGGCTTCATTCGTACCAGTGCCCATTTTCCCTTTAACCGTTTCCCGTACAAGATAATTTTCAAGGAACCGGTTTTCATACCTTCTTCAACATCGAATTGGGGTTCCCAAGTTCCCTCATCCCAAAGCATGACTGTGCCACCGCCATATTCGCCCTTAGGAATTGTTCCCTCAAAGTACCGATAGTCTAACGGATGATCTTCAACATGTACTGCCAGTCGTTTATGCTTTGTGTTATAAGAAGGACCTTTGGGAACAGCCCAGCTTAATAAAGTACCCTCCCATTCCAAACGAAAGTCATAATGATCCCGCCGTGCCATATGATGTTGAACAACAAAGTGCAACTTTTTTTGTGGTTTCACTATCTTTCCTTTCGGCTCTGCAGTACGGCTGAAATTTCTTTTTTGATTGTATTTGGTTAACTTTTCGGTCATGAGATACTCCTTACAAACAAATATCGATATATTGCTAGTGTTTCCCAAGCAATTTTATTTATCCTATTAACAAATTCAAAAAATATAACAAAACTTCAAGAGCTAGTAACGTTATATTTGTTAAAGCTATTGTATATAGATAATAAGTAATTATCTATAGATATTGGTGAGAATTATTTTATGCTATATACTGGACGAAAAAAGATATTAAGATTGTACATTCAGCAATATTAAGAGATAAAACCGAAGTCAGCTCATGGCTAACTATAAGTGGTAAGAGTGGTAGTGGTAAAACACATCTTATCAAGGAAGCGGTAAATACATCTGTAAACAATTCACAATTTATAATTCTAGTTGATGTTAGTTACGATAAGTTTGAATCGAATAATTTTTTTCTAAACCTCATGCAGCAATCTTATGTTCCTATTAAGCATGACTATGAGATTGTAACTACTATACCAAAGAAATACAGCTTATCAGAATATGTTTCCACAATGAACAATATAAATAAGCTGTCTAATTTTTTTGTGGATTCGGTGAAAGAGATTGCAAAGATGGCACCTTTTGGTAATTTTACAAGTATTCCCATTGAGAAAGCTGCACAGCTAATATATGAACACAAACTAGTACCGGAAAACATTCTTTGGGGCTATTTTAATTCGATAATAAAAAAATATAGATTGTGTATAATTATTGATAACTACCAATTTTTACCCCAAGTGATTAAGCAGCAATTTGAGACAAGACTCTCAGATTTTAAAGTAGGAATATCAATCATTTCTATCGTTCGAACCGAACAAGATGAAAATAAAAACATTAAAAATTGTACAGATTTCTCAATGAGCGAATTGTCATTGGTTTGTACTGATTATAATTTTTTTAGATCTGTTGTAGATAAACAATTACAAAATATATTTGATTTATCAATTAAAGAAATAGATATTAAAAGAATATGGGAAATAACTGATGGAAATCTAAAACAGTTAGAGTTAATAATAAATGATTTAAGAATTAACCCTGGTTATGATATAATAAGTGTTCAAAGTACTATTGATAATCTTGATGAAATTCAAAAAAGTATTTTATGGGTTACTGCCTTATTTCCTGCTGGTATGAAGGAAGATTATTTGGTTCAAGCATTGTGCGATATACTAAATGAAACAGATAAATTCAAAATAAAACAAAAAATTATGTCTTTAGTTCATTTAGGTTATATTTATATAAATGGAAAATCACAAGATGCTATTAAGCCTACACATGAAACTGTGGTGACTAATGCAAAAAAATCCTTAAATAATTACGATGTAGTATTATTTCAAAAGCAACTTTCAAAAAGTTTTGAAAATATACTATTGAATTTGGGTAAATCATCAGATTATTCATATTTACTTCACTGTTGGATTGGAGTCAGTACACTTGACACTTTAAAACTTAATGCTAATTTTGTTGTTGACTTAATTACTTCTAAGTTTAAAGAAAACGCGTATTACTACATCGATAGTATCGCAGAAAATTTAAAACCAATTCTTTATGTTTTTGATGAAAAAACGTTAGAGAGAGTTTTAACATCATATCAAAGAGTGTCTGATTTTCGGGCTGGATTACGATTGTTGGATGATTTAAAATCAAGAAATCAGCTAGCTTATAATAAACACAAATTATTCCAAGTAAAATTTTTAACTCAAACATATGAATTTGAAGATGCACTTGAGTTAGCTAAGTTAATGCCATTAAATACAGATTCGCTTTTATGTAAACTGAATATACTTCAACATTTAGGACGAGATAATGAAGCAAAACAATTATTAGACAATGAATTAATGGTCTGTGAAAAAAATGACGAGTATTATATAATACTTAGAAACACTGCGCATTACTTGGCATACGACGAAGCAATGCTAACGTTACATGCTGCATTAAAATATTTTGAAGAGAAACCTTTTACAGATTTTATAGTTGCTACAATTAAAAACAACTTAGGTGTTATTAACCTATGGAAGACTAATATTATATCTGCCAATAATTATTTACACCAAGCTAAAAAACAGTTATCTAGATTACAATCAAATGAAATTTTTGAACCATTATGCAATCTAAGCGTAAGTTCATTATTGTCCATGAATAATAATTTAGCGATTGAGTATGCGGAGGAAGCATTAAAGTATTGTCCGAAAATTCTAACGCTTGATCAGTTAATGCTTAAAGTAAACTTACAGATCATTAATTTATGTTGTGAAAATTATACAGTTATTGAAACTATTTCAAATTTACAGGTATTAAAGGATGAATTCTCTACAATTGATGATCCTTGGTATGCTTTTCATTTAGAATTCAATTTGCATCAATTGAATTGCATCAATAATACAATGCAGTGTAATTATTCTTCAAAATATGTTGATGACTATTATGATGGCTTTACAAAATATTATCTTATTGAAAAATTTACGATATATGGTAAAATTACTAGTTTATGTCTTGCTTTATCACCAAATTGGAGGTATTAATGCTAGAGTGATACTTACTGATTAAGTGATCAATTGAAGTAGCAGAATTACCATAATTTATTATATTAGCAATGTATTGACCTATTTTTTCAACATCTTCGCTAGAATAGTTTAAGTTTGTTAATGTTGTTGTGCCTAAACGAATTCCTGATGTTATCAATGCATTTCGGATATCTTTAGGAATCTGGTTTCGGTTCACAAGAATTTTGTTTTCGTAAAAAATCTTTTCCATATCTCTACCAGTATAATTAGTATTTGACAAATCAACTAAAATAATATGATTTCTAGCTCTTTTATTTATGGTTCTAATATGTTGTGTTGCCAAAATATCCAAAATAATATCTGTGTTTTTTAATACTGTGTTAGCATACTGCTGGATGTCAATTGTTGATAATTTTATAAGACACATTGCTTTTGCAAATATACTATTTTGTAAAGGACCACCCTGAGTTTTAGGAAATATTGACTGAGAAATATCATTATGAAAATTAGAACGATATATGATAATTCCGCCTTGAGGTCCCCGCAATGTTTTGTCTAATGTAAATGTTGCGAAATCAACATACGGAAATATTTTATTATGGACATTTCCAGCAATATACAGTACTGAATGACATATATCTGACATAATTTTTACATCGTATTTTGAGGTAATAGATGCAATTCTCGCAAAGTTAAATTCTCCTGTGTAAGAAGAAGCTCCGACTATAATCAATTTTGGCTTTTTACTGATAATTAACAATTCTAAATGCTCGTAATCTATTTCCCTTTTATCATCTAATAAATAATATACAACATTGATATTTCTGCACCCCATTTTTGTATGAGAAATATGCCCCCCATCTTTAGGATGTAGTGATAGCACTGTATCTCCATCTGCTAAAATCGCATTATATACAATCTGATTCGCTTGCGTGCCTGAATTTGGTTGTACACTGACTCTATAGTCACTTTTATTTAAACTAAAAATATATAATGCTAGTTCTTCTGAATATAATTCAATATCGTCAAGAGATTTACAAATAGGGAAGTATCTTTTCCCGATAGTTCCTTCTGTTGGCAAAGTATTAAATGGCATCGCTTGAATATCTAATACTTCAGTAAACGGATAACTGGAACATGCTGTCATATTTATAAATGAATTTTGATCAATGCTATAAGATCTAATAATATCATTAATTTTTTTAAATTCATCACCAATAAACTCTTTTATTATATACATTTAAAAGTCCATATATAGATAATTACTTATTATCTTACCTTTCTTATAAAGAATTTTATCATAAAACATTAAATTTTAATCCACTATTTTCCAATTATTATCCAAAATGCCTCTATTTATCAGTATAATTAATAATTCAGAATAAGAAGGAGCCCTACAATGCAAATTACAACACCATTAGTTAATCAATTTCTAAGAACCTGTGTTACCAAGCGTCTAAGTCCACATACTTTAAAAGCATATCGAATCGATCTTGCTCAAATACAACAATACTTTCAAGAAAAAGAAATATCAAAATCAAATTTAACCACATATATATCCAGTTTAAGCAACTCATATAAAGCAAAATCTGTAAAACGCAAACTCGCATCCTTGAATGTCTTTTTTGAATATCTTGTCTTTGAGGAACTAATTGAACAAAACCCATTGCTGAAAGTAAAGCATAAAATCAAGGAGGAAAAACGACTTCCAAGTACAATTAATTTAAGTGATTTGTGCATTATATTTACAAGTGCACAAGCAAGCCGCAATATCCTAGTTCAACGCGATCTAGCTGTCTTGGAGACATTAATCAGTACTGGAATTCGTGTATCTGAATTATGTTCCATAAAGATTAATGATATTAACTTCGCTGAAAGCTACATAAAAGTAAATGGAAAAGGATCAAAGGAACGAATCGTCTATTTGAATGATTCCGTAAAATCTATTCTCTATGACTATTACCATCACTTCAAATCGCCAATTGATGCTTGCGGATATCTTTTCATCAACAAACATCATAAACCATTAAGCGACCAATCAGTTAGATCAATGATTAAAAAGTACAGCATGAAAGTATTTAAGCATATTACTCCACATATGTTCCGTCATACCTTTGCAACCATGTTGCTTGAACAAGAAGTAGATATTTCCTATATCCAGAAAATTTTGGGACATAGTTCTATTACAACTACCGCAATCTATGCCTATGCCTCCAATGCAAAGCAAAAAGATATCTTAAAGAATAAAAATCCACGACAAATGCTATCATCCTATCAAGACATAGCAAAGTTTTAGCTACAACATAAAAGTTCTTAATAAAAAAAAACCTAAAGGCTACTCCCAACATGATTTTAATAGCCTAAATAAAATGCCTCAATTACTGGAACAAGAAGGTTTACAAGAACCATTATAAGTCCATACAATGCTGTATCCAAACTATATGTATCCAATTATTCTTATTGCTTATATCTATCTCTAAATCGTGTTTTGCATCCTTAGACCAATAAAATTCATAAATAATATGTCCTATCATTAACAGTATCCATTAGCTCTTAAATGTCATTATTTCCTACCTCGCCCAAAACTCGCTCTATCGTTTCTATTGCTTCACGATATGAATAATAGTGTCCGGCTGCTAAAATCTTATGAACAGTTGGCTGCCTAATATGAAATCGCTCTGCAATCTCCAACTGATTGCTTTCTTGCTTCATATTGTATATGATTTCTCGCTGACGATCACTCCATTTAGATGTAATTATCGCTAATAATGATAGCACCGTATTTAACATTGACGTTGCTTGCTCATAATGCCCTTCAATCTCTATCCTTAAATTCCCGGTCCGCTGCCTTCTCTTTTCTAGGTTCTTAACAAAATCAATCGCTGCTCTCGCTTTATAATATCCGGGACCGTCAGCTCCGATAGCCATTGTACGATTAATCTTCGTGGTAATCTCACCAATTCCGATGCCAAATCGAATCTTTACAGGATGCATCCTTTGTTCAATTTCAGTTAAAATCTTCATTGTATTCCCCCCCTTGGAAAGCAATCCCTGAAATTCATCTCCTAGCGTAATCATAAACTGTGCCGCAATATCATCCTCATATATATGGTTTATCTCTTCCAATACTCTTCCTAACTTTTCTTGAATTTGATTGCGGTCTTGAATCAGTTTAGACTTTTTGATATCACCAATAATCGCAATATAAGCTTTATACGTAAAATTGAAAAACATAGGGTTACCTCCTAATATAGTTCAATTATATACCTATAAACAGCTATATTCAACCATTATAGCCAAATATAGCTATTTAACTATTATATAGCCAAAAACAGGTATAATAGAAAATCCACCGCGATGCGATGGATCTAAGCAGTTATTTTATGTTCATCCAAACCCAGAATCTTGCACGCATTCTGATAATACACCTTCTTCAGCACCTCATCCGGAAGACCAATACCATAAATCCGCCATCTGCCCTGTCCAGGCTGTTCCCCTGCTTGCTGATATTCAAAGTACTCATCGAAGGTCTCCAAAAAGCGGAAATAAACTCTTTGGATCGATAAATCCAATGGCGTACAATCGGTACCATACAGAATGCGATCCTGATAGTTTAAGAAAAATGCTCTGGCACTGTAAGGAACTCGTCCAAGCTCAGCGATTCGCGCCGCAATATCAATATACATATTGGGAAAGCGGTCCAGCCGCTGCGCTACATGAGCTAAATTCTCACTGTAAGAACCGAAGTGCGCGATGATAAACGTTGTATTCGGATGTGAGGCAATCATCCGATCCTGCATCTCCATCAGCTCTGCAAAGGAGTATTGATCTTCTTTCAGAAATGACCAATCCGGATTGACATGCAATTCCTCGAACCGTTCATTATAAGCATCGATTGGTTTAAAGAAGGCCACCGGATCTGCGATATGAAGCAGGACAGGAATCTTCAGCTCAGCTGCTGTTTCGTATACCACACCCAGGCGGGGATCGTCCGTGCGGATATAGGCACCGCTTTTATCTTTCTGATTCAGGGAGATGTCCTTCCACATCTTGATTCCGCGAGCACCCTTTTGGTAGCTGCTTCGCAAGTGGGTACGAATCATCTCAGCAAAATGAGGCTCGTCAATCTTCGAAACATCAATCCAGACGAAGGTCGTAATCGTATTACCATGATCACCAATTTTCCGAAACATGCGATCTCGTTCATCACCCCAAGCTCCATCCAGATTTACCAAATGCTTAATTCTATATTCTGCTAAATGGCGCATAAACAACTCCGTATCATAGCGCTCTTCATATTGCTTCCCCAGCACCAGTGATCCCATATGCATATGGATATCCACCACCGGAAAGCGTGGCTTCATGATAAGATGCTCCTGAACCACACATTCACTTTTTGGTTGATAGGCTGACAGTAAAATATCGTTCATTGTATCTCTCCTATTTCATGCCGGTTGTGGCAATCCCTTTGATAAATTGCTTTTGGAAAAACAAGAAGACCATCATCACCGGCACCATGATCAAAGCAGAAGCAGCCATTGTTGCTGACAAATCAGCCGCATGCTGCGACGAGAAGAACGACAAGGCAATCGGCAGCGTCATTTTCTTCACATCATTGAGCATAATCAGCGGATTCAGGTAATCATTCCAGTAATTCAAAAAGGTAAAGATCGTCAGGGAACCAAGCGTCGGACGAATTAACGGCAAGATAATCTGCCAGTAAATCCGAAAATCGCTCGCACCATCCAGCCGCGCACTTTCGATTACTTCATTCGGTACTTCTTCACAAGCCTGCTTGCACAAGAAAATGCCGAAGGCATTCACGAACGAAGGCAGAATCAAGGCCCCTGCATGGTTATACAGTCCCAGTGCATTGATCAGCAGAAAGGACGGAATCATCGTCGTCTGTGATGGCACCATCATACTGGACAGCACCAGAAGAAACAAGATTTTCTTTCCTTTAAACTCATATTTCGAAAACAAATAGCCGACAATAGAGCTCGTAAACACAATCACAGCCGTATTCACCGTTGTGATAAAAACACTGTTGTACAGCCAGTGAAAGAACATGGACTTGGTCAAAACTTTAATATATCCCTGTATGGTTGGCACTAGCGGAATGATGTGCCGCGGATTCACCAAAATTTCCTTGGTACTTTTAAAGGAGTTTGACAACATCCATAGAAAAGGCAATACAAAGAACACCGAAAGAATACCTAAAACAAGAAAGCACAGCAGCACCGCAAATGATCGTTTTGTTAGTTTTCTGTGTTTCCTCATATTAGTACTCCCAATCTACTTTCTGCAGCCGCTGCTGGATCAAGGTAATCACTAAGATAAAAACAAACAAGACCATGGAAATAGCCGAGGCATAACCCATATCTTTATATTCAAAGGCCATCTTATAAATATAATGCGTCAATACCAAAGCGGAATTTTGCGGACCCGCCTTCGGCACCATCACCGAGAACTGGGCAAACATCTGGAAATGACTGATGAATGTCATAATCGTTACAAACATGAATGTGCGGCCAAGCAGCGGCAATGTGATATGGCGGAACTGATGCCACGAAGATGCACCATCAATCTTAGAGGCCTCATAGAATTCTTTGGGAATCGCATCCATTCCGGCACTGAATAAGATGATGTTATAGCCAATATCCACCCACAACGTAAACAGGATGATGGAATACATCACAACATTGGGATTACCAAGCCAGTTAATTGAGGGCAGCTGCAACAGTTTCAAAATCATGTTAGCCAAGCCATTATTGGTTGGAAAGATGCTGCGTGACCACACCACGCTTGCGGCAACAAGCGGGGCAACACAAGGCAGGAAAAAGATCATCCGAAAAAAGCTGCGAACCTTGTTGGAACGAAAAATACTGATGAACTGGGCGATCACCAATGACAGCAGCAAATTCAAGCAAACCGTAACGCCGACAAAGCCAAGGGTATTCCCAAGGGCTTTGTAAAACAGCATATCTGACAGCAATCGTTGAAAGTTGGAAAGTCCGACAAAGGAATTGACACTGCGCAGCGGATTATAATCCATGAGCGCAATCCCAAACCCGCCAAGAATCGGCCCGATAATAAAGATTGCCATATGAAGAAAAACCGGAACTAATACCATCCATACAAATTTATGATTCTTCATGTTTCTTCTCCTTGTAAAAGAAGGATGTATAACATCCCTCCTACTTGTGAATGACTACCGACTCATTCAATTTCGTTTCCAAAGCCGCAAGTGCCTGATCAACAGATGCATATTCACCCATGCATAAGTCAACAAACATATCATTCACCGCTTCTTTGAATTGATCGGTATTGAAATATCCGATAAACCGTGCATTGTCAAGAATACCGATTAATGGTTTGGCATATGGCATTTGGACCAGCAAAGCAGGGTCTTGTGCAACTGACTTCTTCGCCGGAATCTGCGCTGCCGCAACATTATGCGCAAACAGTACATCATCTTGATAGAAATACTCTAAAAATTGGAATGCTGCTTCCTGCTTCGCGCTGGAACCGTTGATCGTCAAAGCCCAGCCTGTTTCGGCCGCAAAAGCCACTTTATCGCCGAACCAAGGCATTGGGGCATAGCTAAAATCCTTGCCGTACTCTAGCTCAAAACTATGTTCACCTTCAGAAATCGTCCAAGGACCACGCGGAACGATCATATTGCTGCCCGCAAACAATTGCTGGTATCCTTCCAAATCGCCTCCGCCGGTAAGACCTTCTAAATCGGTTACTTTGTGTACCATCACCATATCATACAGTTCCTGCAATGTCTTCTTCGCTTGCGGTGTTTGCAACGTGAAATTGCCGTCAGCATCCAGATACTCTCCGCCAATAGATAAAATCATTGATAAAAACATGTACGGAACAGAATCCCAGTTGACGAAGTCAAAACCCTTGTTCACGAATAACCCTTGTTCGATTACAGAACCCTTGCTTCCTGTTTGCACCAGCTCAGCCCAAGTGGTCGGAACAGTCAGTTTCTTTTCCGCCAGTACCGTATTGTTTACCAGCATTGCTCCGGATTCAATATTGAATTCCAGCGGAAGTCCATATAATTTGCCATCATATTCCAAGGCCCCGATAGTCGATGGATATACATGTTCCATCACATCTCCGGCCAGTTTTTCCGGCATAGCAGCCAATGCACCGGTTGAAGCAAAGTCAATGCCCCAGCCACCCCACAGCTCATAGATATCAGCTCCCCCTTGCTTGGAGATGAGCGATGTTTGAACTTTGGACTCAAACGTGTCATACGGGAAGAATTCGAATTTGATTTTGATTCCCGGATGGGATGCCTCAAATTCTTTGGCGATGCGCTCGTAGGAAGCATTCCACGGCTCATTTTGATGTCCCCAAAATGAGAGTTCAATGTCCTTGGCATTGTTTGAATCTCCCTTGCTGCATCCGGTAAAGCCCAGGATTACAAGCAAAGACAGCAGCGTACAAAACAGTTTCTTCATAAGATTCCTTTCTGTGCTCCGCGATTTTGCGGCAACGTCCTTATGTTAGAGTTTGACGGAGTCAAAATAGGTAAGGAAAGGAGCATTCTGATCAAACATCTGCTGCGTCATCTGCTTGATTTCCTGCATGCTGAGGACACTTGATGTCAGCGGGTCAAATAAAATAGCATGGAAAATCATCGTTGGATCTTTATGGATGGCCCCCATAACGGCAAGCTCTTCAATCGCAGCACTGTGATCCACCATCAAGCCCAAGTGATCGGGCAGCGTTACTTGCATGGTCGAATGAATACCATGCTTGGTCGCCACAACCGGTACTTCAACACACGCATTCTCCCGGACATTGCGAATATACCCTTTGTTTTGCAAGTTTCCGTTGAAGAAGAATGGCGTATGATCGCCTAGCAAGGCATTGAAGATATTGGATGCATATTCTTCACCGCGTTCAAGCTCAATTTCGCCATGTGCCATCCACTCCTGGTATTCTTGTTCCCAGCTATGTTCCCGTTCCAGATATTCATTTAGAATATAGGCATATTCTCCCGGATTCCAGCCGGTTCCATGCGTGCAATATTTCTCAATCAAGTCAGCCCGTTTGCGGAACCATTGGTTATACTCTGAATTGTGACCGCTGGATTCTGTCGGATAGTAACCCAAATGATGAAACATTTCATTGCGCACCGGTTCTTCCAGCAAGATTTCCTTGCGCTCCAATGCTTGGCGAATCAGCGGATAAGCATCTTTGCCATTCCATTTGTATTCGGTATAGAAGGCTTGGTGATTGATTCCTGCACAAACATAGTCAATCTCTTCGGGCTTCGCACCAATCCACTCCGCCAGCATCTGCGCCGTTCCTTGCACGCTATGGCATAATCCGGTCACGCTGACTTTTGTCTGCTTTTGCAGATAGCTCACCAGCATCGCCATTGGATTTGTATAATTTAGCACAATTGCTTGCGGACAGTATCGTTCCACATCTCTGATCATATCCAGCATAACCGGCGCTGTGCGCAAGAAGCGGAAGATACCGGAAGGTCCGCGTGTATCACCTACATTGATATTGACCCCATATGTGTATGGAATTTCAATATCATGGCGCCACACTTCAACCCCGCCTTGCAGAATGGTAATCAATACCCCATCCGCACCTTGCAATGCTTCTTGGCGATCCATCGTCGCCACGACCGTTGCCGGATATTTGCCTGCTTCGATAATTCGTAAAATGCCTTGCTTGGCATATTGCAGACGTTTCTCATTAATGTCCATGAGGCAAATCTCGCAATCCCGAAATGCTTCAAAAGTAAGAATATCACGCACCAACCCTCGGGTAAAATCTAACGATCCTGCTCCGATAAACGTAAATTTCCTTCTCATACAATCTCCTTTGTTTAGTAAACACCATAAGTGTTTATCTATCTGAAACCAAGTTTAGCACAGTATTTTCGATCTGTAAAGGCTTACATAAAAATACTTGCAAATTTAGTTTACTTATTATATAATTAATTTAGTAAACAACGGAGGAAACTATGCCAACCATACGAGACATCGCAAAACAAATAGGACTATCCCCTGCTACTATATCCCGGGTTTTATCGGCAGATGAACACTTCAAGGTAGCGCCGGAAACAAAACAATTGATTTTGGATACTGCGCATCAGCTTGGCTACAATCACGCAGTCAAAAGCCGTACCAAAAAAACAGCAGTTCCACCATCTATCCGCCTTGGCTGCATCCTGGCGGTTACCGCCGAAAAATACTCTGATTCTTTTTTCCTGTCTATTCTCTCGGCGATTGAAGATGAGTGCAAACACCATGCCAGCAGTGTCACCCTGGTTCGCAATTACACGGAACTGCAGGATCCTCGCATTCTCCATGAATTGTGCCACTCTGATCTGGATGGCCTATTTATTATGGAAAGCTTGCCAAAGGATGTATTAGACACCTTGAAACAACATATTCCGCATATCATTGCCGTGGATCATTATCACAATCAACTCAATAGTGTCGGGTTTGATCAGATTGAAGCCTCGTTCCAAGTCATGGATCACCTCTATGCCAGCGGATGCCGGCACATTGCTTATATTGGCGGCTCTGCCCCCAATACCAACTTCTTTCATACGCGGCGGATGCTGGCCTATCGGCAACGGTTGCAGGAATATGGAATTCCCTACGATGAAACGATCATCAAGGATTGCAACTGGGATATTGAGACTTGCGCCCACATGACGGAAGAACTGCTGAAACTAAAAAAGCTGCCCGATGCAATCTTTGCCGGCAGTGATACCCTGGCCCAGATTGTTCTTGGCAAGCTCTATGAGCATCAGCTGCGATGTCCGCAGGATATTAAAGTGATCGGCTTCAACAATCTCGATTTTGCGGCACACTTAATTCCGCCTCTGACAACCATTGACGTACCTACCAAAGAAATCGGCAAGCTTGCTGCCATTCGCCTGCTGGAACTTATTAAGACCAAAGACAAGCGAATTTACAGCATGATCTTGCCAACAACCTTAGTCATACGTAATTCAACGAAGGAGAACAACCTATGAACGTGTATTTAGGAATTGACAGCGGCGGTACCAAGACCAACTTCATTCTTGTGGATGAGCAAGGAATGATTCTTGCTCAAAACACGCAGCCTGCCAGCCATTATATGCAAGTCGGCTATGCAGGCCTGACTGCTATCATGAAGCATGGAATGGAAGCTTGTCTGCAAGAAGCGCAATTGTCATGCAAAGAGATCAAGGCTGTCTTTGCATCCTGCGCCGGTTACGGTGACATTATTCATGATACCCCCAAAATTGAAAAAGCCATTCACCATGCATTTCCCAATATCCTTTGTAAGATTGGCAATGATATGGAAAATGCCTTTGCCGGATCATTAGGCGGTCAAAATGGGATTAATGTCATTGCCGGTACCGGATCGATCGGAATGGGGCGAGATACGCAAAAGACCATTCGCTGCGGCGGCTGGCACCATGCTTTCGGGGGTGACGAAGGAAGTGCTTATTGGATTGCTTGCAAACTAATTCAAGCATATACCAAGCAAAGTGATGGACGGGAACCAAAAACAAAATTATACAGCCATTTAAATGAAACCTATCACTTTCAAGATGACTCTGATATCTTGCAGCTCACCATTCAGGACTGGGAGTTTGATCGCACGAAGGTCGCTCAAATGGCCAAAGATGTATATGAACTTGCCTTGCAAGACGATCCGACAGCAAAACAGATTTACCGGGAAGCAGCCCGGGAACTTGCTTCTATCTATCTTACCATCAAGAACCAACTATCTCTCGCTGAGCCGGTAACGGCCTCTTATTCAGGCGGTGTGTTCAAAAGCGGATTGTATCTGCTGGAACCGCTGAAAGAACTTCTGAAACCTGCAGGAATTAGCTTGACAGACCCTTGCTTAGACCCAACAGGCGGCAGCGCCCTTCTTGCTTTAGAGTTAGGTGGCATTGCGATTAATGAAACAATTCTTAACAATTTAGCAAAATCATAGAATATAGTACCAACAAAATTACTATCTCGTAAACAAATATTATTAAGACATAACTATGTTTGTTTTATACACATAATTATGATATAATTTTGTAAATAAAGGAGGTAGTTGTATGCCCATTATTCGTCCAATGGCAGAATTAAGAGACACTGCTAAAATTTCAGAATTATGCCATCAAAAAAATGAACCCATTTTTATCACAAAGAATGGCAGCGGTCATCTTGTTGTAATGAGTATGGAGACTTATGATCAGCAGTTTGGATTATTAGACATTTATCGTAAACTTAGTGCCGCTGAACACCAGCTTGAATCAGAGACTTTGCTTTTAGCAGAAGATAATGTTTTTGCCAGGTTGAGAAAAAAACATGAAAGGTGAACTTTTTAACGCTTTTGAATCCTCAAGCTGCTCTATCCTTGCTTTCAGATATGGAAGAGTCCATTCTGCTATAATTCGTAATAGTAAGCAATCCCATCAAAAACATAAAAAGATAGCAGCAAACTCAGGCCGCTATCTTTTTTGCTTGTTCAAAAAAGCCAAATGCAGATTCAATAATTACATTCATTGCATTGGCACTTGCCATATGCCCGCTGCGTTCAATCAACTGATACTGCAAATTTTCGTTTCCTGCATTTTCAACAAAAGCCGCAACTGCCTTTGTTGATGTGACAATATCGCTATCACCTTGCAGAATCAAATAAGGTATCTGCACTTCTTTTAGCATCTCCGCAAGCTCAATGTGCAATAGTTCCTTGAAAAGCGATTGATTGTGGCGATACCCATTGATTACCAATGCTTTAAAGTTTTTTAAGCTATAATCCGGACTTGTCAGATATCCCCAGATAATCCCTCCAAGGGCCATTGATCCACCTTGCTTGGATTGATATCCTTCCGTATATTTACGAATCCACTTCAATACAACAATCAGATCATTCACGCTATATTCTTTTTGTTCTTTCAACATTGTTAGCTGATCGCGATGCCTGTCAGGCATTTTCGATTGTTCCAATGCCAGAAAAACTTCATCATCCGCCAGAAACGGATGCAGCACCTGTCCATAAATGGCAACCCTGTCCAATAATTCCGGTGCAATGTGCGCTGCTTTCGCTGCTAAAATACTGCCCCAAGATACCCCGAACAGATGAATTCCGCATTCTTGAAATTCTGCTTTCAGCTGCTTGATCAAATCAATTGTCATCACCACGAAGCGGTTAATCGTAAACGAATTGTCAATCAGATGATCATTGATCCCGCAACCTAGTTGATCCCAATACACCATTGTAACTCTGTTGGTTAACTCCGGAAACATTCCCCGCCCGCCGGCACAAAACGGAAGCGGCGATCCAGGGCCACCATGCAGAAAAAGAACCAGCGGATTCGTCTTTTTCTTCCCTTCAATCAGAACTTTCTGCGGTATTCCATCCAGTAGATATGTCCTCATTTCGGATATCTCATTGGCAGCAATCAGTTTCTTCCTTTTGCGATTCATGTTCGTTCCCTCTCAACGTATCTATAGTTCAAAGTCCAGCTTATTTGCTTTTCATTATATCACAAAATAGGAAATTACCAGTATCACATTATTTCCTGACGACGATCTGTTTTAGCTGACTGTCGATCTTTTCATCAGGATTGCATAAATGTGACTAATTCCTTATTAAATTTTTCGCATTGGTCATAAAACAGGAAATGGCCGCATGAATCGAATGACACTAGTTTTGCATGGGGGATACTCTTTTTTTGTGCAACCGCCAACGAATATAGGCAAACCTGATCATTTAATCCATGAAGAATCAATGTCGGCGCTTGAATCATTTGCAAATCTTGAAACAAACCTTTCTCGCCCAGCCATGTTTGGGCAATTGCCGCTGTTGACCAACTAGCTGCTTCCAGACCTAGCTTAAAAATCCAATCGGCAAAAGCTGGAGTAATAGGATTATGAAAGATCATCGAACCAAATCCTCTTAGCATATTCGGGCGGTCATCATACACACCTTGGATGATGCTGGTGACAGCCTGCCGCTGCAAACCGTAAGGAAAATATGGCCGCTGGATTAAGCTCGGAGCTGCTGCCGCAAACAGCGCAAGTTTTGCTACACCATGTCCATGATGCCGGGCCATGTAGCGCACACAGATAGCACCTCCGGTAGAATGACCGCCAAGTGTGATATCAGACAATTTCAAGGCATCGATTACAGCTCTGATATCATCAGACAAACGGTCATAGTCATAGCCCTTCCACGGCTTATCCGATAAGCCGAAACCGCGGCAGTCGATGCCAATGCAGCGATAGCCTAGCTGCGGCAGCACATTGAATTGATATTCAAACAACGAATGATTGCCGGGCCAGCCATGCACGAATAAAATCGTTTTGGTGCCGGCAGGATTGATATCTTCTACATAAATCTTTACATCTGGTTCTACTTTCACATAGTATCCCAACTGAATCCCTCATTTCCTGGTTATTGATAGTACAGGATATTCATTGGCATGTATATTCTATACAGCCAACTTTCAAAAACAAAAAAAGAATAGTAATCTCTTTGCGAGAAACTATTCTAATTTATTGTTTTGTTACTTCATCCCAGCTTGGAATGGCATCCTGCGCCCCTTTTCTGGTCACCGTAATACTTGCTACTTTGGTGCCCAGTTCCATTGCTTCTTGCTGGGTGTATCCCTTGCATAAGCCTGCCAGAAATCCGCCCAGGAAGCTGTCACCGGCAGCCGTAGTATCAATGGCCTCCACTTTCTTTGCCGGAACAAACACTTTATCGTTCTGATGAATCAGACACGAACCATGCTCTCCTAATGTGACGAGGACATTCGCTACGCCTAACTCTAACAAGTTACGTGCATGATCTTCCACGCTGTCCATATCTACATTGCCTTTCGACAAGAGCGCCAATTCTGTTTCATTCGGCACCAAATAGGTCAGCTTGGAAAGCAGCTCCTTGCTTAGATTCGGTACCGCCGGTGCCGGATTTAAGACTACCGGAATTTCATGCTCCTTGCAGAAGGATACAACATACTCAATGACATCCATCGGAATCTCCAGCTGAAGCAAGCAATAATCAGCCTCCAGCAGCAGCTGTTCCTTGACCTTGATATCTTCGATCGTTAATTTGAAGTTAGCTCCTGGATGAACCACGATCATATTTTTGCCTTGATGATCCAGATAGATCAGAGCAAAGCCTGTCAATTCTTGTTCTTTGATTATAATACCTTCAGTTGCTACACCACTCGCTTGCAAATTCGCAATCATCTTGCTGCCGACAGCATCGTCTCCGACAGCCCCGATCATTCCGACTGCCACTTGCATCTTCGCCAATGCGACAGCCTGGTTTGCTCCTTTGCCACCAAATGCATAGGAAATTGAATCTGATAAAATAGTTTCCCCAACCGCAGGCAAATGATCTAGCTGGATATTATGATCATAATTCAAACTACCTACTACCACAATTTTTTTCATCCACACACTACCTTTCATGATTGTATCAGTTATGCATAAGTGCCATTACAGCGTTCCTATTATATCTTATATCCTTGCAATTGCAAAGTTCTAGTGCGTTGCATAATAGCGCAGTGCTTGTTCCATTTCATCCAAAAATTTGGCACGGTCAATCTTCCAAATAACATGGCAGTTTTCTTGCGGATGACGCCCATGCCGACGATCGGCATACGTCAAAGCGCGGGTACTTCCTTCATTGGTTTCTACTTGCACAAATAAGTCTTCCCCTTGCAGCAGCTCGGGATTGGTCAAAGCTAAAATAGCTACCGGATCATGCAATGCCGCATCGACGCTCGCATAAGAATCTAAGATCTTCGTACCAATCTGGGCAATTTCACCTTCAATCTTCTCAAAGCGAAGAATATCTTCTTTGCGGATATCGGCTTGCGTCGTTACATCCAATCCGATCATCGTCAATTTAATTCCGGAATTGAAGACAATTTGCGCTGCTTCCGGGTCCACATAGAAATTAAACTCTGCTGTCGGAGTAACATTTCCGACTGTCATTCCGCCGCCCATAAAACAGATATGCGCAATTTTTTCTTTGACTTCGGGATGAGCCAAAAGCAGAATGGCAATGTTGGTCAGCGGTCCAATCGCAACAATGGTAATCGACTCTTCGCTTTCCATCAGCGTCTGATAAAGCAATTCTCTGGCTGATAGCGTACTGAGTGGTGCCAGCTGTTCTTGCAAAAACAAGGAAGCATAGCCGCCAAAGCCGTCTTCGCCATGTACTTTGGATGCTGTTACCCGCTTCTTTACAATCGGCTGATCCGCCCCAGCGGCAATCGGCACTTGCAAGCCAATTAAACCAGCTGCCAGCCGGGCATTGTGGGTTGTATAATTCAATGTTACATTACCGCTCACAGTCGTAATTGCTTTAATCTCTAATTCTTCTTTGGTATGTGCCAGCATAATTGCCAGCACATCATCCACGCCAGGATCACAATCAATAATAATTGGAATTTTCTTCATAAGCCCTCCTAGTTTACCGTTTCTTGCTGCAAACGTTCACAGACAACAGTCCGGAATCGTTTGTCATCTACTTGCAATAACACCAGCGCATTTCCCGGCTCCCGGTTATGAGATCGCTGATCTGCGATACTCATGCCTCTTGTCAGGTTTCCGCCTGTTTCAATCTCAACCTTCAGGCACTTGCCTTCAAACAAATTCTCTTCAATCAATACCAATACAGCGCAAGCATCATTCGGTGCCGTACTTTTCACGCCCAGCCGTTCCAAGGAACGATTGAGGGATGGTACTACCACTGTGGCTAACAGTGCACCCAATGCTCCGCAAGTTTGCTCGATTTTAGTGATTTCTTCTTCGTAAAGACGAGCTTTTTCCGTGACATCCAAACCGGCCATAATCAGGTTAACTCCCGATTGGAACACAATTTGGGCAGCTTCCGGATCAGCATAGAAATTAAATTCGCCAGCCGCGGTAATATTGCCGCCTTTGATGCCGCCACCCATAATGGAAATGGTGCCGATCTTAGCTTTCAACTGCGGATATGCCGTAAGCAATACCCCCAGATTCGTCAATGGTCCTACCGCAATGATATCAACCGGTTCTTCACTCGCACTTAATTTTTTGTAATAAGACTCCAAGGCACTATCGGCAGATAGTTCTGCTAATTCCTCATCCGCAAATTGATAGCCGGAAAACCCATTGTTTCCATGGATATCCGCAGCCAGCACTTGCTTGGCACACAGCGGCGCTTCCGCTCCCATGCAAATCTCAACATGACTGCCCAACAGCTTTACCAATCCTCTGGTATTGCGGGTTGTGTGATGAACACTGACATTGCCTGCTACCGTATGAATCGCCAGCACATTCAGTTCCTTCGCTTTGAGAGCCAAGGCAATCGCAAAGGCATCATCAATGCCCGGATCACAATCAATAATTACATTTCTTTTTTTAGTCATTTCCCTGTTCTCCTCCTGCTGCGGGCATGCATGCCTTGTATAATGTTCTGAAATAAAACGCCATTACTCCCAGCAACATCATGACGATGGCTGAAACAAAGAACAAATTGGTGGTTCCCACAATTGGCAGCAGCTTTCCGGTAATCATAACCATGAGGGTGCTGCCACCCATTGTAATCGTTCCGATTGCACCAGTTGCACTGCCTGCTGATTCATAAAACAATTCGCCGCCCATATTGATGCATAAGGAGAAATATACTCCCATCATCATTCCTGTCATGAAGATGAAGAAATATACCAGCAGCGGATGGCCTAATGTAATAGCCAGAAAAAGCATAACAGCCCCTAGCAGCGGATTCAGTACCATTAATACGGAAGTATGGATCTTACGCAGCATATAGGCAAACAGGAAGGACCCGCAGACAGCTCCGATTTGGTAGAATGTCAAGAGCCGGATCGCAGCTCCCTCGTTCAGTCCTTTCACTGCAATGCCAAATGTTGGAAGCCAAGTAGAGTTAATGGCATTGATCACTGACAGCAGCGCTGCACAGCAACCTAAGATAAGGCCTTCCTTCCAAACTGTCGGCTTCTTCTGAAAGACAATCCTATGTACGCCCGAGCCGCTTAACTTCGCAATGGGCGGATACACCGAGCGTACAATCACAAAACATAACAATAACGCCATGACTGCATAGCCATAGAATAAATACTGCCATGGCCAGCCTCTGGTGATCAGAATGGAAGCCGTCAGCGAAGTCAATACGCCCCCGCCGGAAAAGAATACTTGCACCATGCTCATAGCCGGACCTGTTTTATTGCCAAATACATCGAATAAGATCGACATGGCCGGCGCATCCATCAGACCATGGCCGATCCCGCTGAATAAAGCGAAGACCATTGCCAAGGCATAGATGTTGGTTGCCAGCATGCCAAAGACGAATACGCTGAAACAAACCAGACCAGCTAAGATCACAACCTTGCGTCCGTAGCGGTCGGATAGCCGTCCGCTGAAATACAGGCTTACCAAGGTTCCCAATCCTTTTAAAGAAACCAAAACACTAATATCTGATACATCTTTTTGAAAGTGCTGAGCCAGCATGATCATCGCTGCAACCAAGACAGCATTCAATGCCCCTTCAAACAACATGGCACCATATGTGACAAAAAGAGCTCCTTTATATTTCATTTGTGACATTCTACGTTCCCTTTCTCACATCAGCTATCGCAATCAGGCAGCACCCTGCTGCTTTTCTTCTTTCAATAATTTTGCACTTTTTCTTTGCTTCTCGGTCTTCTGCCGATAGGAATATACTGTAAACATCACGATCGTCGCGATATACGGAATCATATAAATAAATTCCGGCGGAATCGCAAACCGCTGCAGGTTATTTCCCATCGAATCAAAGAAACCGAATAAGATGGAAGCAAGCATGGAACCGATTGGCGCTCTGCCACCTACATTGGACGCTGCCAATGCAATATAACCACGCCCTGCAGTCATCCCTCTGGTAAATACCGTCATGTATCCCATCGACATGAACGCACCTGCAAACCCGGCATTGATGCCGGAGATAATGAGAGCAATGTATTGCGTCTTGTGAACCGAAACCCCAACTGATTCAGCAGCATGGAAGTTTCCGCCAACCGATCGAATCCGCAGTCCCAAAGGTGTTTTAAACAGCAGGAAGTGCATGATGCCAACAGCCACAAAAGCGAGGTAAACCAAGATATTCTGACCAGATACCACTTCTCCGATAAATGGAATATCCTTGATCAGCGGAATGTGAACAACTGGCAGCACTTTGCTTGCCAATGCAGCTGAAGTACTTTTTTCGCCAGTCAGCAGATACATAATAAACACCGTCAAGCCCGATGCCAGCAAATTGATGGCCAATGCCGCCAAGATGACATCTGCTTTCATTTTGATTTTGAAATATGCCAAGAGCAATGACAGCAAAACTGCAATCCCGATGGAAAACAATAAACCAATCCATGCACTTTGCGTCAGCCAGGAGCCAATTACCGCAAACAATGCACCAAACAGCATAATTCCTTCCAGTGCCATGTTGGTAATCCCTGCCCGCGCTGCAATCAGAGCTGCCATCGCCGCAAATAAGATCGGCGTTGTCGAACGTAGTACACCAAACCAGAAACTAGGGTTGGTAAAGATACTAAATAATGCTTCCATATTACTTCCCTCCTGCCTGCAATGCACCGGATTGTTTTACAATCTCACGTTGTTTCCAAGTGCTCAAGAATGCTTTCGCTGCAATCAGCAAGATAATTGTTGCTTGTACAACAGAAATGATTTCTGCCGGAATATCTGCGGAGCGGTTCAGAATATCTGCCCCAACCCGGATATATGCCAGAAAGAACGCCGCAAACGGAATTCCTGCCGGATTATTCCTTGCCAAGGTAGCAAGAATTACTCCGTCAAAGCCATATCCCGGTGAATCCGTCCAGCGGAAGCGGGTATAAATCCCCAGCATTTCCACGGCACCACCCAAACCGGCAATCGCTGTACCAAAGACTTGCGCCAAAACGATAACCACCGGTACGGAAATACCGGTATAGACCGCAAATTTTTCATTGGTTCCCGTGGTGCGCAGCGCATACCCCCATTTTGTTTTATAAAGCAAAATGTAAGCAGCGATGACCACTACAAGGACAATAATAAGACCAAAATGGACCCGTGTACCCGGTATCAAAAGACCTAGATTAACACCATCCTGCAATGGATAGGATTGCAAATTCGCATTGTAAGGGTCACGAACTACGTAACTGAACAAGTATTTTACCAAAAAGCCAATGACATAGTTCAGCATCAAACTGGTTACCAGTTCCGAAGCACCAAATTTCTGATTGAGGATGGCCGGTATGAAACCGATCAACGCTCCGGTAATCATACCGGCTATTAGTGCCAAAATGATGGTAACGACTGGCGGAAAGGGACTGTATAACCCCACCATGCACGCTGTCATTGCCGATAAGTAGAAAGCGGAATCCGCTGCCATGTTAAAGCGATTGGATTTGAAAACAATCGTCATCGCCAATCCGGTAAAGGTCAGCGGTATCATCAGTTCTAAAACATTTCCAAATCTTCTGAATGTGGAAATAGGACCAAGCAGCAACAATTTGATTGCTTCTAACGGTTGTTTGGATACCAGTGCAATTACCATCAAAACAATACCAAGGGCAATCACAATGGAAAGCAACGTACGCAGCAGTTCAAACCGTGTTTCAATTTTCTGCACTTTGCGGCGGACGATATCTTGTGTATTGAGTGTTTCTTTTCCTGTTTTTTTACTCATTGTGCCACTCTCCTAATGATCTCTTCCGGCATTTGTTTCAAACCAAGCATATAAAGCCCCAGTTCTTCTTCTGTCACCGAACTTGCATCTTCAAAATATCCGGTAATGCGTCCTTCATAGCAGACAATTAAGCTGTCAGACAATTCCATGACTTCATTGATATCTGCCGATACCAGAAGCACAGCAACTCCTTGATCACGCAGCTGAACGATGCGGTCATGAATGAAAGACGCTGTACCAACGTCAATTCCTCTGGTTGGCTGGTCCGCAACGAGCAAGGTCATTTGCTCGCTCATTTCCCTGGCGGCTACCACTTTCTGCATATTACCTCCGGATAGCATCCGAATCGGCGTATGCTTGCTGTCTGTCTTAATTTGATATTCCTGAATCAGCTGGTCGGCCAATTGGTGCACCTTGCTGGTATGAATCAAAAAGCCGCGGTTGAATTCCTTTTTATGGAAAACATTTGCAATCAAGTTGTCAGCAATACTGCTTTCTGCCATAACACCATACGTCAAACGGTCTTCCGGAATATGGAACAATCCTTCTTTGCGGCGGCTTGCGACGGCTTTCTTTTTGCCGACAGCTTTGCCATTGATGCTGATTGCTCCCTGATATTCCGTTTCCAAACCGGTGATGCAGTCAATCAACTCGCGCTGACCATTGCCTTCCACACCGGCAATGCCCAGAATTTCTCCTTGCCGCACGCGGAAAGAAATGCCGTTGACCACTTGCTTATGTTCATCATTGATGACTTTGATATCATTGACTTCCAGCACTGTTTCTTTTGGCTGCAACGGTTGTTTTTCGATTTCCCGCACTACATCACGCCCCACCATCATGCGGGAAAGTTCTTCAATAGAAGTGTTTTCCAGTTCATAGCTGCCGATGTATTTTCCCGCGCGCATGACAGTTGCCCGGTTGCATATTTCCTTCACTTCGTTCAACTTGTGGGAAATAAAAATAATCGTATGCCCAGCTTCTTTCAACTTCTTCAATTGCACGAACAATTCTTTGGTTTCCTGCGGCGTCAGCACTGCTGTTGGTTCATCCAGAATCAGTAATTTAGCGCCTCGGATCAAAGCTTTCAAAATCTCTACTTTCTGTTTTTTTCCAACATCCAGATCCATAATTTTGCGATCCACATTGATATTGAAATTGTAAAGTTCCGCAACGTCCTTTACCATTTGTCTTGCTTTTTGGATATCTAACTGGATTCCTTTGGTCGGCTCCATTCCCAAGATAATATTTTCGGTTACTGTCAGATGATCATCCAGCATGAAATGCTGGTGCACCATTCCAATTCCCAGTTCAATCGCATGGAGCGGATTTTTAAGCCGAACCTCTTGTCCGTTATAAATAATCTGACCGGAGGTTGGCTGCTCAATGCCAAACAGAATCTTCATTAATGTCGATTTCCCAGCCCCGTTTTCTCCCATCAGAGCATGGATTTCACCTGGCTGCAACAGCAAATCGACGTCTTGATTCGCTATTACCCCATTCGGATATACTTTCGTAATATTTCGCATTTCAAGCAATGCCATAGTCATCCTCCTCATGTTAGGCATAAGCACTGACTTCCATCAGTGCTTATCCTAAATTGCAATATATGTCTGAGCTTAAGGTTTTACAGATTCGCGGATAGTATTTACTTGGTCAGTAGTCATACCATATGCAGTATCTACAACGATTTGCCCGCCAGTTACTTTTCCTTCCAATTCCGCAATCTTCGCACGAATTTCTGCGCTTACTGCGTTTTGGTAGTATTCATTGTCAGCCAAGCCAACGCCGCCTTCTTTGATTCCAAGTGTTTCAGTTGCCCCAACTTTTAATTCACCTTTTAGTTTCAAGTCGATTGCACGGTACAAAGAGTCGCCGACATTTTTAAGTACAGAGGAAACGATGACAGATGCATAGCTTTCATTGCCCAATCCTTTGTATTTCATTGCTTGGTCAGAGTCAACACCTAATACTGCTTTTTTACGTTCAACGCCTGCTTCAATTGCTCCTACACCGGAGCCGCCTGCTACGTTAAATACCAGGGAAGCATTTTGGTTATACATTGCGAATGACAATTCTTTTCCTTTTGCGGAATCGCTCCAGCTTCCTACATAAGAAGTAGCGACTTTGATGTTTGGATTTGCTTCTTTAGCCCCTTGGATAAAACCTACCAAGAAGTCAGAGATGATTGGTTGGTCAGTACCGCCCAAGAAACCGATTACGCCGGTGTCAGAAGTAGCTGCTGCTAAGTATCCACCTAAGAAAGATGCTTCATTTGCTTTATAAACGATTGAATACACATTGCTAAAATCGCCTTTGGTATAGTCTACTTGAGAGTCAAAGATAACGAATGTTGAGTCTTTGTATTCAGGTGCATATTTTTGCACATATTCCTGCATTGTCGAACCAGACAAGATCATGTCATAGCCAGCATCTGCTGTATCCACGAATGTTGCTTCAAATTTGTCAGCAGCTGTTCCGTATTCAATAATCTTCACATCAACGTTTTTCAGCTCTGCTTTTGCTTTGTTGACACCTGCTGCTGCAGAGTCATTGAATGACATGTCACCCAGGGAACCTACTAGTAGAGCTACCTTAAGCGGTTGGTCTTTGTCTTCGTCTTTTGGTTTGTCAGTCCCAGTGGAGCATCCTACCAGCATCATAATAGCCAGCAGTACGACTAAAATCTTTTTCATTCCGTTGTCCTCCTTTGAATGATTGAGTGCTGCCTTATTCAGGCGCAATTTCTAAAGCCAATTCCATCATTTGGGTATAACCTTGTTCACGTTCCTTGGAGCTTTCAGCCTCTTTGGTCAAGGCACTGTCCGAGATTGTAAACATGGCTACGCTGCGTTTGCCTAATTTGCGGGCTGTCATAAACAAGCCTGCAGATTCCATTTCTCCTGCTAATACACCGTATTGTCTCAGCTTCTCTGTTGGTTTCAGATCAGCATCACCGTAGAACTCATCACCGCTCATTACCGCTCCGAAATGTGTCGTGATTCCCATTTCCTGGGCTTTGTTGTGCAGATCCATAAGCAATCCGAAATCCGGTGTCGGCGCAAAGGTAACATTGCCGAATTTCCCGTTCAGGATGCCGGAATTGGTGCAGGCTGCCGTTGCGACAACAATATCTTTCAGGCGGATATTTTGCTGCATTGCTCCTGCTGTACCGATGCGGATAATGGTTTCTACGCCATAGAACGCAAACAATTCGTGATAATAAATCATAGCGGATGGAATTCCCATTCCGGAACCCATCACAGATACTCGTTTCCCTTTGTAATATCCGGTATAGCCAAGCATACCCCGCACTTGATTAAACTGTGTCACATCCGTGAGATAGGTTTCCGCAATAAATTTTGCGCGAAGCGGATCTCCCGGCATCAAAACGGTGTTGGCGATTTGATCAGGACTTGTTGCTTCAATGTGAGGTGTTGGAATTTGATTGTGCATTGTAATTCTCCTTTCAATCAAACTACAGAAATGCATGCTACCGCATGCAGGCGGGTAATGTGCTGCGAAACACCATTCCCGATGCTGTGTCCTCCCTTATTTTGCCAAGCAACCGCTCCTTTCTTTTTGTATGGCAATCAGCATTGCTGATGTCTTACCTGTTTTTCGATGCTGTACTTTCTCTGACAATCAGCGTTGGTTCCAAGTACACGCGCTTTCCAACTTGCTGCTCATTCTTATTTTCAATCATATAATTCAAGATTTCGATCGCATTGACGGCAATCGCATCAATCGGCTGTCTGACAGTGGTTAATCCAGGGGATACAATATCCGCAATATTTACGTCATCAAATCCCACAACGGACAATTCTTCCGGGATATTGATATTTCTTTGGTAGGCAGAGCGGTAAATGCCGAAGGCCATCATGTCATTGAGGGCAAATACAGCACTGCAATGCAGCTTCAGGAAATGATCCAAGGCATCTTTGCTGCGTGCCATGGAATAATCCCCTTCAAACAGCAGCTCCGGACGGAAAGAAATACCATATTCAGCAAGTGCTTTCTTATATCCGGCAACACGCTCATCACTTGTCGTTACACCGAAGGGACCAGTCATGCATCCAATCACGCGATGCCCAAGCTCCAGCAAATGTTTCGTCGCGACATATCCGCCTAGTTTTTGATCTACCAGAATCGAATTCACATCACTGCGTTCGATGCTGCTGTCAATCGACATGGAAGGAATGCCATGCTTTTTCAAAAAGTCAATATTCTTCAATTCATCAGCAACGCTAAGACGAGTGGAATTCGTCACAACAATACCATCTACTTGCCTGTCCACATACATTTGCAGAAGTTCATTGTATTTTTTGATATTGTTGAAGGTCTCGCCGATAATGATGGTATATCCATGACGATTGGCTTCCAAGTCCACTTGTTTGGTAATTTCAGCGAAGAAGGAGTTGGCAATATCCGGGATAATCAATCCCAGTACATTCGTTTTTTTCGTAATTAAGCTCACAGCCAGCTGATTAGGACGATATCCCAGTTCCTTTGCAGCATCCAAAATGATATCTCTCGTTTTTTGCGGGATATTCGCATTGCGATTGTTTAAGACTAACGAAACTGTTGTAATCGAAAAACCAGCTCTACTAGCAACATCACGAATCGTAACTCTCATTTCTTCACCTCGATCTCAGTAAAACGTTTTATCTAGCTAAATATGAAGTAGCACTTGGCTACTAAAACGGTTTACTAACTTTTACGGTTTCATTATATTCCCCCAAGAAAGCGCTGTCAATCATTTTTTTAAGATTACTTTTTATTTTCGCAATCTGAATTTTGCTTCATATTTTCTTGTATTGTCGGAGTTATGGCTAAGATGCCTTTGTATCTATCCCCCTATGATCAGCAATATTCATGCAAACACGGCGAGGACTAGCCAGTTGTATGAAAATTCCATACAACTCCCAAGTAGACCAACCAACAATTATTTCACCTCACCCTTGTCTTTGAATTCAAAGTGGTGTTATGATACATGACAACACAGGCTAGGAGATTTATTATGAAAACACAAATCCGCAATGTCATCCTCCTTACGATGAATCATACCAATGATATCTTGCAAAATGCTACCATCACCTTTGAAGATGATCGTATCATTGCCATTAATGAAGAAAAAGAAGCTGATTACATCGTGGATGGAGAGGGTGCCATCTGCATGCCAGGCATGATTAATACCCATGCGCATTTCTCTATGATCCCGTTTCGTTCCTTGCAGGACGATTGTCCTGACCGCCTGCGCAAATTCTTGCTGCCGCTGGAAGAAAAAGCAATGAATGCTGCTCTAGCCAAGGCCGCCTGCAAAGTCGCAATTGCCGAAAGCTTGCTGGCTGGTGTTACCACAGTGCTTGACATGTATTACTTCCCGGAAACGCTGGCAAGCTGCTATGCGGAAATGAATATGCGTGCTGTGGTTGCCGAAACCATTATCAATCAACCTTCCTGCGATGCCAAAGAAGCGCATGGCGGATTGGCAATCGCCAAAGCATTCCTCCCTGCTTATCATAAGCATCCTTTGATTACACCGGCAATTGCGCCGCATTCACCGGTCACTAATACGGAAGCCGCTTTAAAAGAAGCAATGGAACTGGCGAAGCAATATAACACACTTCTGACCATGCATGTGAGTGAAATGGACTATGAGATGGATTACTTCCAAAAACAATATCAGATGACACCAGTTGCCTATTTAGACTCGATTGGCATGCTCAATGAGCACTGTGTATTAGCTCATGCAATCCATGTGACAGATGAAGATTGCCGATTGATCAAAAAACGCGGTGCGCGGATTTCCCATTGCATCGGTTCTAATACGAAAGCTGGCAAAGGGATTGCGCCTGTGAAACGAATGCTTGAACATGGCATTGCTGTCGGGCTTGGTACAGATGGCCCGGCAAGCGGCAATACTTTGGATTTGTTTACGCAGATGAATCTGTTTGCCAAATTTCATAAAGTTGCCAATCATGACCGCAGCATTTTCCCGGCAAAAGAAATCGTTGAACTTGCCACAATATCGGGTGCTAAAGTATTGCGGCTGGATCACGAAATTGGCTCCCTCGAAGTTGGGAAAAAAGCTGATATCGTTCTCGTTGAAACAAAAGCAGTAAATATGTTTCCGCTTCATGATCCTATGTCTGCTTTGGTATATAGCGCTAATGCAGCGAATGTCAATCATGTCTTTGTGAATGGTACTCAAGTAGTCAAGAACAAGCAATTGCTTATTCAGGATCTTACTCAGCTTATTGATGACTGCCGTACAGCAATGCATCAATTTACCACAGAAGCAGAAATCCTACAGCGCGCGCTGTAGGATCTTTTTTCCTGGATATTATATTTTCGTTGAAGCAATTTCGCGAAGCACTGCCGTATCATACATAAAATATTTCAACTGATCAACTGTCGAAACAGTCTCATCAATTCGTTTAAAATAAGCTTCTATTTTCTGCAGAACATGACGATACATTGGGTCCGGATGCTGAATCTTCTTACCAAGACTCATTTCCTTGAAGTAATAAAAAATTAATGTTGGCATGAATTCAAAGCAGGAACTTTCAATCCAGAAGTCTACCTGATCTAACGGTGGATTGTATTGTTCCAACAGTTTAGCAATCAACTGAAAGCCATCATCACTGGATTTCCAAATATCTGCAAATACATAGTCGAACTGTTTCAAATAACCTTCATTGAAATACGAAAAGGCATCACCTTCTACAATTTGAATTGGTATGTGATCAGGAAACTGCGGCAGCAAAAATTCTTGAAACATCGCAATGACTTCCTTGGATCGTTCGATTACCGTGATTGATGTTACATTGGGATTGCGCATCGCCATGAATATAAAATATCCGATCCCCAAACCAAAAGCCAATACATTACCCTTTGCTTTCGCGGCACAAGGATCAATGGTATTTGCCTCGGAAGGAGAATCCAGCATCCATACTTCATCATTCTGCCAAAGCACCGCTGCTTCATAAGGTTGATCTAGTGCCCGTAGTGTCATCCAGTCACCCAATTCTCTATTTTCATCATAGTGAATCGAAGAAACATGGAATAATTCATTGGCAGGCATTACCTCTTTGCTGAACTTAAAATCTTGATGTTTGATCGTATCCAGCCTGATCGTGGATTGATATGGTGTTTTTTGATATGCTTCCGCTGAAATAAACAAAGATGGCCATTTGCTGCGATCGCCACCAAATTCCTGAAACCCTGCTGCTTGCATCTGCTCTTGCAATTCCAATTCAGTATCATGGTCTACATATGCTCCGATAAATTCATTCTTATATTCATTTTGAACCGCTGTCAGGCAGCGATCAAAAAATGCCAGTATTTCTTCGTTGCGCTCTATTCTCATATTCTTTACCTCTTCTGTAAGCTCTCTTTTATCATATATAGTTTACCATGTTTTCTCTTGTCAGGAAATAAATAGAATACAGCGATGTTATGCATTGCTCTATATGCTTGTATCAAGTCACTCCTCAAAGACTCATTCAACTAAAAGCGGTATATCGTATGAGAAATATATCAATAAAAAAACTACAGCAGGCAACCATTAGATCACCTGCTGTAGTTTGATAAAAGTATGTCACCACAAATCCTTAACTTAAATATTAAGTTACCCCAATCGGCTAATCTTGAAATAACCGCATGTTTATTATACGATACTTTTTGCTTTTATTAAAAAAATGCGAATTTATTTGAAAATGCCATACTTTATGCCGAAAAACTAATATAACGTTAAATCAGTACACTAATTTTAGTTTATTGTACCTTATTGAAAATTTTTGAGCGATACTATATTCTTTGGTACGGTCAGCAATCAAGTCTAATTCTTCTTGAAATATCTCATATAAAAGCTCATTATTACCATTAATTTGAGACATTATATGATCATTAATGTACATTTCTAACTTTTTTAATTGATCATACGAAATTTCTTCCGCAATTCTTAAATTTGCGATTTTCAGTTCATCGCGCAATTGATAATACCGATATATAATTTGGAAACGCTCTGAGCAACTTTTAATCGGATACAATGCAAAATTAATCTTAGGAAGGTCACACAGTTCTAACATATATCGCATATACAAAGCCGCATCTTGAATGCTGCCGGGATCAAGAGCAATCGCTTTGGAATACATCTCATAAGCTCGTTCATAGCGCTTCTGATAAAAATATTGCATTCCCAAACTATAATATGTTCTCCCTTTCTTTGCATTGGTAAAAGACAACTCCGGCTGCTCCAGCAAGGCTTCCAGTTCTTCCAAGTAAATAAAGACATCATTTTGTTTCATATTTAAGCATAAGGAAATCAAAACCATATCAATTGAAGCCAGCAAGTTGCTGTTTTGGACTTTAATCAAACGTTCCCGCAACTCCAAGCATGTATTGTAGGCATTGATTACCCGCCGGTTGAACATCAGCTGTAGTATGCGATTGCAGTACAAAAGATCATTGGTTTCTTCTTCTAACTTGATTTGCAGGCTAACCGCGTTTAACTTTAGAGTATCGAAAAAAGTTTGATGACAATATCGGTACACCAACTCTTTTACAATAATACGCACCGGTTCCACAAATACCGGATAGATCACCAAATACTTTTCATAGTGCTCTTGCTTCATTTTCTTGAAATGCAGATACTGGTCTCGAATGATATTCATAAGTTCTACATATTCAGAATATAAGAAATAATTGCTATATGGTTCTAAAATACCAAGGATGCGATTTGTAAGACTTTTAAGCAGTTCATATTTGCCATATTCAATCGAATGCAGCAATTCTTCAAACAATTGATTTAATTGCTGAATTTCAAATATCTTTAGTTCCTTTTCTTCAAATCCAAGCTTATGGATTAATTGCTGATAAGTCTCTGCATGATAGGTTGCTTCGCCAATTTTCAATTTGCGATAAGTTTGTTCGGAACATATTTTTTTTCCATCTTCACCAATCAGGAAATGCTTAATTTGCCAATCATCAGCTTGTGTATTGAATGCTTCATTTGCTCTATAATATTCAATTAAAATCCCCCATGTTACTTTCATGGTTTTTCTAAGCATAATACACCTCCTGCATATTTATTTTACAGGATATAGAACTGTTTTGAAAGCGAAAAATCTCGACAGATTACGGATTGCAATTAAACGTTCATGAAGATAAAAAGATTAAATGTTGTGTGAATAAACTTAAAAAGAAAAGTCAAGCTAGCCAGCCTGACTTTCTTTGCATGTGAACGAATATATTTAGGAAACATTAATTGCTTCACCAAATAACACAACCTGGATGCATGCACAAAGGTCTAATGATTCCATCTTGTGGTGTAGGAATCACGATCACTCCTAATAAGCCGATCAAAGCAAATAGTTTAATTAGTTTCATAAAATATCTTCCTTTCTTTAAGGTTATTATATTACAATTTTAGGAAACTTTTAAAAATTACGGATTTATTATTTTTTATATCCTTAACGCAAAAAATTCTTACAATCCGTATTATTTTCGCCATTAGTAATATTTGTGGTATAATTACTTTTATCGAGACTTACTTTTTTTACCTATAATGTAGTTTGTTCTTCAAACTTTTCCATTTTTAATCTGAATTTTCTTGCATTTGTATAACTAAATGAAACTCCAGCGATCCAATCCACTTCTTTTTGGAATAAGTCTATTAAAATTTTTTCTCCATTTAATAATGGAACTATTTCCTTCAGTATGTAAACATCTAGTATTTTTAATTTCTCCTTAACTTCCATATTGCTTTCAATGGAGCGAAGATAATCATCCTTCAAATCAAAATATCGATATAATGTTTGAAATCTCATTGAATAAGCTTGTGGATCAAATGTAAGCAAATCATATGGTTCAACTTCATAAAAATACATGGTATGCCTAACATAAATACCTGCTTCTTGAAAACATAGTTGGTTTAATCTTATTGCTTGGCATAAATATTCATAGCCCTTTTTTATAATTTTTCGCGAATAAAATTGCATCCCCAGTGTATAATAGCATTTCGCTTTTCGTTGCGTTGATATTTGCGAACCATATTTCAGTAATGTAGTCTCAATGATTTGCGTGTAGTAATCGATCTTACTTGCTTGAAGGTTTGCACAAATAGATACTAAAATGCAATATACTGAAACCAATAAATCATAGTTTTCTGTTGATTCAAGGTAAACGACCAATGACTCCGCATTCTTATAAGCATCTAGCGCATTTTTATTGAACATTAATTGACCGATATAGTTGACTCTCATCATCGCATCCATCTCATTCTTCAAATCAATACGCTCACTTAACTCATTCAACTTCGTGATATCATGATATGTAAGATGACAATATCGGTATAATAACTCCTTAATTATCACTTGCAGGCTTTCCTCAAACGCATTCCAAATCTCATAGTACTTTAAATATGTTTTCTCATACATCAGAATTGATTCTAAATAATATTTTCGAATCACTTTAATAATCTCAATATTCTCACTAAAAAATAAGCTTTGCTCATATCCATTCAATATGGCTAATGCCTGCACAGAATATAAGTCGATATTATGATTGTCATTTCGCTCAACAGCTTCAAGCAGTTTGCGATAGATAAATGATAGTTTATTAGATGTACTTAAATCCATTCCTTGAAACACAAAACCAAGCCTTCTGATCAAACAATCATACACTGCATCATCATCTGTGTGTTCACCACCAGACATTCTTTTATACGTTTTATCTGTACATAAAAGTCTGCCCGATTTACCTTTAATGAAATTGCATACACGCCATTTACTGTCTTTGGTAGCTTCTAATTTCTGCTTTCTATAATATTCGATCAAAATACCCACGCCGTCTTTTAATTCGTCGTTTAGAATAAACATGATCATCACTCCTTATACGTACAGCTAAGTGAATTGTACTATATTCAAGAACATACTACAATCGAAATACGATAACCATTCTTATAAACAACAGTTTTCCAGCAAAGAAACAAACAAATAATGGACAAAGCTGTACAATGCTAACTTTGTCCTACGAGATAATTATTTGTGATGCTATAGGCGTGTTGTTGGGAAATATCTGCGGAAGAAATATGCGTCTTGATATTGATTTAACTGTGTTGCCAGCTCATTTAATTCTTCTTGGAAAATTTGAATCAGCAGCTGCTCATCTTGAAATAACAAGGGTTTAATTTGCTTCATGATATATTGCATTTGTCTTTTCTTTCTAGTTCTTCGCTCTTTCGCATCTGCTGGCTCTTTATTCTCCGAATAGCAACTCAATTCTTGACTGCTGAAATAGGTTTCCATCACAATAAATTTATCATTTAATTGACGGATAACATTGGCTTCTTTAATTACAGTTTCCAAATTTATTGGCTCATTTTTTATTTTTCCAATATAGTATAAATAAATACCCGCTAACTCTACCAGCAAGGGATTAAATTGCATTGCCCGAAGCAGATGTTGCTTTGCAAGGTCATACTTCTGCTTGATCAGTAAATGTGAACCAACACTGTAAAAACATCTTCCTATTAAAAAACTAGATATATTGCTAGTCATAGCGACAGCAATTTCCTCCATTTTCTGAAGTTGCTCAAGCATTCCATCAGGATGCAAGTTGATGGAAAGTGTTGCAATAATAGAAACAGTTCGCAGATATAAAATATCATAGCCTTGCTGCTTCAGCATCGGCAACAGCATCTGTGCCTTTTCATATGCTTCCGCACCATTGGTCTCCAACATATCCAAGTAAAGCTCACTTACTGCAAGCATCGGATCCGAATGCTTGGATAGTTCTAGTTTTTTGCGTAAAACAAGCAGTTCCCTTGAATCTCTGTACATCATGTAACAATATTCAATAATCAGATATTTGACAATAACCTGCCACTCATCATTAAATATAGGAATAATTTGCTGAAGCTTTTGATATTGGCGCAAACTCATCCACTGCATTTTAAAATACTGATTGATCAGTTTAATCACTTCAACATATTCTTGATAGTAAAAATAGGATTGATACTTACGAAGACGCTTGCGTACTGTAATTGCTAAATGCATGATTTCACTTTGATTCCCTTGTTTCATCGCCTGCAGCAGAGCCTGACTGTATTCTTTGAATATAATCTCCTCTTCTTTTTTTAAATTCTCAAATGAAACACCGAGCTTATCCAAGAAGATATCATATAGATCTTCTTTCAGCAGAGGAATGCCGCTTATCATTTTGCGGTATGTACGATCCGAACAAATAAAGTAACCTCGCTCATCTTTGATGAAATTCATTTTTAGCCATCTTTTATTTTTTGTCAATTGATATCTTTCTTCTCGATAATATTCAATTAACAGACCTATCTTGCTTTTTAATTCCTGATTCAGGATAAACACACAACTTCCACCCTTCTTTCTCTAAGTCTAACTCATTTTGTTTCATCCAGCAATAAAAAAGAGCTGATCATAAGATCAAGCTCCCAATTGTATAAGCTTGCCCATCCAGTACAGGAGGATAAGACATTACAAGCTGAGGAAATTCCTCTTCTTTCGTCCATAAATCGGGACTATCCAAATCCAACTCTTGCTGATAGACATATACGTCAGTTCGAGGTATCATATGGCATTCATAACCTCCCTCACTACTTTGCGATAACCGGTATAACTTTGTAATAAGGAAGCAATTTTATCTTCTTCAAAAAAGAATATTTGCTTCAAAAGCGAATCATCTGCACGCAATATCGGAAGTACTTGTTTCATGATATATAATTCCAGATTTCGCAATCGTTCTTTTTCTGATTCACTTGCTCTTCGTTTTTGATGCAATGCATCCAAACCTGTTTCTGTTCTATATTTATAATAACGATATAGGCTTTGAAACCGCTCCGAAAAATTCTGCTGCTCATATCTTCCATAATTTTGCTTCGTTTTATGCAAGCGGTCTTCCAGATGCTTGATATAGATCCCTGCTTCTTGAAAATTAGATGTTCGCATCTGTATACTGCGATTTAGAAAGATCCAGGCACTTTCATAATCCTTTCTGATAAACGCTTGCATTCCAAGTGTATAATAGCTATTTGCCTTAATTCTAGGCTGTACATTCCATTTGGAGTCTGTTAGCAACTCCGTCATTTCTTGATATAAGCTATGGTATTGTTCTTGATCACAGTGCAAAGCAATCGCCATTTGGCAAGTCGTGACAGCAGCCAGCATATTTGCATTCTCATGCTGTTTGGCTATGCCTTTCAGCTGTCGCGCTAGTTCAGCAGCGCTAAGCACTTGGTTGTTTGCCAGCATGAGCTGCAATTGATTCAATTGGTGCAACATGGACTGTTCTTCCTGCAAACATACACGTTCTGCCAATGCCTGCAATTTTGCACGATCAAAGTAAGTCACTTGACAGTGATGAAATAATAGATCAATCGTGATCGAACGGCTGCTAGGATGCAGTGCATCTAAGAATTGTTCGTATTTCTCATATTGCTTCTGGGTAATACCCTCACCATGCAGATAATACGCACGAATCATTTCTATCAGCTCATATGCCTCACGATAATAAATATAGGAACGATATGGCGTCAATTCTTTGATACAGGATCTTGTCAGTTGATCAATTTTCTCAGAATCATACGTCATGACTGCCCGCCAGATGGCATCGGTATATTGCAGCAGTTGCTGCAACAAATGTTCTGGAGCCACAAAATTTTCTTGCAGCTTATGAAGCAGTTTATCATAAATTTCATCGTCCGGAGATACTTCTCCGCGAATCAGGCGATTGTATGTCTTGTCGCAGCAAATCGGGATTCCATTGTGATCTAGTAAAAAGGATGATTTCTGCCACTTTTTACTTCGATGCTTGTTCCAATGTTCAAGCCGGTAACATTCAAATAAGAAACCCAACTTTCGCTTCATTACCGGGTCCAGTATAAACATAATAACCCCGATCAATCAAGCAAGATATGTACGTTGCTCAGCCATGGCTTGCAATGGCAAAAATGGAATTTTCCAATCTATGGCAATCTGCGGCTTACGCAATGCTTGCGTAAATTGGATGCGATAGTTTTGTTGATAGTAAAGTACTACTGGCTTGATCTTCCATTTGCCTGAGGGCAATACATAGTTTAATTCATATAAAAGTTTGCCGGATGCATCAATTGCATAGGCATGCAGACTGTCAATTGCCCGGAAGCAAATTTGCTTAATCTCACTTAAATCCAATTTTTGATAGGTAACATCTTCTTCATCAATTGTAAGCTGATACACAAAGCCTTCTTCAACGACAAGTAAGATATGGATTTTTGATCCTGATTGTGTCCAATCATATTGAATGATTTGTGGCAACCGTGCCAGAATTTGGTTTACTTTTGCCCTTTGTTCGATCTCCAGAGATGCCATCCATGGGAATCGGGATGGACAATGCATAATTTGAATCTTGCGAAATCCGATTGAATGAATATCGCAAAGATCAACCTGGAAGCGCTCCAGGCAGACATCATCCATGACTTCCAGATATTGCTGTCCTTTAATATTGATCCATTGCAATTCCTGAGCATGAATCGGATATGTCTTTTCTTCAAACAAGAATTCTTTGTGGTAATAGCCAAATTGCAGCTCCAGTTGTTCCTTGCGTTTTAACACCAGTGCAATGCAAAGAATACCATCAATCAGCGTGCAAGCAATATTCATAATTTTTGCTTTTGATTGTAATGCAAGTATCGGTGCTTCAAATAGTGTTGGCTGATATACTTGCTGCCGAATAAAATGCAATTCGTTGCCTCTTGCACATAATACCAAGACGCGCCCCTTTTCATCCTTTGTTACAAGATGAGAAGAACCAAATAAGCCTGTGTCAATGGTACAGTATTCTATCCTGCTTTCTCTTTGTTGGATAAAATAATACAATCGACCTTCTTTGTTTCGTACAAACACAAAGTAATGTTTCTTGTCATCTTGTATTGTATACAGAGAATCAATTGTTTCTAAACATTGTTCTCCTCCAAAATACTGACAAATTCGATGTTCCATACGGAATGGTTGCTGACCAACTACAAAATCCATTTTCTTCTCCCTCCTTTTTCTTTTCGAATGAAAACGTAGAGTTTGCCGGCAAGCAGCCATTCATCAGAGGCTCGAAAAACACCAAGGCATTGGCATTTGTTACTAGATTCACCAGCGTTACTCGTGGTTATATTATAAACGAAAGAAAAGAAAACTGGAAAATATACGGAAAAAGCCAAAAAATAGCTATTATTCGACATTTTTACGGTTTTCCGTAAGATCGATGTCGAATATTCCGTGTTTTTGGCCTAAAAAGTTGCATTTATAATGTACAATTCTTTTTTTCATCAAAAAATAAAAAATTTATTTACTAAAACTTTTTACCTTTTTTGCTTTTTAATGAAAGAAGCATCGCTAGTAGCCACTAAAACAGTACCATCAAAGGCTTCTCCCCGTACATGAACGATCGTTCCCCCCAGATATTTTACTTGGGCTTTCATCAGCAGCTGGGTATTATTTGGTACGGCACGCAAATAAGATACTGCAAGAGTTATGGTAGAAACAATAGAATCAATACTGAGACTGCGAATCAAAATGCCAAATGCAGAATCAAATGCGGTTGCCATGATTCCGCCATGCAGCACCCCGTTGGGATTCATCTGCCAGGATGCAACCTGTACTGACAGTGTAATTGATTGGTCTTCCAAGCTGCTATCTGCATATTGCAAGTTCAGCATATGTAAGATATTGTCTTTCGGCATATCATGATCTATTTTCATCAGTGTTGTTTTGACTAGTTCTGCAAATGCATGTTCGTTTATCATTCTATTAGCTTCCTTTACTTCACAATGAAATTATTATAGAAAAAATGAAGGGGAAATGCAAGCAATGACCGACTCATCTGATTTCATATTGCAGTAAAATTTTTACGATGCTGCAATCTGCTTGTTCTGCACTAGACTTCGCCATCGCTATAAACTGCAGATTCTATTCATAATCGCAGCAAATGAGCTTGGATTGTCAAGCATCATAAAATGTCCAGCATCTTCAACCGTGAAAATTTCTTTGCGTGGTGCATGTATTGTTTTAAAATATGATTCAGCTATCGTACTTGGTGCCTGAAAATCTCTTTCGCCAATAATATAATATACAGGAATTTTATAGTTAAGTGTTTCCTCACGCAAGCTATGAGAAAATAAATACTCCCAGATCTGCTTATTATTGCTCATTCCTTTTACGATACTTAAAAGATCAGAAATTTGAAAAAGCGGACTTTTAAACAGTGTCTTTAAAACGGGGATAAAATCCATCCCTATTTTGTATTTTCCTTGTAATAATCGAATAGTCTGAATCTTCTTTATCATTTGCTTATTATAACTATTTTCAGGATAGTCGCCAATTTTTATTAATTTTTTCAAGTCTTTTTTATGATCTGCTTCAATTATTAACTCTTTTAGTTTTTGATAACCAAGCTGTTCATTCTCTGTAATGCCGATTACTTGTCCGGCCCCGATGTAATATAACACATCTTCTGAATGCCGCAAGACAAACAATGAACCTAATACACTTCCAAATGAATGACCTAAGATAACTATTCTTTCTTTGCCGTATTTTGCCTTCAAATAGTTTACCACTTCAAGTAAATCTGCTAGCAACTCATCCATAGTCGGATACATCTTTTTGTTTTTCGAAAGGGTCTTTCCGGCACCTCTTTGATCCCAATGAACAACCGTATATAAATCAGATAGTGCTTCTTGAAATGCATAGGAAAAGGTTGATTCGGACATTCCGGGTCCGCCATGTATAAATAAAAGTACCGGGAGCTCAGAATTCTTGTTAGTATAGTGCAATAAGAATTGGTTGATACCATTAATGATTATATATTCCGCAGTAAAATTTGTCTTATTTTTCATTGTTTATCTCCATAAGATTAAAATTTTTTTAACAATTACGTACTATTATATTTTAACATATTGTTTGACACAAAGGTGATATCCTCCCAAAACAAGATTATTTATTACATTTAATATGCATTGTAATATGCTACGGTTGATGAAGTCAGCTTTCATTCGAACGATATATTTGTTTCAGCTATGCAAATTACAATAAATGCAGATTTTTACACATTTAAAAAAGAGGACTTTAAGCAAAAGTCCTCAATCTGATTTACTATCCTTATACCGGCTGTTCCATATACAATGCATATGTATTTTTACCTGAGTTCTTAACGTGATATACCGCCGTATCAGCTTTCTGGAACAATTCTTCAAAGGTAGCCGCATCATGCGGTGCGATCGCAACCCCTATACTGCAGGAAATCAAATTGCCGTCATGATTCATCAAGCGATACAATTCCAAATGAGAGCAGACATCGCGAGCCTTGGCAACCGCAACTTCTTTATTGGGAATATCCTTTAAGAAAATCGCAAACTCATCACCACCCAGACGCCCGACAATATCATTGGAACGTGTGAGCCCTTTCAGAATTTGTCCGATATCAGCTAAAACGAAATCGCCAAATAAGTGTCCTTTGCTGTCATTGACTTGTTTAAAATCATCAATATCAATAAACAAGAAGGCATGCAATTCATTTCCGGTTGATTGTTCTAAAATAGCAGTAATCAAATTCTGTGTTGTTGCTTTATTATACAGACCAGTCAGCTCATCCATATTCGCTTTGCGAAGCAGCTGGGCAATTTCTTTCTTTTCGCGGTCAATATTCAAAATCCGTCCGATCGCCTTGCTAGGACGCTGCTGTTCATCAAAAATCGTCGTAATGGTAAAGCGGCACCAGATATATCCGTGGTCTTTCGCCTGAATCCGCACTTCCGCATTCTTGATCGGACTATGCGGGAGCGGCGGCAGGAACAAGTCCTGCAATGCATCTTGATCCTCGGGATGAATATGCCCCCGTTCAATCTCATGCAGCGGATACTCCTCTTCAACGACTTCATAGCCAAACATTGCACTAAACATCGGTGCCATTTGAATCAGCGAGCTGCGGTAATCAAAGTCAAAGATAACAGAAGACGACTGCTCTGCGATAATGCGGTAGCGCTGTTCATTATAATGCAATTCATCCAGAATCTGCATCTGCTTGGTATGATCTAGGATAATCGAGAAATACCATGGAATACCATCCGCATCGACCATAAATTGCCCTTTATCCAATACCCAGATTAAGCTGCCATCTTTTTGCTTGATGCGATACTCACTCGTGAGCGGCAAATCACTATGCTTTTCAAATGCTTCTTTGCGCAGCTTCTGCAATTGCTCCCGATCTTCTTCATAAACAAGATTCAAGAAGACATTTCGTCCGTTTTCCTCAATTTCCTCGCGTGTATAGCCAACCAGTTTCAAGAATCCTTCACTCATATAATCGAAATAACCGGATCCCAGTACTCCGCATTTATATAATCCGCCTTGAATATTGCTGTTGATGAATTCCAGTTGATTCCGGTGATAGGCAATATCTTTGTGGCTGCGCCACATTGCATAAAAGGAATATAACATCACGACCAGCACCATGATGCTTACTCTGGCCGCCAAAGTCAGCCCTTGCATAAACAGTGCATCCGTTTGCTCCGCAATCACCTGCATCGGAACATAATTGAAAATAAACCAATCATTAATGCCAAGATTTTCGTACACCATATAATAGCCTTGACCATCAATTTGGAATTGCAAAAAACCGCCTGACAGGGCTCTCATATTATTTCTCAGCTCGGCAAGCTGCTCATGCGTAACTCCAGCTTTTTCCAAAACGCTGAAAATACTATTCTCTTCCGGAAATTTCATTGCCATTTCATCTTTGCAGATAAAACTCCCGTCATAACTCACCAAATAAGAAAAAGACTGACCGCCAAAACGATGTGCCTGGACAATATCATGCAATTCTTCTGTTTCATATGTACTGTGCAGTACAGCTTTGACTTCATTTTCCTGAATCAGCGGGACTGCAATCGTAAATACCTTGTGACCATCAAACAAAGACGTCAATACATCGGAAACAACAACTTCACCATCCTTGGCACGCTGAAAATACCAACGATCACGAATATCTGCCTGCAAGCCATCAGAAGAATGACTTTGTCCATTCAGCTCAGTATAACTGAGCCGATTGAAAGACAACAGCCTGACAGCTTCTTCCAGTGTTGCTACAATATCGCTGACTTGGTCTATCTTTTGTAATGAAATGGCATGTGCAATTGCTTTGGTAGTCGCTTTATATTCACTGATTTTATAATTCAGTGCTTCAGCACTTTGTATTGACGACTCAATCAAATACTCTTTTGCTTGGTCACGCATACTTGTATTCAGTTGACGGTTAAAATCCCAAAATGAATAACTGAAAAATCCAATCAACAAACATACACCAATTGTGCGCGCAAGTATTTTGACGATTCTGTCATTCATAAAAACGCCCCCTTACTTACACAACTTCTAAAATGCAATTCGTTCGAATTCTTGTATCATCATCGGTCGGGCAAAGAAGAATCCTTGAGCAACTTCACAACCTACATGTTCTAAGAAGGCAACTTGCTCATCTGTCTCCACACCTTCCGAAATGACCCGAATATCCAATGCTTCCGCCATGTGGATCACATTTTTAATGACAATTTTTTCGCGGTCACTGCTTTTTTGGGAGTGGAAGAAGTCGCGATCCAGCTTTAAAATGTCAGCTGGAATATCTTTCAGCAACTTCAAGGAAGAATATCCTGATCCGAAATCATCAATTGCAACCATAAATCCATGCTCTTTTAATTTCAAAAAAGTAGGAATGAGATTTTTAAAATTCAAATCCAAGGTCGTTTCTGTTAATTCCAGTTCAATCCAATGGGAAGGAATTTGATGGCGATTCAGTATCGCAATCAAATCTTCTGCTAGATGATCATTGTTCATGTGCAGCCGCGACAAATTCACAGAAATCGGCAGCGGTTCCAGCCCTTGCTTGATCCACTGTGCAATCAAGGAACAAACTTGATCTAATACATAATAATCCAACTTCACTACAAATCCGTTCTGTTCGAACAGCGGAATGAAACTTGCAGGATTTAGAAAGCCCTTTTGACTATGATTCCAGCGTACTAAGGCTTCTGCCCCGCAAATGCGGCGATCTGACAAGGTATATTTCGGCTGCAAGTATACTTCAAATTCTTTGTGATTCAAAGCCCGGTACATATCGGATTCCAGCTCTGTTTCGTAAATAAACATATCACGCATTTCATCCCGGTAGCAGACATAAGATTGATTGGTATTTCGCTTGCTGACTTTTTTTGCCATATTAGCCCGGTCGTTCATTAAGCTGAAATCCAGAGTTGGATCGGTAATCACATAAATCCCTACCGATACTTGCAAATATGGCAGGTCTACCTCATGGTAGATATCATCAATCATCTGATCCAACCGCTTGCATAGCAGCTGCTGCGTTTCGTACTTCATCAGTATCGTAAAATGATCACTGACCATCCGGCCGAACATCTCCTGTTCATCCAGATGACTGGCAATGCAATCACCCATGCTTTTTAAAACCTGATTGCCGCGATCATATCCATACACATCATTTAATGCTTTAAAGCGATCTACATCCAAGGAGATTAATGCATATATCTGTTTGTATTCCTGAAACAGCATATTCTTTGAATCCTGCTTCAACTTATGAAAATTATTGCGTTTGGTAATCGGATCGATATATGCAATTCGTTCCAATTCCATACGATTCTGTCTTTGCTTGCTGATCATGTAACAGATTACACTCAAAAATGCGACTACCAAAAAACTTTGTATTAAAATCATCGAAATAAAAACATTTTCATCTGCCAGCGATACAACTGACTGCCAGCTCATGTTGGGCACTAAGGTCATGCTTTCGGCGCTGGATAATACTGCTAAATCACGCCATCCCATTTGTCCAATTTTGCCCGTATGTACTTGCAAATGCAGTATTTTAGCTTGTATATTATATACAAATCCGCTCCAAGCAAATAAACCCGTCAAAACGAAAATCAGCAATCTCTTCCACTTCATGTGTAGTCTCCTTATGCTTCCCTGCATCCCCCAAATTTATTTCCTAAATTCGTTTGAAAACCCTTTACATTTTAACACAGTTCTACTTCGAACACTAGCCTATTCATGGAAATGTATAGAAAAGGATTACCAATAATAGCAAATTTCATGCTCTCTTTTGAACACCGTCTTAGAGAAATCAAAATCGTTACTGTTTTCCGTTGTTTTTCTATGATATAATAACCTACGGTGATTGAAATGAAGAAAGCTCTTTATCTAGTATTAACAATTTTGCTGCTGGTTGGCTGCAGTACCACCAGCCCAAATAAAAACAATGTTTCTGCTAAATTTTCTGCTGTATTTACAGCCGAAGGATGGTTTGACACATTCGTTGAATTTACTGCATATGTATCAAAAACCGATGAATTTAATACCTACAGCGACCTGCTGCGTAAAGATTTTACGTATTATCATCAGTTATTCGATAAATACAATAGCTATGACGGCGTAAACAACATTAAAACCATTAATGACAATGCGGGCATTGCTCCTGTCAAAGTAGATGCTGACATGATTGAGATGCTGCAGCTGGCAAAGGAATGGTACGATATTTCCGAAGGGTATTTCGACATTACCTTAGGTGCTGTCTTAAATGTATGGCATGAATATCGGGAAGAAGGTATCTTGCTGAATGCCCAGGGAAAAGATGGTTTGGTACCTTCGCAGGAAGAACTGGACAAAGCTAAGCAATGTGTCGGCTGGGAATTCGTTGAAATTGATGAAGCAAACAGCACCGTCTATTTGAATAACAGCTGCTCATCTCTGGATGTCGGCGGAATTGCCAAAGGCTTCTCAGTGGAGCGGGTAGCACGTAACTTGGAAGAGCATGGTTTAAAGGCAGGAATTGTAAACGGAGGCGGGAATATTCGAATTATCGGAACAAAGCCAAACGGTGAAGCATGGTCCGTCGGCATTCAAAATCCGGACAAAGATCTCAATGCTCCAAGCTTGGATTCCACCTTGCATAAGGAATCGATGTCAATGGTTACCAGCGGCGATTATCAACGCTATTATACAGTTGGTGATACCATTTACCACCATATTATTGATCCTAAAACATTGCAGCCAGGCAGACGCTATCGTGCAGCTTCCATCGTCGTAAAAGACTCGGGGCTGGCTGACATCATGTCAAAAATTGCCTTCTTGCTGCCTTATGAAGAAGCAAAGAAGATCATTGAAGAACATGGCGGCAATGCCATTTGGCTTGTCGAGGAAAAAGATGCCTTCGATGCTGAATATTCTGAAGTAATTGATGGCATTTATATTGCGGTAACCGAAGGACTTGTTGACCACATGAGAATCATGAAGCGCAAATAGCTTAAGAAAACTGGATGGTGAAAAATCATCTAGTTTTTTTTGTAAAAATTCGATTTAAAATTAACCACTTTTATTTTTTATGCTTAATTATTGCATAAAAAATAAAGCCGTGTTATAATCCAATGACTAGAACCTGGAGGTTACTTATCATGATTATTGAAGTAAGAGTAAAAAATAGTTATGTCTTTACAAATGCTGTAACTTTGAAACTAAAAGCTGATATGCGACAAAAAAAATTTGGCTTTAACATCTTTTCCTATGAAAATATCAATATTTTGAAATCACTTGGTGTATATGGTCCAAATAATGTTGGTAAGACCAGCTTACTGAAATCAATTCGTAACATTAGAGATGTTATTCTAAATAAGAAAAGTCAAATGAATCACAATATTTTTACAGGAAGCCCTATTGTGGAACTTGGTATATCGTTCCTCGAAATGGAAAATATTATCTCATATGATTTTAAGTACAATAACAAAGAAAAAGAATTTATATATGAAAAGTTAACAAAAATTGAAAAAGATCAATATGGAAACGAAAAAGAAAAAATAATTTTATTACGTGATACTGTATTGAAAGAATATTATTTTGAAGATAAAACAATCGAGACAATGATGAAACTAATTTCAGGAAATAATATACTAATTCACTTAATTAATGAAACAGAAAGTAGTTCCCTTAAATCTATCAAATATACATTACTAGATTTTGCTTCAAAGATTGATTATGTTGATATGAATAATATTCCTATTCAAAAAACGATTGATTTATTGAAGAATAAAAATAATATACAAACGAAGATTGTAAACTTTATTTTGCACGCTGATTTAGATTTGGATGATTTCAAATATAATGAAAAAGCTGACATTGAACGCAATATTAGTATTTCAAACAAGGAAACACCAGAAGAAAAAGTTTTAGATATTCCTGATCGTGTAATAGATCAAATAAGACTAACATCTGTATATAGGGGACAAGAAGTACCCAGTATTTTTTTCGATTCAACTGGCACAAAAAAAATAGTAGCCTTATCAAGCTATATAATTGAAGCATTGGAATTTGGAAAAATTTTAATCATTGATGAATTGGATAGCAGCATTCATTTTAAATTAGCTAGAGCCATTGTCGCAATGTTTAATAATGAGTTAAATAAACGTGCTCAACTTATTTTTTCGGTTCATGATATTAATCTAATGGATTGTAAGAAGTTGATGCGAAAAGAACAAATTTGGTTTGTACATAAAGATAAAAAAGGCGTTTACTTATATTCATTATCAGATTTTACTGCATCTGATGGCGTCCGTGATACAACTGATATTATCGAAAAATATAAAAAAGGTATTCTTGGAGCCATTCCAGAACCCCAATTAATCAATAGTTTATTGGAGATTGAACATGGGAAATAAACCTGAACTACTGTCTGAAATCAAGATTTGCATAATTTGCGAGGGTTTTGAGGAGTATGAATACCTAAAACAACTAAATGATTTACATGTATGGAATAACAAGATTGAATTTATCTTAATAAATGCGGAGTCAAATGGTAATATTCCAGCAAGATATCAAGCTGCATATATGAGCGATAATTATGATATTGTTTTAATTTTTTGTGATACTGACGATAAGCCATATGAAAGTTACACGCTAATCAAAGAGAAAATTGATAAAATTCACGGAATTCCCAATTCCTCAAGTTCAGTAACTATATTTGCTAATCCATGTACAATGCAAATAATTTTACTTCACTTTGAATTCGTTTTACTTTCATCTCATAAAAAAGTAGATAACCAATCTGATATTAAAAGGTGCACTAATGTTGGCAGTTATGAAGCGAAAGCAAAACAGAGAAAACGTATATTTAGTCAAATAAGCGAAACCAACTATCAAGTAATGCTTACTAACATTAGTCGATTGCCTACAAATGATACTGTTCAAAACAGTACAAATTTTTTAGTCTTTTTGAATCATTTCTCGAGTCCAGATACTGATTGGCTTGATACAATAAATAATGCTATCAGTATTTGACTTTTATTAAATAATCATAGAATACCCCTTTATCTAAATATTTTGAAAAAATATCTTAACCAGCCAATTCTATAATAACCTTTACTACCTAACATAGAAAACGCTTTGCTACCAAACCTGCAAAGCGTTTTCTATAATCAGATAAAGGTAACAAATCAATCTTGAGAACATTTTAACCAGATTATACCGGTTTAAAACTATCTGTTGGTCAACAATTTGGCATAAAGCATATCAATACCCCAAGCCCCAAGCGGTGCTGTAATCAAAATAGCCAGTACCGCGATCGTTAAGACCAGATCACCGCATGCCAGCCCCATTGAAAGCGGAATTGCTCCGATTGCTGCTTGTACGGTTGCTTTAGGCAGATAAGCAACCATACAAAACAGCTTCTCTTTGGCCTCTAGGCCCGAATGGATTAAGCAAAACCACACACCGATAATTCGGAACAGCAAAGCAAACAGAATGAGCAGCACAGCTTGCAGACCTGCCTGCCATGCATACGCAAAGTTAATGGCTGCTCCTACAAGCACAAACAGCATAATTTCTCCTGCGATCCAGAGCTTGCTGTATTTCACTGACAGCCGTTTGGCCAAAACCGGGTACTTTTTGTTAATCATGATACCCAAACTCATGACAGCTAGATATCCGGAAAACGGAACCGCCAGCTGCTCCATTGCCACAAGGCAGAATGATACTCCTAAAATTAAAATTACTTTGTTGGTATCCCGGATATGCCATTTCCGGAAAGCATGCACAAACAGCCAGCCAATCACTATTCCGGCTATAATCCCTAATCCAATGGAAACCGGGACATCCAGGATACTGGTGAGCGAAGCAGAACCGCTGCCTACCACACTAATCGCTGCCGTGAAAACGACAATGACAAATACATCATCTACCGATGCGCCTGCCATAATCATCTGCGGAATGGCTTTTTTCGTTCCATAACCCTGTTCCATCAGATGCAGCATCCGCGGTACAATAACGGCTGGCGACACAGCGCCAACAACTGCGCCTAAAATCAACGCTTCCATAACGGAGATCCCAAATAGCCGCGGTGCTAACAGTACCATTCCCAGCATTTCAAAACAAGCTGGCAAAAAACACAGCAGGACTGCCGGACGACCGACGCGCTTTAAATCCTCCAAATCTAATGCCAGACCTGCTCTGGTAAGTATCAAAAGCAAAGCAAACTGCCTTAGTTCCGGTGCAATCAATAAAATCTTTTCATCCAGCATACCCAATGCATACGGCCCCAGCACCATCCCTACGACCAGCATGCCAACAAGCTTCGGCAAATGGAGTTTCTCAAAAATAAAGCCAGCTAACAAACCAAATAAAAATACAAGTGCAAAACTGACAAACATACATACCCTCCTTACATGAAAAAACGCTGATCTATCTGCTTAAAAGCAGAAGTCATCAGCGTTACGCGGTTCTGGCCAAGCCATGGGAGCACTTCATTCCCGTATTTATTCTACTGCACAGAACCCTTGTTGTCAATTATTTCGTTAAGTTATGCACATATTCCTTAAAGAGCCGGCCTCGTTCTTCATAATCTTTAAATTGGTCAAAACTGCTGCAGGCTGGTGAGAATACAACAACATCCCCTTTGGCTGCAACATCATAGGCAAGTTTCACCGCATCTTGCAAGGTATTTACTACATGGGTGCCTTCTTTTAACTGTTCCAGTTGCTGCTTGGTTTCCCCAAACACAATTGCCTGCTTCACGCGCTCCATCAGCGGACGCAAATCCTCAAAACCGGTATGCTTATCCTTGCCGCCGGCAATCCAGATAATATTCTGCGCAAACGCCTGCAAGGCAATTTTGGTAGCATCCACGTTGGTGCCCTTGGAATCATTGTAGTAGGGAACTTCCTGAATCTTGGTCACAAATTCCAAGCGATGTTCCACACTGACGAACGTGCGCAGCACATCTCTGATATCAGCAATTGTTACTCCCATCAAATAAGCCATTGCCGCCGCAACCATTGCATTTTGCAAGTTGTGCTTTCCAACCAGAGCATATTCTGCTTCCAAGAACAGGCACTCTGTTTGGAAGTACACACCGCCATCTTTCACATAGAGATCGACATCCTGGCGCACCAATGAAAAATCAAGGATTTGGCATGGAATTGAAACAGCATATTCCATAATCGCAGGATCATCCACATTACGCAGAAAATAATCTGCTTGCGTCTGCTTTTTATAAATATTGAGCTTTGATTGATAGTATTCCTCTAAGCTAGCCATGAAATCCAAATGATCTGGCGTTAAATTCAAAATCGCCGAAACATGGGGACGAAACATTGGCATGGACAATAGCTGGAAATTAGAAAGCTCCAAAGCAATATCCCATGCCTCATGCTCATGGCCATCGACAACAGCACTCAGCGGAAGGCCGATATTTCCCGCCGCCGTTGCCTGCGGATTCTTTCTTTTCAACATCTCTGCCAGCAGTGATGTCGTTGTTGTCTTTCCGTTGGTTCCGGTAATGGCCCCATATGCAAAAGAAGGTGCATACTGATATGCCACATCAATCTCACAAACAATGCGGTTTCCCGCATCAGCCAAAGCCTTCATAAACGGACTTTGCAAATGAATTCCCGGATTCTTTACGACGAGATCATACTTGCGAATCAAATGTTCCGGATGAGATCCCGCAAACACTTGGATTCCTGCTTGTTCCAGCTCCTTTTGCTCAGCAATTTGTTTTTGATCTGTTAAAACTACCTGCACCCCATGGTTCCGCAATAATTTGCATACTGCCACACCGCTGCGGGCAGCTCCAACTACCAATACTTCTTTCATCTTATACCCCCATCAAAAAGCCAAGTGCGGCTAGAATCAATCCGACAAACCAAAACAGCAATACAACCTTCACTTCCGGCATGCCGCCGTAGCTGAAATGATAATGAATCGGTGAACAACGCAAGATCCGCTTTCCGGTTAATTTCACGGACAGGATTTGCAAGATCACCGAAAGGGTCTCGATCACAAAAATACCGCCGATTACAATCACACTTAACTCCTGTTTCAATACCAACCCTAAAGCTGCGATCAAGCCACCTAATGCCAAGGCTCCCGTATCGCCCATAAAAATCTTAGCTGGAAAAAAATTATATCGCAAATACCCGATCAAAGCCGCTATGCAAGCGACGGTAAACAAGGCAATTTCATATTCCTGCTGCTGAATCGCAAAAAAGACAAATGGTGACAATGCAAGCATACTGGTACCTGCTGCAAGTCCATCCATGCCATCCGTCAAATTGACACCATTGCTGGCACCCACAAATAAGAAAAAGACCAATACCGCATACAGAAACCCTAGCGGAATGACGATTGACGTAAAGGGAATCGCTACTTCCGTAGAGATTTGCGATTGAAACAACACATAGAATACAACTGCCAAAAACAATTGCAGCAGCAGTTTATACCGCGGAAGCAACCCTTCATTATTCTTTGTCACAACAATAATATAATCATCTAAAAAACCAATTAAGGCATAACCCGCATAAGCCATCATCACGATCATCAATTTCAAGTTTTGCAGCAAAGCCGGGCGGAGGGCAAACATCACCGCAATCGGAACCAGCACAAAAATAATGCCGCCCATAGTCGGAGTTCCTGATTTCTTTTCCTGATTCGGCATATATCGAGATACCGTCTGTCCGTATTTCAATTTATGTAAGACAGGAATCAACATTGGTATGGCAATCAATGTGACTCCTAATGAGATTGCAAACATTTGTACAAATTGCTTAAATTCCATTCACTTATCCTCCTCTTGCTTATGAATCAAGCAGTTTCAGTGCTTGCATCACAACTTGCTTATCCTGGAATGGAATCTTCTGACTGCCAATCCATTGGTAGGCTTCATTTCCTCTTCCTGCGATGACTATTATATCACCATTTCCTGCCATTTTAATAGCCCTCTCGATTGCAGTTTTACGATCTATCTCAACAAGCACCCGCTCAAACCCTGTCAACTGGCATAAGTCATCAATAATTGCTTGCGGATCTTCCTCTCGCGGATTGTCACTCGTATAAATCAGCACATCAAAATATTGGTGCAGCAAAGCACCGATCAACGGTCTTTTTGCTTGATCCCGGTTTCCTCCTAACCCCATGACAATGCACTTGCGCTGGGCGGCGCAAGACTGGATAAAGGCCCCCAATGTCTGAAAGGCTTCTACCGTATGGGCATAATCAATTAAGACTGTGAACGGCTCGTTTATCACCACTTCAAGCCTGCCTGCCATCGGCCGCAAAGAGCTTGCCAGAATGCAAAGATCTGTAAAAGAAAAACCGAGCTGATGGAGCACTGCAATCGCAGCACTGACATTATAAATATTTACAATGGACAGCAAAGACAGCGTAATGCGCTGTGCTTGCATTTCATATGCCAATGTAAAAGACGAAGAAGCTGCCGTAGTTACCGGATTCGCGATGCGGTATTGCGCTTGATTTCTGCCAAACAAGGCAACTGGTATCGTTCCCTCTTCCAGAATCGAAAGCAGTTCCCGGTCATCCCCATTCACCAGAACATGACCCTGCGGCTTCAATTGCTGCAGCAGCTTCATTTTGCTTTCTTTGTATTGATAGAATGACGGATGATAATCCAAGTGATCATGGCCTAAATTTAAGAAGATCAGTGCATCATAATACAAAGCACTGACTCTTCCTTGCTCAATCGCATGGCTGCTGACTTCCATTACGACATATTCCACTTCTTCCGCAATGCAAGTTGCCAGAATACCGGATAATTCCAATGCAGATGGTGTGGTATTGCTGGTAGGAAGATAACGTTCCTCCAAGAAAATCCCGTCACCGCCAATCAGGCAGACCCGTTTATGCATCTTCCGCAGCAAGCTGGCAATAAAGTTCGTAACACTGCTTTTCCCGTTGGTCCCCGTCACGCCGATCATCTTCACAAATTGATGCGGGTAGCCGTAGAATGCTTCCGCCAGATGCGGCAGCACCGATTTAGTGTCCGGAACATAATACACATGATCTTCCTTGACACTGCCCAGCACGGCTGCTCCGGCACGCAGCACTGATGGAATCTCACAATGCGAATCAAAGCGGTAGCCGACAAGAGCTACAAACAGGACACCCAAAGCAGCATCTTGGTGATGGGTTGTAATCGTATGAATCGGTGTTTCATCCGTACAAAAAACACCAACGGCTGCTAACAGATCATTCAACCGCATCATCTTCGAGATACAACCATATAGTCTTGCCCTCCTCTAAATAGGTACCGGCACTTGGTATCTGCGAAACGACTTTGCTGCCTTCCCCGCTGTAAACAAATTTAAAGCGATTGCTCTTCACTTGCTTCTTTTCCAGTCCCAGATAATCTTCCACTTTATACTTCCGAACATCACCCCAAAGATATGTTTTGGGAATCTGCTCCTCGACCCGCTTCACGCCCAGATACGGAAGAATATCTTCCAGACAGTTGCGCACGATCGGTGCTACTACCGTACCGCCATATTGAATAAAAGACTGCGGTTTGTCTATCGCCATATAAATTACGATCTGCGGATCATCAATCGGTGCCACGCCAACAAACGATAAAATATATTCATTCGTCATATAAACGCCATTTTGCGCTTTCTGTGCCGTCCCAGTTTTCCCGCCAATGCGGTACCCTTCAATATAGGCCTGCTTTCCGCCGCCCTTTGCTACCACATTTTCCAACGCATAGCGCATCTTCATCGATGTTTCTTCTGATATGACTTGACGCAGCATCACTGGTTTTTGCTCATACAAGATATCATGGGTCAGCGGATGCAAAATCGCTTTCGTGATAAATGGCTGATAGTAGTATCCGCCGTTGACAATAGAACTAACCGCACTCACCAGCTGAATTGCTGTCAGGGATATGCCCTGTCCGAATGCCGTCGTTGCCGTTTCCACCGGCCCCATCCGCTCTCTGGTGAACATGATCCCGCTGGATTCACCTACCAAATCGATGCCGGTTTTCTTGCCAAACCCAAATTCCATGATTTGATTATATAACCGATCGGTTCCTAACCGCCGGGCAATCTCAACAAAACCCGGATTGGAAGAGTTCTGCAGCACTTCCAAGAAAGTCTGCAAACCATGACCTCCGGCCTTCCAGGACTTCAACCGTGCTCCGCCAACCATTTCATAGCCCTTGTCAAAATATGTTTCTTTTTCCATATCGATTACGTTTTCTTCCAACGCAGTCGCAAAGGTTACCACCTTAAATGTAGACCCTGGCTCATAGCTGTTAAAAATCGGCAAATTCCGGTTATAAATATCATTGGGATAATCCTGATAGTTGTTTGGATCAAAATCCGGTTTGGATACCATCGCTAAAATCTCCCCGGTATTGGGATTCATAGCCAATGCCCAGGCTTGCTTCGGCTTATATTTCAACACCAGATTATTCATTTCCCGTTCAATAATGTCCTGTATTTTGCCATCAATGGTCAGCATCAAATCATTGCCCATACCGCTGCTGGTCCAGTTCTCCTCCAGCATATCAATTTTATTTCCTTTAGCATCAAACGGAATATTCAAGCTGCCGCTTTTTCCCATTAAAACACTATCGTATTTTAATTCCAATCCGGATAATCCCTGATTGTCGATACCTGTAAAGCCCAGTACTTGCGCCAGGTAATTGGCATTCGGATAATACCGCTTTGCATCACGGATCAAATACACTCCTTTTAAGTTTGCTTGAATGATGGCACTTTCCTGCTTGGTGCTGATCAGCCTTCCTTCCGGATTCAATTTTTGGGTAGATACCTTTTTGCTTATCTTTTCCAAAATCATTGCCCGGTCTGCTTCCAGCACTTGCGAAAGGACATCAGCCGTATGTTCCTTGTCTTCTACTTGACTAGGAACCACCATAACGCTGACAGCAGGCAAATTCAACACTAAAATCTCGTTGTTGCGGTCAATAATTTTTCCGCGCTCACTGGCAATCGGAAAAGAACGCTCCCACAAGTCCTTGGCCTTATTCATCAAATCCTGCTGCGCTATAGTTTGCGTATAACTCAGTTTCAGCAATATCGCAGCAAAAATCAAATAGCCAACTATTTTAATCAACTTGATTCGTTTCTTATGAAACCCATTTAACATCTTAATCACCATTAATATCTATGCCCGAACAAAAAAAATCATGTACAAGCAACTTTTGATCAACCGGCAATTGTGTTTCATCTTTTTCTTTTTTGCGCATAGAATTTAGTGAATCGTTGTATGAGCATCTTGTTTTAGTGCAAACTATGATTGCTGCTAAGAAAACCTTCCCCCTTTGGTATTAGTAGCAAGATGGACTCCCTTTCGGAGTCCTTTTTTCTGCCAAAAAGTTCACTATTTCAAAGCATTTACGCAAAAAATCTGGACAATTAGTCCAGATCAGAGTTGATTGCAAGTGCAATCTGCTTACGCAAAAAGAGATTCGCATCTTTTAAGTCTTGCTGCCAAACGGCACTGCCGGTATACCAGAATTCTCCGGTAAACAGGCAAACCCCTTGACCATATAATTGCTTGATACAGCCCTGAAAATTAGTATGGCCCGTTCCAAACGGTACTTCCCTGTAAACACCAGGTACCGTTTCTTTTAAATGGGCAGCTATGATATGACCATGGCCTAATGCAATATCATCCAAAACATTTGTTTGGTATAGCAATGCAGCATTCGTCAAATTTCCGATATCCGGATAGATTCCCAGATATGGTGAATGTATTTGGTCTACATATACCATTGCCTTGGCAACAGTATCCATAAATGCCGTTTCCATCGTTTCAAAGCCAAGCATAATTCCCTTTTTCGCAGCCATTGCGACGCACAGCTGCAAGTTTTCCATAAACCAAGCTCTTGTTTGCTTTGATGACTCTTCATAATATACATCATAGCCAGCTAATTGAATCATCCGAATACCAAGGGCATCGGCCAAGTCAATTGCCTGCTCCATGATGCGCAAGCTGCGGTGCCGCACCTGCGGATCATTCGCTCCCAGAGGATATTTGCGATGACCGCTTAAACACATCGTGCGAATGGTACATTGCGTCTTATACATCGCATCAATGATTTCCTGCACTTGCTCTTTGGTATACTGCAAGCGTGCTAATTTCTCATCGGTTTCATCAATGCTGATCTCCAAAAAATCAAAACCAGCTTCTTTCGTCATGGATAATTTTTCAACCCACGACAATCCCGAAGGCATTGCTTTCTCATATAATCCAAGACGATAGCGGCTACTTTTGTCCATAATAGGCACCCGGTCCATGTTTGCGCAAGAAGTGTTTATCCAAAAGCTCCTGCTGCATCGGCAAGCTGCGGTGCAGCATGGTATCATGCCACGCCATCATGGCTACTTCTTCCAATACAATCGCATTCTCCACCGCTTTCATAGCACTTTTCCCCCATGCAAAGGGTCCATGACTCGCCACAATGACGGCCGGTATCTGGTTCGGATCCAAACCTTGAAAGGCTTCAACAATCACAGTTCCCGTTTCCCATTCATAGTCCCGGTTAATTTCTTCTTTCGTTAACAGCCGGGTGCAAGGAATTGTTTGGTAAAAGTAATCCGCATGAGTTGTGCCCAAGGCCGGAATCGGCATCTTTGCTTGTGCCCAAATGGTGGCCCAGCGTGAATGCGTATGCACAATTCCGCCAATACTGGGAAATTGCAGGTACAACATGCGATGTGTCGGCGTATCGCTGGATGGATTTAGCTTTCCTTCCACGACGTTACCGCTCATGATATCAACTACAACCATATCTGCGGGTTTCATGGCAGCATACTCCACACCGGATGGCTTGATTACCATCAAGTTCGTGCTGCGGTCAATTGCCGATACATTGCCCCAAGTCAAGGTTACAAGGTTATGCTTCGGCAAAAGCAAATTCGCTTCCCATACTTCTTGTTTCAATTGTTCCAGCATAGTCAATCCTCCACAATATAAAGTGCTGCTTCATGCACTGTATTGTTGGCGGTGATAATGATATCACGATGCTCTTCATGGATCACTGCCACATTAGCCGGACCTTTTCCTTCATCAATTATTGTTGTAATAAGTTCATTGCCCTCTTTTTGAATATAGAATAACTCCGCACGCTGGCGACGGACACCACCGATGATGGTTTCTTTGCCGCGCAGCTTGCCACCCCATACTACATGCGCAAACTCAATCGGGTCGGGATACGAGTAGATTTTTTCATATCCTGCTGCTGTTTTTTGATAAATATAGAATTCTGCTCCATGGAAAGGCTCAATGGTAACCAGTTCGTCCGTTCCATCCTGATTGATATCGCAAAGTGCCACGTCACTTACGCGATGAGACATAAGCTGCTCCACTGTCCAATCTGAACCTGCATTTGGCGGCGTTACAACGAATACTCCTTCATCCGTGGTCACAAAGCCGGACTCCAATCCATTCCACATGCCCCTGCAGTAGCCATGGTTGCGTGTCAGTCCTTCTTTGATAACAGTTAAGGCAATTGGCTCATTGTACACTCCAGTCAGTTTGCCGACATAGATTTTGCCCGGATCGGACCAATCCTCGCGTTCCGTTTTAGAAGTACATAGAGTTGCTCCTACAAAATACAAGCCATCTGCGGCCTGCAAGATATCAAACCGATGCACATACGGCAATGTCATAAAGTCTTCTATCACCCATGCTCCGTTTTGATATTTGCCATGCACAATTTTGGAAGTGGCTGCATTGAAACCGGGAAAGAACCGCTGCGTTGCTAGAAACTCCCCATTGGAATTGGGAATTTCCACGATCGACATGGTTCCGCCACCATGTTCCCAAACGACGGTTTTATGTTCAAACTGTTCACCGTGGTAGCTGTAACAGGGACCATCAACAGCCTCACTGGCGATGATCGCCATCGGCTTGCCGTCCACACGCACATATCCCGTGCTGTATGCCCGCTCCAATTGATCCAATACTATTTTCCTAATTTGCATACGATTCTCCTTTTCATCCTAAAAATAACTGTTCGATAGCCCATGCAACGCCATCTTCCTGATTGCTTTTGGTAATCCAGTCTGCTTGCTCTTTCAATGCATCACATGCATTTTCCATTGCAACGGAAAAGCCGGCATAGTCGAACATAGAGCTGTCATTATACCAGTCTCCAAACACGCAGATTTGATCTCTGGCTAGCCCATAATGCTCGGCCAATGCCTTTAATCCTGCCCCTTTGGAAACCCCGCCGGCCCCCAAATCCAAAAGCTTCGCTTCAGAATTGGTGCAGCTTAAATCATTGAGCTGCTCCATCCATACCTGCATTTCCTGCAATTCAGATGGACGCAATTCATGAACCAGCATCTTGTAAATGGTATGTTCCGCCAGCCGAAACTGCCCATCAATCAGATGGAGCGGAATTGGCTGTACTTGATGTTTTTCAGCCAGCAAATTATACTTGCGAAACTTTTCAATCCGCTCACTTTGCTCGCTATAATACACTTTTCTATCTGTGATCAAACAATAATCCATAAGTCTTGCATCGCAGTATTGTTTCAGCTTCGCTACGACGCCAGTAGCCATCGGCTGCCCTTTGATGATTTCTTTTTTATTCATAAGCAAGGCACCGTTGCAAGCAAGATAGGTATCTACTCGCAGCTGTTTTAAAAACAAGTCCAGCATTGCCGGTGCCCGTCCCGAACAAAACGTCATCCGTATGCCTTTTGCCTGCAGTTTTTGCACTGTTGCAATTGTTTTTTCGCTCAGTGCATGATGTTCATTCAATAAGGTTCCATCCAGATCACAGCACAACAATTGAATTTTGTTCTTCATAATCCCCTCAATAAGCGAACAGCCGATCAGAATCGGCTGCTTGCTTTTATTTCTTCATGTTTTCCAAAATACCTGACGCAATTAGTTTTTCCTTCGCTTCAGCATCGGAAAGCACGTTTTTCATACCAATGATCTTAACACCTTTGGCAGCAGCATCCTTGAACATATCCACAAAATTCAACGGACAGAAGACAACATCATATGAAGTTGCAGAGCTTTTTCCTTCTGACAAGGAGCAATGGTGAATATTTGTTACAGGGATACTCAAATCCTTGACCGCTTTCTCCACCCGCATTTTCATCATAAGGCTTGTTCCTGCACCATTAGCGCAGGATACCAAAATTCTTAGCATAGTTCTTTCCTCCAATTGTTATAATGGTGTACTTTTCAATACCAACTTTCTTTTTGTACGCTTCATAATCATCCGTAATCAAGAAGTAGGTATCTTTGTTGGCGCGATATTGCAATTGCGGAATCAACAACATGACAATCACGACAATACCAACACCTGCGAAACTCAAATATTTCATAATGACAGTAAATACCGGCCATACCACAGCCCAGTCCCACATACCAAGGTATCCGCCATATCCTGCAAGTCCGATGAAGCTGGCAATAAATGCCGAACCGAATACTTGGCACAAACCGGATAAGAATGGCATCAGCATAGCTGCTTTGATACCGCCTTTGTTGTTCGCAAAGACTGCGATGGTAGCATTATCGAAGAAGACCGGAACGAAACCGGCAATAACCAGTGTCGGACTCTTCAACAAAATCAATGTGAAGATTGCAATAAACTGACCTAAAGCACCAAACAAGAAGCCGATCGTAACAGCATTCGGAGAACCGAAGCCATACACTGCAGCACAGTCAATCCCCGGAACAGCACCTGGCAGGATGCGGGTAGAAATCCCCTGGAAGGAATGCGTCAATTCAGTAACGAATGTACGTACCCCTAATTGCAAGATTGCCAGATATACAGCAAAGTTCAATGAAGTAGTAAGAATATAGAAGAAGAAATTAGCGCTCGCTGCCATGAATTTTGCTTCAACCAGATAATCACGTCCCAAAATCAATAAGATAGATCCAAAGAAAACAGTCATCAGAACAGCAGTCGAAACCATGTTTTCATTGAAAATCGATAAGAAGCCAGGAAATTGCACATCTTCCAATTTGCGGGTATTCTTGCCTTTTCCCATTTTCTCAGACAACATCGAGAAGAATTTCAAGCCGAACATTTGTTGATGCGCAACGCAGAAACCAGCACCATCAGTCAAGTTTTGGGAAATCTCTACGGTTAAGTTAGAACCAACAGCCCAGTACACTCCCAATACCAAGCCCATAATTACCAGATACTGCACATCCCCCAATTGCGGGAAGCAAAACAAGATAATCCAGAACGCCGTGGATGCTTGCTGCATCTGCACGTGACCTGTTGTAAAGACAGAACGAATTTTGGTATATTTGCGGAATGCCACCAGCAGAATATTGAATACAAATGCAATCAGCAGAAGCAACATAACTTGAGAAAATGCTCTTCCCGCCGCTTCCATTCCTGCTTGCACGGCATTTTGACCGAAGTAAGGGTCAATTACCATTGCATTCAAATTAAAGCGATCTTTCAATCCCACCAAGATTGGACGGAAATTGTTGACTAGTCCGCCGGAGCCGACTGACAAAATCATATACCCTACTGTTGCTTTCAAGAAGCCAGCCAAAGCTTCATATAAAGGTTTCTTTAACAGCAAGTAGCCAAACAATACAATGAAACCAATGAAATAAGCCGGTTGGGTGAGGATATTTCTTGCGAAAAACTCCCAGATACTCATTAAAAATTCCATAAAATCTTCCTTTCTTATTGCCCAGATTTCTTTTGAAATCTGTAATAGCTAATTTACAGCTGAAATTGATCCGCAATCGCAAGCAAGTCTTTCTCACTGTTCGCATCGAGCAAAGCGCTTACAATCGACTCATTCATGAGCAATTCGGATAATCGCATCATATTGGACAAATGCTGTTCATGATCAACTGAAGCAAGTGTGAAGAATAACCTTGCATCCTTCTCACGGTCTTCTTTGTCAAAGGCAACCGGATGCTTCACCTTCATAAACCCGATTGCTGTTCCATTGACACCCTTGGCACTTTCCGTGGAATGGGGCATCGCAATATCAGGAGCAATCACAATATAGGGACCATATTCCTGAATGCACGAAATAATTGCTTCTACATACTGCTGTTCAATGGTACGGTCCGCAAGCAGCGGCTCACACGCTGCCTGGATCGCATCTTGCCAGCTTTCAAATCCATCATGGAAGCAGATATGCTTCTTTTCCACCAGTTCTCTTAGCATGGCCATGACCTATAATATTGATTTGAATGGTACGTTTGGTTCTTCGGTAAAGCTATCTTCAAATCCTCTGCGATAATGATATTGTCGCTTATTAGCATCATTTGGATATGTGAACTTGCCGCCCACGTCCCAGATAAATGGTTTAAATTGATATTGCAGCACATCTTTCTTGTATTCATACAGCATGTTGATTTCTTGCGGATCTGCTTTGAAGTTTGTCCAGACATCATAGTGGAAGGGAATCACAACCTTGCATTGCAGTGCTTCTGCCATCCGCAGGATATCGATAGAAGTCATCTTGTCCTGGTTGCCGACCGGATTTTCACCATAGCTGCCAAGAGCCACATCAATTTGATGATCCTTGCCATGTTTGGCATAATAGACGGAATAATGGGAATCGCCGCTGTGATAGATGCTGCCAGCCGGTGTTTTAATCAAGTAGTTGACGGCCTTGTCATCCATATCCGTCGGACAAACACCGCGGATATCTTCATCAGCTGTAACCAGGCAAGTACGATCGAAGCTGTCCAAGACAATAATCTCGATATCTTTGACTTTGATCACATCTCCCGGCTTCACAATACTGCAGCGACTTTCCGGCACGCCATAGCTCAGCCATTTCTCCACACTTTTGAGTGGTCCGATAAAAGGCACATCACCATCCACCTGCTTCAATACAGCTGCCGCAAAGAAGGGATCAATATGGTCATTGTGATAATGGGTAGACAACACTGCATCTACAGCCGTTACCGCAAATGGATCAAATACAATTGGCGCTGCCCGCAAATTTGGCTGCGTCAGTACCCCGCCTGTCATATTTCGCATTTGATGGAATGGTTCCATATGCTTATTCTTTTGTGTCCGTTTCCCGTTGCCAAACCATAAATCAATGGCAATATTTGTCTGACCCTCTGACTTGATCCATAGACCCGTACAACCAATCCACCACATTGCAAAGGTGCCCGGTGCTACGACTTCGTGATCAATTTCTTCATTCAGCCAAGTTCCCCACTCAGGGAAAGCGCCAAGGATCCATGATTCACGCGTAATACTGTCGATTTTGCTCATATACCTTTTCCTCCTATCATTCATTTATGTTCGTTTTGAACATTTTATCAGTTAATTCTTATTACAATTCCATAATAATCTGTTTTTTTGAACTTGTCAATTATTTTATTAACGTTTCGTTCATATATTTTGAATTTTGTTAGTTATTAAGCGGTTTCTTTTAGACTTATCTTGATATATAACACTATAATCGATCAAATAAATCATAAAAATCAATATAACTAACTTTGTCATTCCGGTGCATTGTTGAACCAGAATCTTGCATTTCTATCTATTTCACGATATACTCATAATATAACAACTACCAAATGATAAAAACGTTCATATTAAGAGCAGAAAAAGAGGAAATCATGAAAAACAATCGTACTATTGTCAATACCAGACGGCAGAAAATATTAACTGAATTGCAAACCAACAAAACAATCCGTGTTGATGATCTTGCAGAGAAACTGCAAGTATCCCCGCTTACCATCCGCAGAGATCTGGACTATTTCGCTGAGAAAAATCTGGTTGAACGCTTTTATGGCGGTGCATCCTTATCCCAGAAAGTGTTGGATGCATCCAGCCTTGTTGCCAAAGATACCGCAAACTTCGCCCTTCATAAACATGCTATTGCTCAAAAAGCCGCTTCCATGGTAGAAGATGGAGATACTATCTTTATCAATACATCCTCCACCGCACTGCTGATGATCAAATACCTGGCTAATAAACATGTCAATATTATTACCAATAACGGCAAAGCCATTCTGATGGACAAGGATCCTTTCGTTTCCATTGTTCTGACCGGCGGTGAATTGCGGATTCCAAAGGAATCCATGACCGGTGATTTCGCCATCAACAATTTATCGCGAGTCACTGCAGTTAAATGCTTTATGGGTGTTTCCGGCATCACCCCAACCACCGGCATCACGTCCGCTATTCTCCCCGAAGTCGCCATCAATGAGATGATGATCAAACGCACTGTCGGCAAAAAATATATTCTTGCCGATCAATCCAAGATCGGCAAAGACAGCACCTTTGTTTGCGGGACTATTGAGCAGCTGGATGTACTGATTACGGACAGCGAAGCCAATCCTGATGTTCTTCATGAACTGCAAGCAATGCATATGCAAATTATGCTGGTAGAACCCTTGAAGCAAATCGAATAATAAAACAAAAACATCTGCTATACCACCGTGGTATGTTAGATGTTTTTTTGACTTTTATGATATTCGTATTAAATTTGAAAATCCAGCTGGATATCCCCCAGTGTTGTTTTGATAATTGCACTAGTAACCGGCTTATCCAACGGGTATACTTCTTCCCCTTCCAGAAAGCGCGGCGGCAGAATATCGCAGTTGATTTTTTCCTGCGCCAGTTCCATCAATGCATTCCCACTGATAATATTTGCAATTTCACCAACCGCTGACATGACAAATTCATCAATTTTATCCATTTCCATGCCACTCATGATTTGCACCATCTCCAGCATGGTCGGCTTTGGAAACCGATAATAAATATTGCCGGTCAAATCCCCTACAACACCAATCACGATACTAACCATTTCCGGGGTGTGCAATTGCTGTTTCAGCAAAACCGGTTCACTGGTTGTTGCATCTAAATCCAGCAGCAACTTGAATACTGCTCCAGTTGCCTGTGTAAACGGCGAAAAAACAACGGTACTCATGCAGAAACCTCCTGAGATTTTACATAATCAGCTATTTGCTGATCAGAAGCAGCAACGTGGTTAATCAGCCACGCAAGAAGCTTCCCTGCAAACTGCTGAATCAATTCTTCTTTATATCCTTCTTCTTGATATTGTTTGGAAACCTGTACCACATAGTCCACCATTTCCGCATGAATCTTGTGATGGCTTTCCATATCAGGATATCCTACTTTTTCTTGCAGTTCTTCTTCATCCCGGAAATGTGTTACTACATATTCACTCATAAATGCCATTGTCTCATTTACTTTTGCGACTTTTTCTTCCCACTTTCCTTGTGAGCGAAGGATACTCATAAAATCAGAAACACGACGGAATAATTCCTCATGCTGCGAATCGATTAATTCAACGCCAATGCGATATTTTTCTTTCCAAAGCATATTGATCCCTTTCTTGGCAAACATTACCTGTAAAAATTATATCATAATCTCTACTATTTTTCTATTATCAAAGTGAATGGACCTTCATAATTTTCTTTTGAAAGAAAAATTCCCAAATAACGGCACCAAAAAAAACAGAAAAATGACTACCATATAGGCAGTCATGTAACATTTCCTGAATCTTTAACCCCCTTGATTAGGAGCAGTAACAGTGCTTATCGTTTGTTCTTGAAACTGGAAGACCACCTGGATGATATCATCAGGCGACAAGTAATCTCCTGCTTTGATATTTTGCTCCACCACATATCCTTCGCCGCTGCTTTCCACAGAGATTCCGCACAAATTCCAGAAAGCCATCACATCTTTCCGGCTCCAGCCAATCATATCCGGCATTTCAATCTTATGTCCTGTATATAAGAATACACGCTGCGATGTTAGTGCCGTTTGACTCGCAAGCGGAAATTGCTTCATCACATGGGAGCCATCTCCGATAATTTGCACTTCAAACCCCTTGCTTGTGACTTGCTGGACTGCATCTTGAATCGGCATGTTCGTGTATTGGTCCAATATCGCTTGCTCGTATAAAACAGTCTTATCTTCCACAAGCTTGTCCAGTTCCTCCGAATCATTGATATTCAAATATAATAGTGTATTGCGGAATATATCCTTAAAATTATTCGTATTGTCATGAACGCTTTTGGTATTTGGCTGCTGGATCGCATAGAAAATCATAATTTCCGGATCTTGCGCCGGAGCTGCCAGCACAATCGAATACAAGTTATTGCCGGCACCGCTCAGGTAATTGCCATCTCCGGCAATTTCCGCTGTTCCTGTCTTCCCTGCCATTTGCACTTCGGGAATCGAATAGAAACGTGCTGAACCCTTTGTTCCATCTTGCACAACCTCTGTCAGCAGCTCCCGCATTTTATAAGCAGTGCTCTCAGAGATAGGGGTATCAATCACTTCCCGTTTTCCTTGATAAACAACTTCCTCTGTATACGGATTGCGGATAGAATCAATGATGTATGGCCGAATCATTTCCCCGTTGCCGAAGATTGCTGTATATGCCTGCAACAGCTGAATTGTATTAACTGTCAATCCTTGACCATAAGAAGTTGTAATCTTTTCCATTCCATATTCATAGTTGATGGTTCCGATGGTTTCTCCGGTCGCTTCAAAATTTGTGGCTTGAAAGAAATGGAACCGATCCAAATAATCACGGTATGTTTTGGTCCCCACCTGATTGACAAGCAAACTGACCATAGCGGTATTACTGGAGCGAATCAATCCTTCATCATAGCTGATATCTCCCCAGCCCTGACCTTTGTTGAAGTCCTGCACGGTACCAATGTAGCCCTTGTCTGCTTTTGATTGCAGACGCACAAATTTCCCGTCTTTGATTCCTACGTGAAACAAGCCGGTCTTCAACGTTAATTCACCACGATATGTATTGGTATCCATTGCTGCCGCTATTAAAAATGCCTTCATTGTTGACCCCGGCTCAAAAGCATAGCCGATTGGTACATCAATATAGCTGCCAATATCCTTGACATTAGGATTAAAAGACGGATAGGATGCATACCCTAGTATTTTTCCGGTCTTTACCTCCATCACCACCGCCCAGGTGGCTTTCGGCTTGAATTTCTCCATGGTTGCTTCCAAGCCATCTTCCAGATACATCTGAATGGTGGTGTCCAGCGTCAAATACACATCATTTCCATTGACAGGCGGAAGTTCGTTGCGCTTCGTTCCCGGCAGTACATAACCGTTCACATCCTGCTGGTACTCCACTTTGCCATCCGTTCCCTGCAAATAGGAGTTCAGCGAAGCTTCCAGACCCATTTTCCCAATCATCAGCTGCTTCTCGCTATCATATTGCGCGAAGCCAATCAAATGGGATGCAAAGGTACCGTTTGGATATACCCGTCCTGAATTTCTGATAAACCCGATGCCATTAAGCTGCAATGCATCTATTTCATCTTTTTTGATTTGTGTCAAGCCGCGGCCTTTACTGCCAAACTCTACCTGATATGCAGTTGACTTCATATAGCCCAAACATTCCTCATAAGTCATCCCCAATATCGGAGCAAGCAGCTCTGCAGTCTTTTGCTTATCATCAACATACGCAACCTTTCCCGGTGTTGAGGGGATGTCTTTATTTAAAATGGCATACACATTATAATGGTCTACATCCTGCGCAATAATATCTTTATTGCGGTCATAAATAAAACCACGCCGAGCAGTTAAGGTCTCGACATGCTGAGAAATATTATTGGCATAATTGCGGATATTAACCCCGCTGTTCATATGCACACCAAAAACGCTTACCATAAACACATTAAAACCAAGAACAAACATGACAGCCGTAAATGCCAGAAACAAGACCACAACAGTTATATTATTTTTTCTCATTCTCCATTGGAAGCAGAACCAGCAACACTTACAATATTTGCCTGATTCTTTTCTAATCCTTCTGCTTCGGCAATTGCCATGATTCTAGGTCTTGAACTTAACTCACTCACTTGCAATTGCAAGGTTTCTTTCTTCTCGCTGAATTGCTTGATATCTTGTTCTAATTTTTGCTTATTGACACTCAAAGAAACATTGTAGGATTTCAACATAGTCGCCGATCCCAAAAAACAAACAAACAACACAACGAATAAGCTAGCGGAAAATCTGAGTAGTTTGATACTGCGTTTGCGTCTGATAATTCTGGTCATAGCTACATCCTCCTTATGTTTCTTTTGCGCTCTATGATTCGAAGTTTCGCACTTCGTGCTCGTGGATTTTGGGCAATCTCTTCCTCGCTGGGTACCAGCGGTTTTTTAGTAATGACCAGATAATCCGTTTCTAACTGATCTTTGGTCACCGGTACATGCTTCGGCAATTTAGGCGGTGTACTTCTTTTTAGAAATGCCTCTTTCACAATGCGATCTTCCAGTGAATGGAAGGTAATCACCGACATCCGGCCACCTTCATTCAGAAGATCCAAACATTCCTCCAGCATGCGTTCCAATACACCTAGCTCATCATTGACAGCAATGCGCAGCGCCTGAAAGACTTTGCGTGCCGGATGCTTCCCGGCATGAAACTTTTTAGGAATCCCTTCCTTGATCACATCTACCAGCTGCCCTGTTGTATCAATCATATGATCTTTGCGAACTGCTTCAATGCGTCTGGCAATGGATTTGGCAAAGCTTTCTTCTCCATACAGATAGAAGATCCGCACCAATTCCTCATAGGTCCAAGTGTTTACAATGGTATGAGCACTCAAGCTTTGGCGGCGATCCATGCGCATATCCAGCATCGCATCTTGATGGTAGCTGAATCCTCGCTCCCCATCATCAAATTGCGGAGAGGAAACACCCAAATCAAACATCATGCCGTCTACTCCTGTGATGTTGCGATTTGCCAACTCCTCTTTGATGGATACAAAGTTGCGGTGCACAATTGCAAAGTTGGAACCAATTTGGCTTAATCTTGGCAAAGATTCTGCAATGGCAGTTTCATCCTGGTCAAAGCAATAGAGAAACCCTTGCGGTATTTGCGCCAAAAGATAAGCACTGTGCCCTCCTCTGCCCAATGTTCCGTCAATATAGATACCCGATGGATTGATCTGCAATCCTTCGACTGCTTCTTTTAATAAGATTGATTGATGTTCCATATCTTACACCTCAAAATCGCTTAACAGCTCTGCGGTTTCCTCAAAGCTGGCACTGGCCATTTCATAATAGTTTTGCCAGTTTTGCTCTGCCCAAATTTCTACATGATCAGCTGCCCCAACTACAACAACATTCTTTTCAATTTGTGCTGCTTCCAGCAGCGGTTTTGGAAGCAAGATACGGCCTTGGCTGTCAAACATGCATTCACTTGCCTGCGAGGTCAGCATCCGGACATACATCCGCACATCTTTTCTGGTATTGGGAAGTTTCAAGAGCTTTTCATAGATGATATTCCATGCTTCCATGGTATAAATGCTCAAGCAGCCATCTAATCCTCGTGTCACGACAACACTTTCATGAAGCTCCTCACGAAATTTGGACGGGATAATCAAACGACCTTTTCCATCCACATTATGCTGGAATTCACCCATGAACATGCTGCCACCCCACTTTCCGCCACTTTCCTCCACTACATACCACAATTATATAAGAACCAGCGGAAAAAGGAAAGACATATCGTACATTTTTTGACGAAAATCGACAATAAAAAAAGAATGGCTGGTATTCCTCCATTCTTACTTCTTCAAACATCTCTCTATCATGACATTTTTTGCTCGAATCGCCAAAGAATCATCCAATTCTTGTAAGTTACTATCAAGATTTCGGCGTTCCAATGCGCGAGCAATAAAATAGTCCGCAATCGCAAAATTCTTAGGCAGCAACGGTCCGTGCATATAGGTTCCCAGCACCTGACCATCAAAATATCCTTCAAAATCCCGAGCAGGGGTATTCCCATAGCCGCATATCACTTTTCCAAATGGCCTAGACACTTGGTAGGTCATCCCTCCGTGGTTTTCAAATCCCACAAAACGGTGTTTTATGCCATTCAATTCTGCTTCAATCACAATATTGCCGATGCAGCGATGGATCCCATCGCTGACGGTATAGTAATCAAAGATGCCAAGCCCTTCCAGCCGGTTGCCATCACTATCCTCATAATACTGGCCAAACAGCTGATATCCTCCGCAAATCAGAAGAATATGAACGCCATCCGCAATAGCAGCCTGAATCTGCGATTTGCGTCCCAGCAAATCATCATACATAACGCCTTGCTCTTTGTCGGCACCGCCGCCAATAAATAAGAGATCGACTGCCTGCCAATCCAGTTCTTCACCCACTGAGCAAGTCTTGACATGAAGCTGAATGCCGCGATCCCGGCAGCGCTTTTCAAACACCTTGATATTGCCTTGATCACCATATAAATCCAGGATGTTATGATACATCCATACCAACGTTAATTCTCTCATATGCTACCTCGCTGCAGACTGCGTCTTACCTTCTGCAATGCCGTATAATTGGCAATCACATAGACAGGCAGCTGACATTGCGTCAACGCCAGTATCAGTTCATCCAAATCATCAAACGGTGCAATCGGAGCTGTCAAAGAGGCATACTGCAGCCGCAGGGCCATATCCAATGCCCTTGTCCCGCTTGCAAACAAAAACTTCGTATGCACAGTATCCAGCAGTTCAAATCTAGCATCATAAATCCAGGATACATCCTGTCCATCCGCATCCAGATCATTCAATACCATCGCAAATGCAAAGTCCTGCTTGCTGCTGGTCATATATTTCAAAGTTTCATTGATTCCGGTCGGATTTTTCGCCAGATTCAATGTACAAATTTGTCCATTCTTCAATGTGAATTGTTCCATCCGGCCATTATTCATCCGGAAGTTTAAAATTGTTGTTCGGATTACATCAGCCGCTACACCCAGCAATGATGCCATGGCAATGACTTCCGTTTCATTGTAGAGCGCAAACAAGCTATGATACGCAGATTCATACGAATCGCCTGCAACTGTAAAGACTACCGGCCGATCTGCCGCAATTACATCTACCTCCGCCAAATAAGGTATTGCATAGGTTCCAAACCCATCATCCACACACGCAAAGCGGCCAATGTGGGAATATTGGTAATACGAATATACCAATTCTTTCTTGCACAATGGACAAAACCGCCCTTCACTCGCTTCTTTGCTGGCTGCCGTACTTTGACTTTGCTTCGCGACACCAAAGTATGCTACCTTGGCGTGCGGCGCTTCCAGTGCAAAACGAGCTACATTCGGATCATCACCATTCAAAAGCAATGTTCCTGTATAGGAAAGCAGATTGGCAGATACTTTCCGGATCACCGTCTCCATTTCCCCGACCCGATCCAGCTGGTCACGGAATAAGTTCCCGATCACCAAATGCGTCGGCGTTATATCTTCCATCACCCGCGGAACACTTAGTTCATCCACTTCCAGCACCAAGGCATCCGCTTGGACCTTTCCGCTGAAGGATGCATGATCCAGCAGCAAGGAAGCAATGCCGATTTTCAGATTGTTTCCTTCCAGATTGCTGAGTACATTCCGGCCATCCGCCTGCAGCACCCGTGTCAAGAGATTGGTCACAGTACTCTTTCCATTCGTTCCGGTCACAATCACAATTGTTTCCGGCAATGCAAGATGCTTTAAAAGCTGCGGATCCAGTTTCAACGCCAAAAGACCGGGCGTGGACCCGCCACCCCGATGCATCATCCGCAATAATTTTTGAATTACTTTTCCAACTAAGATTGCCAGTTTCGTCATATCATTTACCTATAAAAAAAGAGTTGCATCTACCAACTCTTTTTTATGCGACTTTCTTTCCGTTGTAGTCACCACAGTTTGCACACGCACGATGTGATTGCTTGTATTCATTGCACACTGGACATTGAACTAATGTCGGAGCAGCAAGCTTAAAGTGTGTTCTACGTTTTGCTTTTCTAGTCTTAGAACCTCTTCTTTGTTGAACAGCCATGTTAGCACCTCCTATTTTTCCACTTTCGGTAACAATTCTCTGAGTTTTGATAACCGCGGATCAAATTCCTCTTTTTCATCTACGCTCGCCTCATCAGATATGAATTCCCATCCCTTGCCCTTTGCCTGGACGCTTGCGCCCTCGCTTACGACTTTCAATGGAACCTCACAAATAATGGTTTCAAAAATGACAGGCATTAAATCCACGACATCTTTTTTAACTTCGATGACATCTTCGTCGTCAATTACCTTCACAAAGGAATAGACAACATCGCGTTCTTCATAAAAGGGATAATCCACATCAACATTTGTCAACGCACAAGGGACAATCATAATGCCTTCTACCGTAAAATGAACATTAAATTGTTCACTGTCTACGAAATATTGGGCATCTCCCCAAACACGGACATCCTTTAATCCTCGCAAACTACTCAATGAGAAAAAGGTATTAGAATCAAATGCAATTTCTTCATCAAATGAGAATATTTGATCTCCCCGTTTCCGCAATTCACTTTTTGAGAATTTCACGAGTAAATTCACCTCACAGGTTAACGTAACTATTATATGAAAAACCATTGATAAAGTCAATTAAAACTTATCTAAACCCGCACGATGGCAAAAGAAAAGTTAAATTTCAGAACAAAGAGTAGGTATTTGCATGAATTCCGGCAAAAGTAAGCTTTCCCTTCTGTTTAAGCTTCCAGCTTCTTTTCACAACGCATTCAGATAGCGAATTGCAAATTCCGCTAAGCTGCTCTCGCCAAAATGATATAATTCCGATTCTGAAACACAGTTACCGCAACTATCATCGAAGTCCTTATGTACTTATCGATTTACTTTTTATTGTCAGGACGAATAAATTTCAAATTCAGGAAACGTACAATATCTTCATATACATCCTTCTTATTTTTCTCTTGAAACAATTCGTGTCTTGCATTCGGATACAAAATCATCTCTACATGCAGATATCCCTGTTTCTTCAAGTGATTCATCGCATCTTTCACACCTTTAGTGAAACGCCCGCATGGATCTTTCTCCCCGCTCAGAAACAGTACGGGACATTTCGGATTCTTGAGCGGCCGCGGATACCGTTGATAGACCTTCTGCAATCCGGTGAATAGATCATAATAGCTGCGTGTTGAAAACATAAAGCCACATGCCTCATCCGCAATATAGGCATCCACACCAGCATCATCAGAGTTCAGCCAGTCAAACTTTGTCCGCTTTGGAAAAGAACGATTAAAGCCGCCAAATATCAGTCCATCTAGAAATTTGCTGCGATGCTGCTCACCTTTGGTGATACCAACTAGAGCTGCCAGCATGCGTGCAAAGAAAAGGCCTGATGTTCTGGATGGTGTACCACATAAGATAACAGCTTGCATTTCTGTTCCATGAACCTGCATATAGCGTCTTGCCAGTAATGATCCCATACTATGACCCAGCATCACATATTTATAATCACGAAACCGCTGCTTCATCAACTTCACCAGTTTATGCATATCTTCCACAGCAGCCTCAAACCCCTGTTCACCCATATCCCCATAGGTTTCCTGACTCAATAAACTTTTTCCGTGACCCCGATGATCTGCAATCACGACAGTAAACCCTTGCTCACATAAATATTCACATAATCCTTGATAACGATCTTTATGCTCAGCCATCCCATGCGCAATCTGCACAATGATTTTGCGATTCAAGTTTGGCTGATATACATCATAATAAATTTGCACATCCCCGTAATTTGAGAGGAATTTTAAATTAGATTCCATCCTGCTGCCCTGCCTTCTTATCTGATTTTATTATAAGCAACCAGTGCGTTAAATGCAATCTTTCACTATGTTTCAAGCAGGAATTATGCTATATTTGAGAAGTCTTTACCAAACCACGCAAACAAGGAGGAATTCAGATGCAAGCATGCGGTATCGTTGTGGAATATAACCCACTGCACAGCGGACATATTCACCATATCCAAGAAAGCAGAAGCAAAAGCGGCTGTGATGTATTGATCGCAGTCATGTCCCCTTATTTCGTCCAGCGGGGAGAACCCGCTATTTTGCATCCCTCTGAACGGGCAAAACAAGCAATTCTTCATGGTGTCGATCTTGTCGTGGAGTTGCCATATCCTTATTGCTTGGAACATGCCGATAAATTCGCCTTGGGTGCTATTACAGTATTAAACAAACTGCACATCAAGCATCTGTGCTTTGGCAGTGAAAGCAACAATATACAAAGTCTGGAACAAGAATTAGCAAGACAATCCACCCGGCAATTTTCCAGCACCCACAGCTTGGCTGCACACAACCCGCATCAGAACAGCAATGATATTTTAGGGGTTGCTTATTTGAAAGCATTGCAGCAAACCAACATTCAGCCACTTACCATCCAACGAACCAATGTCTATCGTTCCACAACGATTGAATCGGCCCACGCTTCCGCCAGTGCCTTGCGTCAGGCAGTTCGGATGAATGACAATACAAACTTATCTCTTTATACTCCCATGGAGGCACAGCTCCGCAATCAGCCGTTAGCCGATCTGGCAGCCTTTTATCCGTTGCTGCGCTATTTGCTGACAACATTGCCAGCCTCATATTTGAAATCACTTTTTTTGATGGAGGAGGGTATTGAAGGTCTGTTTCAAAAACAAGCATCGCAATGTCATGATCTTGCTTCCTTTTTGACGGCCTGTACCAGCAAGCGTTATACCCGCTCGCGCATTCAACGTACACTCTGTCATCTTTTATTGCAGACAACAAAAGACGAAGCACGCACATTAGCGCAAATGGATATTGTTCGAATCTTAGCTTATAATCAAACAGGACAGACTTATTTGAAACATGTCAGAGAACTGGAAAAACAGCACAAAGCATTGCATCCAGCATATGAGATTCCGCAATTCGCCAATAAATTCAATCAGCTTCCTGTACCATATCAAAAGAAAGCAATGCAAATGTGCCGGGTGGCCCATCACTTCAGCAGAGAAGAAATGCTGCACCAAGCCATTCAGCAGGAATTATCTTATCCAATTCGCTTGGAGGTGTAATCAGATGGAACCCTTTGTTGTGATCCTACTTCGCATCTTGGTTGTTTTGATCCTAATGCTCATTACGATCCCCGCATTGGCTACCTTATGTTTTTTTCCTTATCCTAAAAAAATCTTAAATCCTGATGTTTACTTGATACTAGGATGTGCTCCGCAAAAAGACGGTACTCTCAGCAACATGATGCAAAGCCGCGTGGACGAAGCAATCAGCCAATATCGATTCCGCAAACGACCGCTGCTGTTTACAGGATGGGCGAATAAACATGCCCGAAGTGAAGCCAGCCTCATGGCGGAATATGCCGCAAATAAAGGAATTCCTGTACATCACATTCTGCTGGAAGAACATGCGCGAAGCACCTTTGAGAACTTCCAAAATGTACTTCCCATCTTAAAAGAACGTGGTTTTACCGATATATGTGTGATCACCAATCACTTTCATATGCGGCGAGCGTATTTCTTTGCCCGCAAATTTCATCTTACCAGCATGGCTGCGTCTGCTTCTTTAAAGAACTATCTCCCAGCTTGGCATATTTTTCTTCTGCTGACTACGGAAACAGTGCTGCGCTTAAAATGCCTCTATTATGAATGGAAACTGCGGCCGTAATAAAAGCAGATAAAAGAGATGGTCAGGCTTTGTAAGCCAAATCCATCTCTTTCTTATTTATTTTTATCTTTTCATCTGCGGCTTGCGAAGTAAAAAGATACATGCCATCAATATCAATATTGCACCGCCATAGACAGCATACCAAAGCTTAGATAGCTCTGGCATATGGTATAAGCCATATGCTTTCAGAAGCCCTTCCCGGATAAACGGCTGAATGATTAGATATAAAATACCGCTGAATAATAAGGAACCACCTAATACAAGTACTTCCTGGATGATTATTTTCCGCCTGATTTTCTGATCTCCGATACCGATATTTCTTAAAAATCTATGATTGGCCTGCTGCTCCTGCAAATTGCATTGCACCGACATCACTTCATTCACAATCCACAATGCCAGAAGAAGGAGCATCACCCCTTGGATCATGCCAATCGTTCTTTGATTTACATCCTGGTTTGTCTCATTCAGTTTTTGGAGCACCTCATCATACTTCATATATTGCATATTTTTCTTTTGCAAATACCGTTCCAATAACTTTCCTTGCTCTTCATTCTCTACATTTACCAAAAACATCTCCACATTCTTGCCTACATTGTCATGCTCTTTTTCACTGCGGAATTCTAAAATAAAAGCAATCCAGCCATTGTCGATCAACGTATTTACCGTAGCATTAACCGGTGCCGCAGTTTCACTATTACCCGGGTAGTTTGCACTCAGATAGAAGATATATTGCTTCGCTACCGAAACATGTTCATCCTTCGGACTATAAATACTTAAGCCACGGGCATCCATATGACGTCTGGACGAGACAAGAAAACGATAGTAGTCGCGATAATCCTCGCGATATCTCTGTGATATCGTTAAGAATGGGGCCTTTCCGGCTACTGGTTTTACAAACCCTACCATCGAATTATAAAAAACCAAAAAATTGGATTTATAATAGGTTCTTCGGTTCGTATCTAAATCAATATCCAGAAAATAGATATCCGATTTTTTGTCGATCATGACTTGTTTTTTCGCAAAGTAACCGGCATTTTTATAATCTGAAAATGAACTAGCCCCTACAATATAATCAAATTGAATCCCAAGTGTATCTTTGTTGTAAATATTGCTGACAGATGCTTTTGCCTGGACCGTAATCAGCAAGGTAATGATGATCATCATCATACTGAGTACAGAACCAAGCGTATTTGCACGATTTGCCAGCAGTTCCTTCCATCCCAGCTGCAAAACATAGTTATTATTCTGCAAACGCCTGGATGCTCCATATGTGCGATCTGCCGTTTTGGTCATTTGAAAAGCCAATTTCATATACCGTTTCAACTGCATGAGAAATAGACCGAAAATGATGATCAAATATCCTGCAAAAGTTCCCAGCGTACGAATCAGGATAACCGGATTGCAATCCAAAATAGATGCCAAACTGCGGTTTTGCTTCATAACTTGTAAAATACTGACATTGATCATGCCAAACAATGCCAATGAACATGCTATGATCAGCAGCAACTGCAATACATAGGAATACATAATTTTATTTTGGAAAACACCCTGTAATACCAATGCTCCGATTGTCTTGGCATCTTGCATCAGCTGCTTGCGCAAGAACATATAGAATGTATAAGCACTGCTGATCATTAAGCCCGCCAGCACAAATATGGAAATAAAACGGAATAAGATATCCGCAACAGAAGAAAGCTGAGCAATCTCAAACAATGGCGAAACATTTACCAGGAATGGATCCCATACCGTGAGCTCATTGCCTAGACGCTGTACAAAAGCCTGTTCCTGCTGCGTTGTATAATGATCAAACTGAACCTTGTAAACAATCCGGTTGCTATAGTTATAAATGTTCTGTTCTGCCAATTCTTTCACTGTCTGATAATTAGCCAACCCTACCGACAGAATCGGATAATTAAATAATTTGATATCCTTCAGCTGACTTTTACCTACAAAGGCATCATTGTAATTAGGATAATCCACAATGGATACGACAGTAAAAACAGTATCCTGAATTTGCATCTGATAGCCAAGCGGAATGATGCCAAGTTTCGTCAAGGAACGGGCATAGCTTTCGGTAATAGCCAGCTCATAGCCGGTTAATTCCGCCAGAGCTTTTCCTTGCAAAACAGTGAAGAGATTCGTTTGATCGGAAACATATCCTTCCACAAACAAGTCAGAATCTTCATTGCCTGTATGATATCCAACTGCATAGGTCATTTCATAGCTTCCAATGCCTTGTATCAATTTATCCATGTCTAGCGTTCCATCCAGTGTCAAATAGACATTGGTATGCGCTCCATGAACAGCATCAACTCGCTGGGCCAAACTCTGATTTTTACTGTATAAGGTGACAGTAATTTGCAGTGACATCAAGACTGCCAACAGCAATACAACCAAGGTCGCCATCATCTTTTGTTTCTTATATAATATTGTCTTCAAAATTAATTTCATCTGCTTCCTCCCTGTTCCTGCATCACTGCATTATTTGCAATTATCCTTACAAAAACTATCAACTGTTTTACGTAGATATGGTTTGCGAAGCATATATAATCCGGCAGCAATTACAACCAGAAGACTACCGTACAGCACATACCAGAAACCAGAAAGTTCCGGCATATCGTACAATCCATATGCTTTTAATAACCCTTCCCGTATAAGTGGCTGTATACCAAGATATGCCATGCCGCCAAACAGCAAGGAACCACCTATGATAAGTACTTCCTGAGTAATCACTTTGCGTCTGATTGCAAGATCCCTGATCCCAATGCGCTTCAAGAACCGGTGATTGATTTGTTGGTCCTGCAAATTGCATTGCACTGCCATCACCTCATTTACCAGCCATAACGCCAGCAGCAGCCCTAAAACACCTTGCATCATCCAGATTGTTCTTTGGTTTACATCTTGATTGGTTTCATTCAACTTGTCAATAACTTCATTGAAACTCATATACTCCATATCATGCTGGGCAAAATATGCTTCCAGAAGCGATTTGTTTTCTTCATCCTTTGCATTCACCAAGAACATATCCACAAATTGATCACGATTGTCATAGTCCTTTTCACTGCGGAACTCTAAGATAAAGGCAATCCAGCCATTGTCAATTAAGGTATTTACAGTTGCATTGATAGGTGCTCCGGATTCCGTATTCCCCGGATAATTAGCATCTAGATAGAAGATATACTGCTTTTCTATAGGAACGCTTACATCGTTGACATCGTAAAGCCGCAGACCGCGGGCATCCATATGCCTTCTGGAAGATGCAAGAAAGCGATAGCGTGCCCGGTAATAATGACGGTATTTCTGTGATTCCGTTAGGTATGGTGCTTCTCCGCTAACTGGCTTTACAAATCCCTCCATAGAATTATAGAACACCAGGAAGTTGGATTTATAATATGTACGGCGGTACGTATCAAAATCAATATCCAGAAAGTATACATCCGAGGTTTTATCAATCCATGCCTGCTCCTTCGCGAATGGCCGCACCCCGTCATAGTTCAAAAATGATGTTCTGCCCACGATATAGTCAAAATGAATGCCAAGCGTATCTTCATTGTAAATGTGATCTACCGACGCTTTGGCCTGCAAAGTTATGAGCAGCGTAATAATAATCATGGTCATGCTGAGGATAGAACCGAGGGTATTGATACGATTTGCCAGCAATCCTTTCCAAGCCAGCTGCAAAACATAGTTCTTACTTTGCAAACGACTGGAAGGACCATACGTATGATCTGCCGTTTTGGTCATTTGAAAGGCCTGCTTCATGTAACGTTTCAGCTGCATGAGAAACAATCCAAAAATAACAAGCAAATATCCCGCAAATGCAAGGAGCGTTCGCAGCAGGATAATTTGATTGCAATCCAAAATTGGTGCCAGACTGCGATTTTGTTTCAGCACTTCCAAGATACCGATATTCATCACGCCAAAAAGAATCAGCGCACTCACAGTAATTAATAAAAGCTGAGCAAAATAAGAAAACATAATTTTATTTTGATATACCCCTTGCAATACCAAAGCCCCGATGGTCTTGGCATCCTGCATCAACTGCTTCCGCAAAAAGATATAGAATGTATAGGCACTGCTGAGCATCAGCCCAGCTAGTACAAACACAGAAATAAACCGGAACAAAATATCCGCAACAGATGATAATTGCGCAATCTCAAACAGTGGCGAAACATTTATCAGAAATGGATCCCATACTTTAATTTCGTTGCCCAGCCTCTGTACGAAATACTGTTCCTGATCACTGCTATAATGGTCATACCGCACCTTATACAAGATTCTGTTTCCAAAATCATATGGATTTTCTTCAGCAATTTCTTTTACGGTTTGATAGTTGGCTAACCCGACAGATAGAATCGGATAATTAAATAATTTGATATCCTTCAGCTCGCTTTTGCCTACAAAAGCATCATTATAATTAGGATAATCAACAATAGATTCAACCGTAAACGTATCATCACGGATCGTAATTTGATGTCCCAGCGGCTGCAATCCAAGTTTAACCAAGGAACGTGCATAGCTCTCCGTTACTGCTATCTCATAGCCCTCAAGCTCTGCCAGCGGTTTTCCCTGCATAACCGGAAACAAATTGGTTTGGTCATTGATATACCCCTCCAAAAAAAGATCCGAATTTTCATTGCCCGTATGATACCCAATCGCATAGGTGGACTCAAAACTTCCGATTCCGGCTACCAGCTTTTCGATATCCAATGTCCCATTCATGGTCAGATACACATTTGTATGCGCACCACGTACTGCATCTACACGCTGGGCCAGACTTTGGTTTTTGCTGTATAAAGTGACTGTGATCTGGAGTGACATCAAAACTGCTAAAAGCAATATCACCAATGTCATCATGATTCGTTTCTTATTGTATAAAATCGTCTTTACTATGAGCCTCATACTGATTCCTCCCTAGTTTTGATACAATGCCGATTCATTTTTCACTGAGCAAACATACCAGACAATAGCCACTACCATAAAGCCATGCATGACCTATGCTTCCGCACTCCATTCCTCCATAAAACTGCTCCGTCACTTCAATTTGGTTTGCAGCCTTTGCATCTTCCTGAATAGTATTCAGTCTGTACAAGCACAATGAGCACCACGAACCACTTTTTATGGCGAATGGTCTTCAAACCAACTCATAGGAACGGACTCACTTTCTCATGAATCAACTTGCTCTTTTCGTCCAGACTTAACTCTTTCATCGCAAGATCCAGTTGAAAAAGTCCATCTACCAGCACCAATAACCGTGTTCCATAGCTTGCCATGCGCATACTGTGGGTTACCATGATAATCGTTTGTCCTTTGCGGTTCAATTCTTCCAGCAATAAGATCAAATCATTTGCCGTATGCGGATTCAAAGAAGCCGTAGGTTCATCCGCAAACAAGACCTTCGGTTCATTCATAAGCGCCCTGGCTACTGCTGCCCGCTGTTTCTCCCCGCCGGAAATCTGATGGGGATAGCGATCTTTCAAGGCTCCAATCCCCAGCTGCTCTAATAGCTGCTGCCCTTTGGAATATGCTTGTTTGTCATATTGCAAGCGTGATATCACAATATTTTCTAAGATCGTAAGCGTTTCAATCAAATGATTATCTTGAAAGATGAAACCATACTCATGAAGCCGCAGCTGTTCTGTTTGCTGGACCAAACACTGGAGTATATTCTTCCCTTCCAATACAACTTCCCCGGCCGACGGCTTATCAAGTGATGAAATACAGTTCAAAAAGGTTGATTTGCCGCTTCCGCTCTCTCCCATCACCACCACAAATTCACCTTTCTGAATCGTGAGCGTAATCCCATTCAAGACTGATTGCGGCGTCGATGTTCCATATACTTTCTTAAGATCTTTCAGTTCCAGCATACATTTGCTCCTATCTATTGAATGAAAACAGTGAGTTTCAAAGCCACGCTCACTGCCCAAAAAAGATGTATGATTGATGTTTTGCTAAAGGCAATACGATTATAATAAATAGCTGATTTTTTGGTTCAAAAAAGCGAGGCGTTCTTCTTTATCCATATTTGAAAGATCTAAATCTTCCTGAAAGACACCATCTATCAAAACCAAAAGCCGTGTTCCATAAGCTGCCATTTGCATACTATGAGTTACCATCACAATGGTCTGCCCACCATGGTGCAACTCCTCCAGTAAAGCTATAATTTCTTTGGCAGTATTCGGATTTAAAGAAGCAGTCGGCTCATCCGCAAACAATACCTTTGGTTCATTCATCAGTGCTCTTGCAATCGCTGCACGTTGCTTTTCACCACCCGATACTTGATAAGGATAGCGATCACGCAAGTCCGCAATTCCTAATTGCTCCAACAGCTGCGCTGCTCTCTCATAAGCATGCGGATCATACTGCAAACGAGCGACCACAACGTTTTCTATAATCGTCAGATGGTCTATTAAATGATTATCCTGAAAAATAAATCCGTATTCAAATAAGCGCAGATCCTCTATTTGCCGCTGATCAAAACGAGTGATTGTCTTTCCTTCCAGCAAAACATTACCGGCACTAGGTCGATCCAGGGTCGAGATGCAATTTAAAAACGTTGATTTTCCGCTTCCGCTTTCACCCATAATCACAACAAAGTCGCCTTCTTGAATCGTAACGGTAATACCGTTCAAGACGGGCACCTTAGATGATGCACTTACATATTCTTTAACTAAATTTTGAATCTCAAGCATGTAAATACCCCCTGTTTCCTTTTTATATTATATCTTACATATTATTTTCTGTCTACTTTTTCAATAAATGAAAGTTCTTTCATTCACAAGTATACTGAAATCAGGTGAAAAATATGATTTTCAGCATGTATTTATCTACTATTCATTTTTGTAAACAAATAATGATTCATTTTATGATTATTTTAAAACATATATCGCTCAGAAAAAAAGCCGAAGAATTGCTTCTTCGACTCTTTCTTTCATTATTGACTAATTCGCTGTAACGGAAACTGTTTCACCATTCGGTCCAGTTGCTTCGTTCAAGTATGCCGCAATCTTCTCACGAGCATCTTGCTTGGACGGTTTGCACTGTGCAACCTTAGTCACTTCCCCGCTTACCAATCCCTCTGCCATACCGGCACAACCAGGATAACCACAGCCACCACAGTTGTAACCTGGAAGCATCGCTGTTACTGTCGCAACACGTTCATCTTCCTTCACGGCAAAGAAATTGCCTGCAAGTCCAAGTGCAAATCCAAGGATTGCTCCCATAACCAGCATTGAACCAATGGAATTCACCAAACTACTCATCCTTATACCTCCTGTTCTTGCCTGGAAGGCGCAGAGTAATTGCCGCAGCTGGCAATCTTGCAACCTTCACAATTCGCTTTTAAATCCTCACAACCAGCAGGAACCGGCGTTCTTTTATTCAGTATATAACTTAATAAGAAGATACTGCCTAATACTGCCATATAAAGCAATGCGTAAATAAAGTTCATATTAAACTAAGCCAGCCAACCCGCTGAATGCCAATGCCATGAAAGCAATAATAATCAAGGCAATCGGGTTTCCTTTAAATGGAGCCGGGGTATCGCAAGAATCCAACCGTTCCCGAATTGTTGAGAAGATATAAAGAATTAACATAAAGCCAGAAGATACGCCAAAGGAATACACAAGCATTTCTCCAAAATCAAATCCTTGCGCAATATTGTCAAGTACAACATACAATACTGCACAGTTAGTCGTGATCAATGGAAGATAAATTCCCAGTGCCTTGTATAGTGCAGGAGACATCTTTTTCAGTGCCATTTCAACAAACTGTACAAAAGCCGCAATAATCAAGATAAAAGAAATCAAATCCATGTATTCAATATTCAGCGGATCTAATACCAATTGATAAACGCTGTATGTTGCAATCGAAGATCCTACGATAACGAAGATTACGGCAAGACCCATGCCGATTGCAGAGCTTTGTTTCTTAGATACGCCAAGTGTCGGACACATCCCGATAAACTTCGCAAGTATGATGTTATTGATTAAAGCTGAAGTCAAAAATAATGTAAAGTAATTAGCCATCTTACTTAGCCTCCTTTTTCTTAGAAGCCTGACGATTGTTGAACCAAGCCAAGACACCGCAAAGCATACCGAATGTCAAGAAGGAACCAGCTGGCTGAATCAAGAAGCTGATGATGTAACGACCTGGAATCAATACCCATTCAAAGAACATTTGATCTGGATTGAACGGATTTGAAAAATTCAAAATACCAGTACCCAACAGCTGACGAATCGCTGCCATAATGATCAAGCCGACGGTATAGCCAAGACCCATGCCAAGACCATCTAAAGCTGAATCCAGCACACTGTTTTTGCTTGCGAATGCTTCAGCACGACCAAGGATAATACAGTTTACCACGATTAGCGGAATAAACAGTCCCAATGTCTGAGCAAGCGTGCCTGCATATGCATTAATCAGCATTTCAACAATCTTAACCAAAGTCGCTATAACGACGATATAAACAGGGATTCGAATATCATCCGGTGTAATTTTACGGATCGTAGAAATCAAAATATTAGATACAATTAATACAGCAGTAACGGATACACCCATCCCTACCGCATTATTTAATGAAGTTGAAATCGCAAGTACGGAACAAATTCCCAAGTACGTTGCGAATGTCGGGTTTTCACGAACAAAGCCCGATGTGAAATTTTGCCATCTGTTCATTGACTTACCCTCCTACTTGTAATTCGCACGGAAGTGCTCTTTTACTGCGTCAATACCTTTGACAACAGCACTGGAAGACACGGTAGCACCGGAAATGGTATCAACTTTATCATCCAAGCCTTTGCCGACAACACTAGCCTTGAACGGCTCGCCAGCCACTTTAGTTCCGATATCCGGTGTATCTGCGATTGCCAACACTTCGAAACCAACCAAAGTACCGCTCTTATCAATACCAACCAGTATCGTAATTTTATCTTTATATCCGGTTACAGTCGCTTTATAAGCATATCCTGATTCCCCGGCTGTATAAATTGCTTCAATCGGACTTCCTTTTTCAGCTTTATAATCCACAGCTGCAAAAGTTTCGCCGTTTGAAAAGATTTTAACAAGATTTTCTGCTTCCGCTTTCGCTGCATTTTCGGCAATAACCGGTGCTGTCACATAGTTGGCAACAGCCAGGAAACCACCCGCAACGGCACTGATCCAAGCAAGGAAGACAGCCAAATAAATACTCTTTTTCATGGTCTATCCCTCTATCTCTTTCCAGCGAATTCTAGTAGTGCAGACTTCGCAGCAGTCAAAGAACTTGTTTGAGAATACGTTGCTGTAGCAAGTGCGTCATCTGTGAAGAAGGTATCTAGTGTATCCCCACGTTCGATGTATGGAAGAAGCACATTGTTTGCTCTCTTATCCATGCCGCTGCTGTCACCCCAAGACTCAACTTCCCATGCTTTTAAAGCACCGGTCAGCTTGTCAATGGTGAATACTGCAGTATTTGGATGAGATTCAGTTTCACCCTTGTGCGTTTGGTTGAATGCAATGTAGTAGCTGTCATACGTAACACGTACTTTCATTTCATCCGCTCCGTCACTCACAACAGAAACTTGATTTCCTTCATACAAATTGATCACTTCACGAGCAGCACGAATCACCGACTTGCTTGTTACAGTTGCTCCTGTTACCACATCATCCAAAATTTCGATAGAACCAGGTTCAGCCATTTTCAGATTTGCAAATTGCGCCAAGAACTCTTCTGCTTTTACTTTTTCCGCAATTCCTTTGGAATCATTCAACGCTACCACTTCCACTTTTGAAATAGTTTTCGTTGCTTCATTCACAAATACCTTGAAGATATTCGGTTGTTTTTCTTTTGGATTGGCACTGGACCAATAGCCATCAGACCATACGGTATAAGCAACATCGCTGCCTGCTGTTTCACGCGCAATCAAATTCGCACGCACTTGCAGCAGGTCATTGGCAGACACATCAATCAAAACACGTGGATCTTTTGGTTTCACCACGCTGCCGGCAAGTGCCACAACAGCAGTTCCGGCAACAAAAACCCCGATCACTTTCATCACATTCTTTTTCATGTGAACGATGGATTCACCATTCAATACGTTATCAATCAACGGAGACATCATATTCATCAGCAAGATAGAATACAAAACACCTTCCGGAAGATTTGCTTTAATACGAATCAATACTGTCAAGATACCGCATCCGATCGCAAAGATGATACGTCCCAACGGATGCGTCGGATTGGTTACCGGATCGGTAGCCATAAAGACCGCACCAAACAACAAACCACCGCTTAAGATATGGAATGCAGGATACCAAAGACCGCTGCCATTCATCAAGCCAATCATCGTAGCCAAGACTGCCACGGTACCGACATAGAAGACAGGAACACGCCAGTCGATGACTTTGCGGATGGCCAAGATAATACCGATGACAATAATCAAAGCAGAGAATGTTTCCCCTAATGCACCTTGGTAGAATCCGACAAACATATTTCCCCATCCGCCGAATTTATCAATTAAACGATCAGCAAGCAATTGATTGCTCACCACCCAGTTTAATTTTTGCGCGATGTAACTAGTCGGTGTTACTGAAGTAATCGCATCTACGATCACACCTGCCCCTTTGTCCATCACATATTGTCCTTCTGAGAACTTTGTCAGGTAAGGGACTGTAACAGATGTAAAGGAAGCAAACAAGACTGCACGGCCGACGCCGGCAGGATTGAAGATGTTATGACCAAAGCCGCCAAACATCAATTTCCCGAAGAAAATAGCAAAGAAAGTACCAACACCTACTACATAAAGCGGTGTTCCGATCGGACACATCAATACAAAGATCAATGCCGTAACAACCGGGAAAGAACCCATCAAATGCTTCACGATATCTTTCTTCAAACCAACAGCCCACAATACTTCTACCACCACAGATACCAATACAGCAGTCAGCAACATCATAACTGCCTGTGTGCCATATGCAGCTCCATGATACGTAAAGTTATAGAAGACGCTAAACAACGACAATACCAATAACCCGAGGGTCAATTCCGCCATAATCCGCTTCGTACTTAATTCATTGCGATAGTTAGGGGTAGTTCTAAATGTAAATTTCATGTTCTACCTCCCTATTTCGTAGTGAAAGCTTGTACGCGGCGTTTCGCGCGGCGAACACTTTCAGTAACTTCTAATTTTGACGGACAAACATATGTACATAGTCCGCACTCAATACATTTCATCACATCTTGAGCCATCATAGCTTCAATGCTTTGCGCTTTTTCCGCTTGCATAATGCGAACCGGCTGAATATATGCAGGACAATGATCCGTACATCTGCCGCAACGCAAACATGCTACGTCATCAATTGGCGTAGTTTCCAAAATCGTAATGGCATTCGTATACGATGTAATAACAAATTGATCATTTACAATCGTTTTCCCCATCATTGGACCACCGGCAATCAAAAGAACATCTTCTGTTGCATATCCGCCAAGTTTTTTTACTACTTCAGCGACCGGAACCCCTACAGGTACCACAACATTAGAAGGCTTCTTCAATCCATCACCGGAGAATGTAACAATCTTCTCGACAATTGGTGTTCCTTCCAATGCAGCTCTAGCCACAGCGATTGCTGTTGCAGAGTTGTTTACAACAATCCCGATTTCACCAGGCAGACGATCATACCGTTTGCCGAATACTTGGAAAATCAGTGTTCTTTCCCAGCCCATTGGATAAGCATCGGGAACTTCCACTACACGGATATTTGTTTCTTTTTGCAGTTGTTCACGAACTTTAGCAATTACATCGGTATTGTATGCTTTGATCGCAATGACAGCTTCTTTGGCAGCAGCCATCTTTTGCATCATCTTTGCACCCACTACCAATTCTTTGGTGTACTTAAGCATAGAAGCGTAATCCGCCGTGATATACGGCTCACACTCTACCCCGTTGATCAAAAGCGAATCAACATTTTTAGCCGTTTGATACTTGAAGTACGTTGGGAATCCAGCCCCTCCACAACCTACAATACCTGCATCCTTCGTAAAGGCAATTAACTCCTCCCGAGATGCTTGCTCATAATCAATTGGTTCAAATGACCGTATTTGTTCGTTCTTGCCATCATTGAAAATCTCCAAATGAGGCATTGGTTTCAGAGCAGAATGCATTACATTCACAACTTTGCCAACAACACCAGATACACTGCTGTATACCGGAACAATGAAGTTATCATTTCTCGTTGCCAACTTTGTGCCGATCTGTACATAATCTCCTTCTTTCACATGTACTTCAAACGTTGTTGAACCCATGTTTACCAGAGGAATGTAGACCTTTTCACTCGCTTCAATGCGAACCAATTCAGCATGCTTTGTCAAGCCTTTATGACCGTTAAGCTTTGCCTGGTTAGGTCCCATAAAAATAGCCATATCCTTCTTCATCCTTTCTTAATACTCGTTTCTCATTATATCACAATCCTTTTTTTGATACCATGGCTTACCGCTATAATTATGAAAAAAATTATTAAATTCACAATTACATTTTGCTTTCAAGAATTTTCATGCAAAAAGAAACCCTGACTTTCGCAATCAGCGTTTCTGCTTTCCTTTATTTATGACTCAAATATCTGTTTTTCTTTCTGCAATCTCTTCTTTTTGCGGTGAATTTGGTGCAGTCCCACTATGGCCAAGAGTTCAATTACAACACAAAGTACAAAAATCATAAAATTAGTCTCATTGCCGGTACGATGATAAGCTGAAAAGTTTGACATCATTGCCGCAAACATAGTGAATATTGGAACTGTATTCAAATAAATAATGCGATTTAAATGTCGAATGCGCGACTCATAATCAGAAAACAAGTTGAATTCTTCGCCATCTGTCTTCTTGCGCACATAAATCCAACGCATTACAGAACCTAAATATTCAGCACCCGTCTCCTCCAAGAATCTAAGATATTTCTGACTGAGCACATGGCTTGGAAGATTGTCAAGCAATTCCAGACGTACACGGTAGGAGCCAGGAGCGCTATCTTCAAATGTATACTTGCAATTGCTAACTGCTGTTAATACCAGTCCCTGAACAGCCATCTCATTCAGCCATTTTTCTTCTTTGTCAAAATCCCATATCCAAAACCATTTATACATCGTTCTTTTCATGTGTCTGTCCTCCCATCAATGCTGTTCCGTTTGCCAGCAACTCCTGCAAGCGTACCATTTCTTTCATAAGCACTTCTTTACCAACCGGCGTAATCAGATACTCTTTCTTGCGGCTGTCTTTGACTTCCGGCAATGCCTGAATCCAGCGTTTATCAAGCATCGTATTAATTGCTCCATACAAAGTTCCAGCTGCCAAGCGTACACGTGAATTAGACAACATCTCCACATTCTGCATTATCCCATAACCGTGCATCGGCGATAATAAAGACAACAGGATATAATATACCGCTTCTGTTAAAGCACTTGCTTCATTCATCCTTCTCACCTCACTATATATTACGACAATCGATATATCGGTGTATGATATAAATATAACGGATGCCGATATAGTTGTCAAGTATTTTCAAAATTTTTAAGCATCAAAGCCAGTAAAAAAGGAGGAAACTGATCTCCTCCTTTTTACCTAGTTACTTACAATACCATCATTGCCGGAATCCGCATTGCTGTTTGACGGCAAGGATACGGTCCGAACACATTGCTGACTTTCACCTTGATCGGCATAATTCCCAAGTCAAGCAACTCTGCCACAACATCGTTATACCCTTGTTCCAACGCATATCCCAATGCCTCATTGGTTTGCAATGCACCGTATGCAATCAGCAAGCGAATCATCCGGATATTTCTTGTATGCACAGCATGAATCAGCAATGGATAGCCATTCACGCGATGGCTGGGATTCGCTCCTAAGCGTAAAGCCTCTTTTGCAGAATTCAAATTTTCATTCCAAATAGCATCCAATAACAATCTAACACTTGTACGTTCACTCATATGTTCCACCTCTGCCACTATCATACAAGTGATTGCGACATTATGAATGTCATAACTGTTATTCAAGAAGCTATTGTAGCAATTTTATAATCCTTGACAACATTCGACATCATGCCATAGGATAATTCGCTATACTTCCATATCATAGCATAGAGAGGTGTGAGGTACATATGCGGCAACGATTTCATTTCATCACAATCCTGTGGAGTATCGGCTATCTGATCTTTGTACTGGCATCCTTTCTCTTTTTTCTCATTCCCAATCACGAGAAAAAACTATTTGGATACCAGTTTTATTCCTTGCACCAAGACTATACGGATGTAGAAGAACAAACACAAACCATCATTGTTACCAAACCTGTTCCTTTTCCCAGCTTGGCAAAAGACCAGACCATCTTGTATCAAGACAAAAAAGCAGGATACACAACCGGGATCATCAGGCGCATTGATTTAGCCAATTATACGATCACATTGCAAGATGATACATTGCTCACCAAAGAACAATGCAAAGGTATCCTGCAATATACTGTATCAATTCCCGCAAAATGGATCTCCTATGCCATTTCTCTGCTCTTGATCACACACATTCTGCTCCTCTTTTTATTGGGTCGGCAATGGCTGAAGCTGCGTGCTAAAACTGCCCCTGCGCATGCATAGCTGCTGCAACACGTTCAAATCCGGCTATATTTGCTCCGGCATCATATTGAGTCCGCGCATACCCATAGCGAACAGCCGCTTCTGTGCAAGAGGTGTAAATCTGCTTCATAATCTGCTGGAGACGTTGATCCACTTCTTCAAAAGACCACGCAAGGCGCAGGCTGTTTTGACTCATTTCCAAGCCTGAGGTAGCAACACCACCTGCATTGGCAGCTTTGGCCGGTCCATATAGCAAACCATGTTGATGATAAACAGCAATTGCTTCCGGTGTACTAGGCATATTAGCACCTTCCGCAATCAATTTGCAGCCTCGATCCACTAGTTTTTGTGCCTGCCGTTCTTGAATTTCGTTTTGCGTTGCACAAGGCAGTGCAATATCCAGTTCAAATTCAGCATCATAAACGCAGCCGCTGCCATATACAGCATGAGGCCGCTCTGTTACATATTCTGCAATCCGCCCGCGGCGAACCTCTTTGATTTGTTTTACGAGTTCCAAGTCAATGCCTTGGTTGTCGTAAATATATCCTGCCGAATCACTCAAGCTGATTACCACAGCTCCTAGCTGGGCTGCTTTTTCTGCTGCATAAATGGCGACGTTGCCGCTCCCTGAAATCAGTACTCGCTTATTTTCCCAAGAGTCCTGCTCAGCCTGCAGCATATGTTCCACAAAATAACATAAGCCATACCCAGTCGCTTCTTTGCGTACCAAGCTGCCACCATACCCCGGTGCTTTTCCTGTCAAGACCCCACTTTCAAAACTGCCGCGAATTTGCCGGTACATCCCAAACAAGTAGCCAATCTCGCGGGCTCCCACACCAATATCACCAGCTGGAACGTCTACATCCGGGCCTATATGACGATATAAGGCCAGCATAAAAGCCTGGCAGAAACGCATGATTTCCCCGTCACTTCTGCCTTTCGGATCAAAGTCGCTGCCCCCTTTGCCGCCACCCATCGGCAAGCCTGTCAGAGCATTTTTGAATGTCTGTTCAAAGGCCAGAAACTTCATCGTAGCCAATGTCACATTTGGATGAAACCGCAAACCACCTTTGTATGGTCCCAAAGCTCCATTCCATTGAACACGGTAGCCACGGTTCACTTGCACTTTTCCTTGGTCATCGATCCAGCTAACACGAAAAGAAAGACACCGTTCCGGTTCGCATATCCGCTCCAAAAGTCCCGCCTGACGATATTGTTCATTCCCCTCTACAACCTGTTTCAGACTCGTCAAAACTTCATGAACAGCTTGATGGAATACCGCCTCACCGGGATCTCGTTTCTGAATCTTTTCCAATACTTCTTGATGATATTGCATGCTGAATCCTCCAATCTTTGCACCATTGTATGCCAAGCACCGCCAAAAGTAAATACAACTACAACGCATAGAACCCTAAAATAACAGCACTCTAGTATTAGGAGGAATTTTATGGACCACTGCATCTATCACACCGAAACCCAAACTCAAACATATCCCGCACTAGATCAATCCATCACTTGTGAAATAGCTATCATTGGTGGCGGACTCAGCGGACTGCATGCTGCCTACCAATTGCGCAAGTACTTCACAAACATTTGCCTGTTTGAAGCCGATACAATCGGTTATAGCAACAGCGGCCGCAATACCGGCAAAATAACACTTCAACAAGGATTGGTGTACGACAGCTTACTGAAATCCATCGGAATCGAAGAAACAAAAGCATGGATAGCTGCCGGAAAAGAAGCCCATGAAAAACTGCGTACGATGATTGCGAAGCATCATTTATCCTGTGATTATGAAACAGCTGACAGCGTCATTTACGCTACCAAAGAAGAAGACCGGGAAGCAATCGAAAAAGAGTATCAGGCATGCCGCTTATTGGAGCTGGATGTCGATCTGCATGAAACACTGGACTTTGATTCAGAATGCCGGCTGGCCTTGACCTTAAAAGATCAAGCAGCTTATAATCCGCAGAAATTTTGTTCGCAGATGGCACGGGTTCTGGCTGAGATGAATGTCTGCATCTACGAATCTACGCCCATTCAAGCATATGAAAAACAAAAAGACAGCGTTCAGCTGACCTCAAATGAATTCACTATCAAAGCTGATTATGTAGTCATCGCGACCGCCTATCCTTGTTTTGATGATGGCAATCTATATATGCTGCGCCTCTCGGCACTGCGATCTTACATTGTAGCAGGAGAAGTCAAAGCTCCCTTCCCGCCAACAACCCATTACATCACTGAAACCCGCCCGTCAAAGAGTTTGCGTTATTACCAAGATCATCTCATGATCTGCGGCGGCGACCATCGGGTTGGCGTGGAGGTACCTGATCCCTATTTGGATCTGAAAGAACTGGGATGGTCGATGTTCCATATTTCCTCGTTTCCTTATGCCTGGTCGGCACAGGACTATATCACAGTCGATCATCTGCCCTTCTGCGGCCCTTTAAGCCCTTATACCAAACGCATGTTTGTCATGACGGGATATAATCAATGGGGAAATCTCAATGCCGTTATCTGCGCATCACTCATTACTGCTCTTTTAAAGAAGCAGGAGCATCCTTTACAATCAATTTTAAACTCAAAACGCTTGCTCAGCATCTTTGGCCCTGATTTCACACAAGCCAATTTAACCATGATCGGTGAGATGATTCGCAGCAAATTGCAGCCAAAAGGAGCACTTCCAACACAGCCGCTGGAACATCAAATCGTATCGATCCAAAACCATACCTACGGAGCCTACATGGATGAAAAGCAGCAATTATTCCTGGTTGATATTCTTTGCCCGCATGCTGGCTGCACATTGCGTTTTAATGCCCACGAAAAAACATGGGATTGCCCATGTCATTCCTCAAGATTCCATTATGATGGCACCTTGCTAAGCGGACCAGCCACCAAATCTTTGCATCGCTTTAATGATGGCCATAATAAGATTGATCCCCATTTGTTTGATTAAGGGACCGATATCCGGAGGCAGCCGCCAAATACTTTTGGTAGTTTCGTTTCCGCTTATATAAGTAAACATTCATTCCAAATAAGAACAACGCAGAAACAAACAGAAAGAGCAGCAAAAACAATTGCATGGTATATGACATGAACCTCACCCCCTTTATCATACTACCTTCTTGTTTTTGGTATTGTCGAAAGATGGAGAACACTATGATCCCGAAATTGCGATATCTATACAAACTCTATACCCATCCCCAAGGAGCGCTCGTCCGCAACTGTCTGGCCTTCAGTGCTTTGATGGCACTGGCGCCCAGCATTGCGTTGCTTTCGATTGCTTCGCTTTTTTTCCTGCAAGATACTTTGCAGCTCCAAACCAATCTTGCGGCTATCATTCCTGAGTCCATTGTGGAAGTTTTTATTCATGCAGGATTAAACTCCGTTTCCATGGCGTTCCTTCCGTTTTTACTATCCATCGGTATATCCGTTTTCACTGCTTCCCGAGGCTTTTACGCAACCATTCTCTCTTTCCGCATCTTCAATCAAGCGAAGGTCAATCCCATCATTATTACCATTCAATCATTGCTGGCAACAATTTTATTTATCGGACTGACGGTACTTGTTATTTTCTTCAACACGATTATCCATCTGATCTTCCCTGCTTTATCTTACGCCGTCAATGTCCTGCTTTCCTTATTTTTCTTCCATCTGATCGGTGCCGCCTTCTTCATCCTGACTTCCAGCCCCATGAAACGCTATCGTGAAATCATGTACGGTGCTTGGACATTTGGCGTCGGCATTGCCTTGATGGGCAGCTTGTTCTTCTTCTACATCAACAATTTCACGAACTACCAGGACATCTATGGTTCCATTGCCGGGTTCTTAATTTTAATTCTGGCTATGTATTGGCTTAGCTGTTTGATTTATTTCTGTTTTTGCGTCAATGAATGGGTACGTTTAGATCGTATGCATGTACTCAATGAATTATTTCCAACCCAAACAACCTTTTTTCAGGAAGATTCATGGCGGATGCCTTCTGATACCAAAGAAAAGCTGTAGCAAAAATTACTTTGCTTACAGCTTTTTTTTGATTACTGCCAAAAATTATCATTTTTTCAGAACAGAAGTTCTAGTGTACTACCTTTCCTGGATTGAGAATGCCAAGCGGATCAAATGTCTGCTTGATACCTTTCATCAGCAAAATTGCCTCACTTCCCAAAGACTGCACCAGAAAATCTACCTTTGCGTGTCCGATGCCATGTTCTCCGGATACTTGTCCGGATAACGTTGCAGCCTTGTCATAGAGTTTTTCCATGATGGCAGATCGTTTTTCTTCCCAAGTGACATCATCCATTCCATCTTTCAAGATATACAAATGGAGGTTGCCATCTCCGGCATGGCCAAAGCCCATAATCCGGGTTTGAAATTGCTGTGCCAGTTCCTTCGAGTACAGAACCAGCTGGGTGATCTTGTTCGTCGGCAGCACAACATCACAC
>JAEWFD010000009.1 GCA_023388995.1 Bacillota bacterium
TGTTAGGCCAGTTGGACCAGTTGGACCCGTTGCTCCTGTTGGGCCAGTTGGACCTGTTGGACCCGTTGCTCCTGTTGGACCAGTTGGACCTGTTGGACCAGTTGGACCAATGCAACAACAGCAGCAGTGTCTGTTACAGCATCTTTTGCAACACTTACTGAATTGATAGTTTTCTGCATATTCTGGCTCGGGTATGTATGTTGTTGTTAAATGCGTTCTAATTCGATTCATTGCTCTTAAATTGTTCATTAAATCTTCCTTTCTGATGTTTTCACATCTACTACACATTATGAAAATTTTACATTCTTACTTGATCATAAAACCTAACTTTTGATAGAATCTGCAAAGAAAACTTGTTCTCAAATTACGCAGTATTAGGAAATATTTAAGTCTAAATTCATATTGTTTGTATAAGTTTTTTTGATATATGATTTCGAGTCTCTGTGATAAACGCGTGATTCTCATTTTTTTAAGCAACGTATAGTAAAATAAGAAGGAGGTTGACCGGTTCTTCATTCTAAAAAGAATGACTACATAGAACGAATGTTATAGGAACGTAATTATTATTATTTTCGTGGTTTTAATCATGGTTTGCAGAAGATGATTAATAAGGATGTGAAATCGTGAGTCGAGGTTGTTGTCCGTCAAAGAAAGAAAAAGATATTACATTCTTTATTCCAGTATTCTTTCTAGGTCCAATCTATGTTAATTGTTTTGAAGAAAATGACTGCTGTTGCTGCTGTCGTTACGGATTATTATTACATAGATTTGGCTCTTCGGAGCCATTTTGAATAGAAATTGGGTAGCGCGGTGTATATATTGAATCTAAAAAAAGATGTTTCATAAGAGTGATACAAAAATTAATGAAACATTACAGGCAATAACCAATGATTTAAAGTAAAAGCTAAATAAGAAGGTTTATTGAAAAGCAATAACTGTGACGAAGTAATTGTAGGATTGTAAGATAAGTAAAATAGTGTGTAGCCAAATTTATGTGATCTATACGCCATATTTAATATAAAGACCTGTGGCTGTTAATGGTATTTTTCTGTACATTTGATGCCAGTGGTTATAGCTTTTAGGGTTGACAGTTGTATTTTTGCTTATAACTTTTTATTGAAGAAAGTATTATTCATGGTGATATCGGATGAGTACAATTTGAGTACAATATTTTTGATTGTCAAAATATCTTGTTTAAAATTAAATAAATTGAGATCAAAGTTTAGTGATTTATACCACTGAACATTGATAATAAACATTTCTATATCGAGTGGAAATGAGAAATTTTATCCTGTATTATTTTAAACGTCACCTAATCTCCATGATGAGTTGACGTTTTTATATTGTGAGTATTTCACAGAAATCTATTAATTTATTGTACTCAAATAATTAAAGATGTAAAGAACAGTGATTTCATTGATGAAATTTTTGTGGTTGATCAAAATCAAAATTATGTTGGCACAATCGAATTGAAAAATCTACTTGCAGCACGCAAAACGAATCAGCTTGATTCAATACTTGAACGGAATCAGATGGTTATTTATGAACATGATTCAGTGCGCACTGCGTCAAAAGCCGCGTAATTATGATGTTATTGTTATGCCTGTTTTGAGACAATGGCAGCTCATTGGTATTATTACAGCAGATGACATCTTGAATATTATGATTGAAGTATATGAAGAAGACGTAGAACGTTTGGCTGCGGTCGGAGACTATGAATATGATTCCTCAGCCCTGACTCGAATCAAACAGCGGCTGCCGTGGCTTTTAGCTTCGATCATTTTTAATCTTGTGATTACGGCTTTCTTGTCATTTTTCTAGATGACAGTCCGTGAATAGCCTCATTGCTTTTTTAGTTTTGTAATTGCGTTAGGTTTCATGTCAGTTGTCTGTATGAGGGAACAAAGTCCATTATCAATATCCGGAGTGGTAGGATTATCTTTATTTGAAGAATGCTTATTTCTTCAATTTGCGGAGTCTTTATTCCAATTGTACTGGATAAATGCAAAGTAGACCTGCCGTTGCATTGGGACCGATTATCAACACGCTATTAACGATTTATTTGCGCTGCTTATCTATTTTGGTATTGCTACATTGATGTTCTTGCAATAGGAGTAATTCATTTTGTCTCAAAGTCTTACAGAACGTCTATTGCAGGGATTGCAATAGTTTAATTCCTAGAATGGTGGAAGGTAATCCATCATTTTGAGGAAGATTAGATAGTATCACCACTGCGGTCTGATTTTTAGGATTAAATCCTAGATAGCTGTTATAATGCTTTGTTCCGCCATTATGCCAAATGAAGTTGTTATGAGTATCAATGATCCATGCCATACCGATTTCATCCATATAGATGTCCATATCCTTGTATGTTTTTGAAGAAGCGTTAATGACCTGCAAGCTTTCATGACATTGTTGGAATCTACCTGTCTCTTCCAGTTGCATCTTTGTATATGCAAGCATGTCTGTGACATTAGAAATGATTGCACCGGCAGAGAGATAGGCATCTTGCTTTTGCCAATCCAATCCATAATCCAAGTCCTTGCTGCCATTAGAAAGTTTTGAGTTCTTTAGTTGCAATTCATCTTGCAAATACTGATTCATGATGGTGTGATAAGGCTCTTGGTAAATTTTTTCTATGATAAGACCAAGTACAGCATATCCGAAATTGGAATAACGGAAGGAGTACTGCTTGTTTTCTAAAACTGTTTTAGAAACCCTTTCCAGAACCATTTCTTTTGTAATACGGTAAAAATCATTTTTACCGGAAAAGAAGTTAGATATCATAGGAGATTCAAAATAAAACTCTTTATAGCCCGCGGTGTGTGTTAATAAATGCTTGATTGTAGGGTAGTAATTTTCCGTAGAAGCCAGCGTAAGATATTGATCTATAGTATCATCCAAATGAAGCTTGTCTTCTTGGATTGCATGATGAATGAGTGAAGCGGTTAAGGTTTTTGTAAGGGAACCAATTTCGTAGTCATGTATTTCTTCTGGCAGCTGCTGGGCATTCTCTCCATAAACTTTGATCGTAGTTTTACCATCTGAAATTATTCCCACCGTAATGAGTACATCTTTCTTATCTTTAGTAGTATACTGTAAAGCCTCTTCGAATGTTAATCCAGGTACCTTACTTAATTGATGATTTTGATAAATCATCATTCCAACAATCGTTAAGCATATACTGATCAAAATAATCGAGGTGACAAGAAGTATCTTCTTCTTTTTTTTCATGAGTAGTTCCTTTCGCAATTGGCGACGAATGCACTATGTTCTATTGTACAGTATATAATAAATTAAGATGATAGGATACATTTTATTTTATACTTGCAAAATGCTCGCGAAAAATTTAATAAGCTAATAATCTATAGAATTTCATAAGGAAATAGGAGAATATTGTTACTAAAAATATTTGGGTTATATGAGAGAAAATTGCTTATATTATCGATTGGGAGTGAGAAAATTAATCCTGTATTATTTTAAACGTCAGCTTATCAAGGAGATAAGGTGACGTTTTTAATATTTCGAGGACTGTTATCAACAGTCGTCTATAATATAATTTTACAAAATAAAAAAGAGATATTAGGCATTATTTTACTTATGAAATAATGTTTATTTGATGAATTATTATGATATGATGTGTATATACCTTTTTTAGAAAGGAAGGTTAGGCATGAAATATGTTAGAATGTTCTTTGCTTTTGCTCCCTTGCTGCTATCCATCGTATTGGGATTGCTGGTAGATGCTATTTTTACTTGGCAAAGCATTGTATTTTATTTAGTGTTTGGACTTCTTTGTGCAGGCGTATATGCTTCGGTGAAAACGTCATATCAATTGCTGGTAGATGTAAGTATCATTGTCTTGGCATATGCCTTGTATCAATCAAGCGATGATTATGTTTTAGGGAAATATAAATGGATCTTTTATGCACTATTCGCAGGGTATTACTTGCTGATCAATCATGCAAAGCGAAAAACACGTAAACAGGAAATAAAGTAAACTTGAATCAATTATTGTTGTTCAGCCAAGTAAAAAACAAATAATGCCAACTGTTCTTCAACTATTTTGACTTATCTTTTAATCGTCGATAAATGGCTAGATGGGGCAGAACTATTTTCTTGGTAGATTGGAAAAGAATAATTAACTGTAAGTAAATATCTTTACGAAAATTAATAACTAGAAAGAGGAATATATGAAGAAATTATTAGTTAGTTTTGTATGTGTTTTATTAATATTGAGTGGTTGTGAAAGTGATAGCGAAGAATGCCCGAAATGCCCAGATTGTGTAATTAACTCAGATATTGAAAAAACATCCAATGAGCTTCTTTTAGAATCTATTCAAGCTATTGATACTGAAAATACTTTTGCTGATTTTCTTGGTAAAAATATTGCTGCTTCTGTTAATAAGATGGGAGTTAATTATGTCGATTATATTCCTGAAATTGTAATTGATGATGATTTTTGCACTATTACTATTAAGTCAAAAGATCCTTTTGATTTATTCGATAAATTTCTTTATTTAAAATTTCCAATTAATAATCCTAATGAATATACTTATGATTATTATTGGCTTTCTGCTTTTGTTTATGAACGGTATAATGATACTGCAATGGGTTTGATGGTATATCATAATACTTCTACTGGAGATGAATCCTCACAATTACACGGGATCAAACAAGATGTATATGATGTATGGCTAAACAAAGAAAAATACTGTTTAGCGGATGAAAATATGGAATGTATTAATTTCTTAGATAGTATTCAAAAACTTCGATATGGCTATCTATCTACAGCAATATTTGAGTCTGGAATATTTGAGAAAAGTTTAAATCAATATGCAATAAATATAGCTGATAAGATAAATGAAGCTAATAAATCATTAGAATAGCAGTACAAAAAAATCATAGCTTCCAATTGTAAAATGAAGTCATCATCTCATGAAATAAATTAAAAGCAGCATTTGCTAAGAAAACCTTGCATCATTAAGCTGATATGACCAATGAGAAAGACTATGAAGTAATTTATTGACCTGTTTATAGTGGGTTATGTGAAATTGCACAATTAGAAAAATCTCTTTGAGAGACAGCTGGTGTCGTGGCTGTCAGACCTTAGTGATCGAATGACCTGCAGCACAAAGTCCCTTATAGGGCCCCTTGATCCATCAGTTTTACTGGCGGGTTTGATTAACAATTTTTTACATTAAGTTCTATAGGTTATATTACTTAACACGGCTATTTTTTTCTATTCTTGTAGAGTGCAATTCCACCAACTGTTACAATAGTTATAATTGCTACACCAACTACTACTGGATTCATATATTTCTCCTTTCATTGTTCAATTTAGTTTCAATAGATAAGTCTAGTTACGATAGGATTACACTGATTGATGTAATAATTCATTTGCTTGTTTTGTAATTGAATAGTTCTTCATACTTATCGTCAATTAGCGGCATCAACTCTGTAGTTTTATTTTTCTTAATTTTAATAAAAGCAATATAGGGTACAATCCAACCGATAAATCCAATTAATGCTAAGATATTCATTGCTGGGGTATCACTCCAATAACATAAGCAGCCGTTGAGGCATGAAAACCTTTTTTTCTTTCAAGATGATCAATTTCAGATACAGTTTCATTAAACTGCTTTTGAAGTTTTGAGATTTCATGCTTGTTCTTTAATTTTCTATCTCTTTTAAACCTAATAGTTGCTGTTCCGTAACTATTTGGCGTATTAATTACGTTTTCCAGCTTCCAACCAAAATTTTCATATCCATCTTCAAATAATCTGAAATAGTTCTTTTGAACAACGATATCTAGATACTCATATCCAATGAATGTATTTTTTTCTTCCATTACATTCCTTTCTGTAGGTGCAATACTTATAAATTTGTTTACAAAATAGTGATGAAATGTTTCAGTTATATTTATATTTCATTTAATTAAAAGCGCAGTTAGAGAATAAGAGTATGTTAGCAATTTAATAGAGCTTGATTAATGTTAACTTCCCGTATTGATAGGTATGTATTCTACAAAGACTTCTATTCTTTGAAGATAATAAATTTTAAATCAACGTAAAAAACAGTATTGGTGATGAGAGAATTGTTGAAGAAGGAATAACTACTGCTGTTTATACATCTTCCCTGATATCCTATAGTTCAAAAACGATGCAATGATCCTGCCTTTCAGAAACTGATGTTGGCTCATTTTATATTCAGTTTTTTTATTCGATGTTTAAGACAACAACTAAAAGTGTAGTTGATTTGCAGAATCAAGTTGTTTCTAGATCATTTATCTATAGTGTCTGTTTTATTCGTAGTTTTTTTTCTTAATAAGAACTTATGTTAGAATATTATTAACGAGAGGAGAGATACAAAATAAGCCTATGATTTGTTTTCACTGACTTAGTTTGTGTATAGAAATAAATTTATAGTAAATAATTAGTGCTTGGATTTGATCAATACAACTAATACTTTAAGAAAGGAGACTCGTGATATTATGAAACCTTCATTTGATTTGTTTTTCTTTGCCATCAATTATCTGTTTTTATTCTTAATTATAGTTTTTTTGGTATTAGGCTTACGTGCCTTATTTCTGTTGTGCAAAGCTTTAAGTATTTATATTAAGAAAAATTCAATATAAAAAGAAACAGTATTTATATTATACGACTGCGGCAATAAGCAATTTTTCATGCTCAAATTCATGTTAGAATTTTTTGAGAGGCGAATAATTAACATGGAGAGTCAAACCATTACCAATGAAGTACGAGGCTTAGTTTGAATCAACTATTAGGAGTGCGCGTTTTCCGGGTATGCCACTAGATAGGTAGTTATCTAAATTGCAAGTATAGCATTTAATAAATAGAATTAGGAGATATGTCATGATAGAAGATGAAAGCATAAGCTATTTGCGCAATTTTAAATTTCAACATGTGTTTCATACTAATATGTTTTTTGATGATAAGGATGCAACTTTCAAACTTCAAGAAATAAGTATTATAAATAAAATTGCAGAAGAAGAAAATTATTGCGGTGAGATTGTCGGTGGCACTTCTACAAACAAGCTATACGATAATATAGGAAATCCAGTTAAAATTATAAATACTGCATGGGAAAAATATAAAGACGGAACATCAAGCGAGAGTACTAAAGAAACTTTAATTGAAAATTTTTATGATGACAAATTTAATATGATTTTAAAAAAACAGTATCATAAAGGAGCAAATTATCTGAGTAACAGTCCTAACATTTGCGATTATTGTAATTTTTACGATAACAATGGTAGGTTGGCGAAAGTAATAGAAACAATGTCAGTTGTAAAAAGAGATGTAATAGATTTCCAAAATATAAAAACTATCTTATTTTATTATAGTGATGATGATACACCTTATTTTGACATCATTAATGTATATGATGCTGCTGATTTTCTCCACAATATGCATCTTCCCTTTGAAGAAACTGTTTCTATTAACAAAGGAAGGTTATTAAGAAAAGAAATCACTTGTAGTTATGGTACGAATGAGGTGCATGTTTACAGCTATGATAATGCCGGAATCTTGCTCAAAGAAGAGGTATATATTAATAATGAACTGTCTTATTGCTATAAGTATAGTGTGGCGGAAAGTGGAAAACTGAACAGAAGCTTTGCTAGTCCTGTAAACGGTGATTATAAATGGAAATTGCAATTTTATAGTTCCTCCAGTAAAGAAGAATGCTTAATTTTACCGGTTAATTCCTTTATAAATGCAGATATGGTTAGAGAAGCTGTTGAATATATTGTTAATAAATTTGGTAAACAGATCAGAAATGTTGACTTTGATACAGTGTATGTCAATGCAGAAGTTCCTAGGGAAGTATATCAACACTACCAAGATCTTTATGACATCATTATCCGGGAGGTTTGGTGAAAGTATATAATCTTAGTTTTATTCATTATCCAAAAAACGGGGTAGATTATGTTAATGAAAACCCCGTTTTACATGTGTTTGGATAAGTAATATTAAGCTATTCCAACATAACGGCAAGGTTTCAGAATAACTATCCTAACTGTTTAATCAGTTCAATGATATGTGATTCGTCAGTACCGCAACAGCCTCCGAAGATTTTTAGCGGGAATGAATCGTGTAATAAAGAAAATTCTTTTGCCAATTCCTTTGCGGCTGAAGTATGCAAAATGGCACTATTATCTAGTTGCTTTAAAGAAAGAGATGATGCATTAGCTTGTATTCCGCAAAACCTTTTTTTGACTAATTCGGTCTGATTTATCTTCTGCATGAGTGCTTCTTTTAAAATTGATGGATGAACGCAATTCGTCATATAACACAAAGGATTGCGCTGAGTTGCTGTATCCGTATAGGAAATAACGTCATGAATTGCAGTGCCATCCAGAATAGTACCGTTCTGCTTTACCATTAGGCTGATTATGTATGGCAGATTTGATTTCTCCATAACATGCGCCATTCCAATTGTTTCTGGAAGAGTAGGCATAATTCCCGCAAATAGAAAGTCAATAGTGTCCAAGTCAAACATATTCATTTGCCAAGTGTGGAAATGTATAGCCTCATTGGTGCTCATTCCTTCTGTACCGCAGTATGCATTACCGCGGCATCCCATCATCCCGCCAATGAAGGTTTCGCAAGTGTACATAGATGCTAATTCACGCAGAAAAACAGCATAATCTCGCATCATATTTCTATCTTTAAATTTTGAACGCAAAACCCTGTCCATATTTGCTCGCCTTGTATTTGTTAGCAAAAGGATTGGTAAATGGTAATCCTGTGCAACTTGCAGGTAACTGCGATATATTGCTGTTAAAGCACTTCGACCAATGGAATCATAAATTAGTGATGCATACATGATGTCTGCATCGGGTTTAAGGGAATACTCCTTTTCAAGTCTTTGTCCGACGCCACCTTCGGTGAGGATAAGGCTATTATTTTCAAAACATTGTTCTAAGCGTGTTTTTGTCATAACTGTGGCCTCATTATAATTTATCATCACATTGTATCATAGCCAAGGAATTTAGATCAACAAGCAGCTACATAAGTTGTCTTGAAGATGATTGGCAATGGATCAGCAAAAGTCAATGTCAATCAACAGAATTCCAAAGAATAATAGTTATTCGGCGGAATGAGAAAAACTGGTGCATCATTGGCATTAGATGGTATTATTTCAAGAGCCAAGGTTCTTTCCATATGTTAACCGTTAAGAGTTTTTTTATATGGAATAGATTCAATTCAGTTTGTGATTTATCCAAGCTCATTGGTGATAATCAAAGAAATATCGAGTGAAACAATCAAAATTAGTAAAACAACTTTAAGCGTTGGTACTTAGCCATCGCAGAGTTAGTTCCCATTCAGATGTGTTAGTATCCATGCTTTCATCTACAATCACAAACTGTTCTCTTAAGTAAAAATTCAATGCAGATTTGTTTTTCTTATATACTTTTAGTTTCAATTCCTTATTCTTGTATTTAACATAATTTAACAGTTCTTTGCCGTATCCCTTTGATTGGTATTTTTTATCCACAAAGATGCCTTCAATAAACTGATCCTGCAGGCCGATAAAGCCAGCAATGTGGCCATTTATCCGATAGACATAGATGCTTGCAATAGGGAGTAGTTCTTTTACGAGAGGGTAGAGATTATTCCAATACTCTTTATCAATAAAATGATGTGTATCAATATTTGTTTCGAGCCATATGTTCAATACATGAGCAAGTTCATGTTGTTTCATTTCAGTTATCATGTGTAGTCCTTCCTATGACTTATTGTGAATCTGGTTTACTTTTGCCAGTTCATCAGCGGTAAAAAAAAGATAGCATCAAATTCAGTTTTTTTCCATTTGTCTCAAAAATGGTGCTGTATAAAACTTTCAGTAGTGAAGTACAGCTTGTCACAGAGTTGTATGAAAATTATAAAAGATTCCGATTAACTTTGCGATGTAATTATGTAGTTCAGAGTTTACAAAGACTTAACAAAGATACACGATAGGACAGTTGCTAAAAATTCGATTGAATAATCACCAAGGCGATAAGAGTTTGATTCACCATATACATAAACATAATCAAAATTCGCTTTTTGCTCATCTGTATTGTCTTGTGTAAATAAAATCAATGTTGTATTTTGTGTTTTTAACTTTTGAATACGTTCATGATATAGTACAAGATGATCATTACTTAATACAACAAAAATGGCAACTGAACGATCAAGATTAAGTTTGAGTAGTTCTGCTTGTGAATATCCATCATAAAAGAAAAAACAAGGGCAGTGGTTCACAATCAGATCGCTCTTAAATCTTGTAAAATGCGATATGTTTTCTGGTGTACCAAAGAAAATTGTATTCTTTGCTTCTTTTATTTCTTTGATAATTTGAGTCAGTATGTCGATATCAAGAGAGTTTTTTGTTGAAACGATATTATTTAGTGCATGATTATAGCGCTCATTTATTAACTCCTCTAATCCGCAATTCATGTATTCGTTGTTTCGCACTTGTTGCGAAACAGCTAAAGCTTTATAGAAGTTAAGATTAAAATCATTGTAATTGTCAAATCCGAGTATTCTTACAAACCGACTGATTGTTGCTTGCGAAACATGTGAATTGTTAGAGAGTTCCTCTAAGGAAATGTAATTGTCATCAAAGGATGTTCGGTTTATCAACTCAATGATAATATCGAATGAACTGGAATCGGCGGTAGAAAGAGTAAAGAAATTCATAAGGCTTAGGAATAGATAATAAGGTTTAACTTGCGTTTTCATAAGATTTCCTCCTGCCGTATAGTATATCACTTTCACAAGATGAAAGTCTCTTTCACAGCTTAGAATTGTATTATCAAGAGCTGTCATTTATGATTTAAACATGCAAAAGTAACCGGTAACACTAATGCTAAATTTGAAAGGATAAGAGTTATGAAAAACTATAAGGGGATCTTTACGGAGAAAATAGTACCAGCAATAGCGAAATTAGGAAACAACCAAGTCCTCAAAGCTATCACAGCAGGAATGATGGCTACAATGCCGTTATCGCTTGGCACAAGTATTATTGCAGTAGTAGCAAACTTTCCGATTGCAGCTTGGACAACATGGCTGGCCAAGACTGGCTTGTCTGTACATATGTCTGCAGTTATCAGTGGCTCAACGACAATTATAGCGGTATATCTGGCATTTGTCATTGGATATCATTACGCAAAAGAAAAGGGATCTGATGCAATAACAGCTGGTATTTTATCGCTGGCGTCATTCTTGATTCTGATGCCGCAGTCAGTAGCAGTAGGTGAAATTCAAGTTGCTGGTTTAGCACAAAAATACCTTGGAGCAAGTGGGGTATTTGTGGCAATTATATGCGGTATCTTCGTATCAGGCATATATACATTTCTTAAGAAGAGAAATTTATCTATTAAACTGCCGGACAGTGTTCCGGAAATGGTTTCACAGTCATTAAGTCCAACATTTATCGCAATGATCATCTTTGTTGTGATTTTCGGTGTTCGCGTATTCTTTGGATTTACATCATACGGAAATGCCTTTGATGCTATCAGCAATATTATCGGCAAACCGGTGATGAGTTTTGGCGCAACTCCTGCTGCTTTGATTACGCTATATGCACTAACAAATTTATTCTGGTGCTTTGGGATCCATCCAAGTGCACTTACTAGTTTTTATACTCCTGTATTGCTGACTGTAATTACTAGCAATGTACAAGCATTTGCAAATGGTGAACCATTGCCGTATTTGGCAATGATTGTAATCTATCAATTTATGATGTTAGGTGGTACAGGATGCACTTTAGGCTTAACTATCGATATGGTTTTATTTGGCAAGTCTCAAAGATTTAAATCTTTGGGTAAACTTGCTTTAGTACCGAATCTATTTAATATCAATGAACCAATCATTTTTGGAGCACCGATCGTATATAACCCCATCTTTATGCTGCCAATGGTAGGTGTCGCAGTAGCGAATGGTCTACTTGTATTCCTGCTTACCAATCTCGGATGGTTTGCAACGTACAATCCAACAATTAAAGTTCCTTGGACTATGCCTGGACCAGTGATTCATTTCTTGCAGTCTGGATGGTTGCCGGCATTGATTGCTTTGGTGGTAATTGCTATGGATGCATTGATTTACTTGCCGTTTTTTAAAGTCGCAGATGGATTAGCCTTGAAGGAAGAGTCATCAAATAACAATAATGAAAGGTAAAACGCGAAGTTAGATGTTTCTTTAACAGTGATTGGCTCAAGTAAGCTTATATGTTGATATTGCTAATGAGCCAGTAACAAGTAAAATCAATTAATATTATAGTTTAAATAAAAGAATAACAGTGAGTCTGTGTTGCACAGACTCTTGCTTTTAATAGAAAGAAGAGAAGAAAATGCGAAATAACTTTATGTGGGGTGGTGCAACTTCAGCTAATCAAATTGAAGGTGCTTATCTTGAGGATGGAAAGGGATTAAGTACGGCTGATTTAATTACAGCAGGTTCGGTACAAACCAAACGTGAATTTCATGATGAGATAATGGAGAATCATTATTATCCGGCACATACAGGTATTAATTTTTATCACCAATATAAAGAAGATATCAAAATGTTTGCGGAAATGGGATTTCAGTGCTATCGCATGTCAATTGCTTGGACGCGGATATTTCCGAAAGGGGATGAAAGCGCGCCAAACGAAGCAGGATTGGACTTCTATGATGCAATTTTCGACGAGTGTCTGAAGTACAATATTGAACCTGTTGTAACTATTTCCCATTACGAAACTCCGCAGCATCTAGTGACGGAATATGGGTCATGGAGAAACAGAAAGATGATCGATTTTTATATTGCCTACTGTGAGGCCATATTTAAACGATTCAAAAATAAAGTAAAGTATTGGATCACTTTTAATGAAATCAATGTGATTGCGCAAATACCTGTTATACCGACAGGAATTAAAATTAATGAAAATGAGGATAAAGAACAAGTAATTTATCAAGCCGCGCACCACATGTTTGTTGCTAGTGCTAAAGCAGTCAAGTTGGCTCATACGCTGATTCCTGATTGCAAAGTTGGAAATATGATGCTGTATCCCACAGTTTATGCAGAGACATGTGATCCAAATGATGTTTTATATGCGAATCAGTATTTAGATAGAAACTTGTTTTTTACAGATGTTCAGGCACGTGGCAAATATCCTGGGTATATGCTGAATTATTTTGCTGGCAAAAATATTCATATTGAAATGCTTGATGAGGATGAACAAATTTTATTAGATGGCTGCGTTGATTTTATTTCGTTCAGCTACTATATGTCAGTCGTTTTGAGCAGCTCGCCGAAAGAAATGACTGCGCCAGGAAATATGCTAAATAGTATCAAAAATCCATATTTGCCGACATCTGAATGGGGTTGGCAAATTGATCCTGTAGGGCTACGAATCGCATTAAATACATTATATGGCCGCTATCAAAAACCGCTGTTTATTGCTGAAAATGGCTTGGGAGCCAGTGATATACTAGAGAATGATACAGTATCTGATAGTTATCGAATCGATTACCTGCGAAAGCATATCCAACAGATGAAACATGCGATTGAGATTGATGGTGTTGACATAATTGGGTATACAGCATGGGGATGTATTGATCTAGTCAGCGTTTCAACTGGAGAAATGGCGAAACGATATGGTTTTATTTACGTGGATAAAGATAATGAAGGTAATGGTACCTTACGAAGATTCAAGAAGCAATCATTTTATTGGTATAAAAAAGTAATTGAAACAAATGGTGAGGAATTATAAGTAAGGTATCAAGTAAATTTCAATACCTTGCGTAAATCTTAATGCAGGTAAGCAACTAGTTTAAACATAAAAAACCACATGATTGTTAGTTGTTAGAGTGCAAAATGGTGATAGTTATACGAAAAAGCAAGATCGGTATATAATGAGAATTAACAATTAAAATGCAGTCCTGCGCAATATCGTATTTCCAGGGAAATGAAGCAAATAATTTATTTGTTAAGTCTGTAGTAAGGACTTGGAGGATAAGGAAAATGAAAAGAATAGTACTTTTATGTAATCAGGGAATGTCAACAAGTGCATTGGTGAAAAAAATGAGAGAGTCAGCAACAGCTGCAGGTTGCGAATGCGAAATTAATGCTTATGCAGTTGACACAGCATCAGATACGGCAGCAAAAGCCGATGTAATATTGATTGGGCCGCAAGTGCGTTATAGGTTGAAGGATATTGTTCATTTATTTCCCGATAAACCGGTTGAGGTAATTGATATGATTGATTATGGAATGTTAAACGGGAAAAGAGTGCTGGATTTAGCCCTCAAACTGGCAGCTCATGAATAGCGAAATAGAACTAATTGCAATGCAATTGATTGTAGCAGCAGGTAATGCCAAAAGCAGTTATATGGAAGCAATTCAAGAGTCGAAAAAAGGGAATGAAGAAGTTGCATTGTATTTAATCACCGAGGGAAAGAAAGCAGCACTTGAGGGACATGAAGTGCATGCGAAATTGATTCAACTAAGTGGTGCTGAGAATTTACCAATTTCATTGCTTCTGCTGCACGCAGAAGATCAGATGATGAGCTGTGAAACAATACTGATTGTGGCAGAGGAAATCATTGCTTTGAATAAGCAAAATAGAAATTTGATGGCTTATTTAGAAGAAAAGATACAATGCAAGGTAAAAGAGAGATACTAGTTATCCGGCAAAGTTTATGATAACAATCATAGCAAAATTGAACTAAGCTGCGATGGCGTGTTATCGGTAAGTTGACAATTACTTTGATTCTCCAGCATTTGGTGTGGGTGAAAAACCTCGCACCTTTTTCAGTATATGAAAAGTCAATTGCATGAATCTAATTTGAGTTGCATGTAACTTCAAAGACTAAAAGAAAAACAACTGTTCTCAGCAAACTAGTTTTGTTTGATAAGAACATTAATTGAAAATGATTATCTTCTAGTACGTGAAAAAAACTGTGAGGTGTAGTTACAGGCAATATAGATCATGACTCACGCTGCTATTTTCGCTTCATTTCGCTTATATTTTCTAAGCAAGCAGCAATATAGTTTGTTGTTTACGATGAACTACTGTTTTAGAAAATAGAGCAGCAACTGAATTCATTACAATCGTTTGCATCACGGATTCATGAATACGATGATTATTGAAAAAGCGCGATCCTATGACAAGATGCGCACTTTACAGGTATCAGTTTTAAATTAATAAAACAAGTAAATTTTGTGGCTGGAAAACTAAAAAGTCAAATTTTTTCAGGTCACTTTTTGCTTATCAAAACGTTTCGATAAAAATAATGAAATTAGTATCATAATGGAGGATATTAGTAAAGTTTCTGTTAGTCTGAATTGCAGGGCAAAGACAGTAAGAATCGCATTTAATGCAGAGTGAAATAAAACGCATAACCAAATGCTGCCAGTTAACTTTCGGATGGCAGCAAGACTGAACGAATAGCCGATAAAGAAAATAAAGAACAAACTAAAGTTCATGCTTCGCTGGGCTGTACCATTTATAAAAAAGAGAGGGAAATGCCATAATACCCAAATGGTACTTGTAGTTATTGTGGCTAAACAGAAAGACATGCTTTTTTCAAGATTTGCCTGTAAAATGTATCTCCAACCAGCTTCTTCTAATCCGCCTTCAACGATTCCTGTGAGACTATAGAGCAAGATATAACTCAAAGGCATCATTAATTTAAAGGTATTCGTTAGATATCCAAGCATGATGTAACAAGCTAGCAGGAAAACGACGATGAAATAATGAGAAATTTTTTGCTTGAAACCAAATACATTCGTTAGCCATTCTTTCGCAGTAATGCCAGATTGTGTTAATACTGCAAATGAAGCAATAGTGGCCGATGCTCCACCAGTAATATACAAAGGAAAGAATACAACTGAATCACTTGTTAAATAGCCAAATTGCTGAGCAATGAAAATACCTCCCCAAGTGATTCCCATGAGTGCAAATGTTAGAACTAAATACCTAATTGTAATTTTTTTGCTGTGGTCTTGACTCATATGGTTCCCTTTCAATAAATTAACTCAATAAATTATTATATGCTGCAAATAGGCGTTATAACTATATGTCGATGAACCTGTTGTAAGTTCATGCAAAATTAAGCTAAATGAAGTAGTCTTGTCAGTTTGATCAATTGCTTGAAACTTAGTGAAAATCTAAAATTATTTTATATATTATATGAGAAAAAAATTAAGAACAGCAATAGATCACTAGTGTGAATTTATACAAGATATCTAGCACTATAATATATTTTACCGCAAACTTTTATTCAAGTAGGAAAGCTTATTTACAAGTATTTAGCCATGGAATTATTTTATCTAAAACCTCTAAGTATCTTTGCCCAACTAAAAGTCCTGTATGAGTCATATTCCAGAAGCCTGCATAGTCAGCATTGAGATGTGTAGCTTCAGCTTTCCCTCTTTTGTCCTTTTCTTCTCTACTCAATGATTTTATAACTAATGTAGGACATTTTATGCATTCACTATTTATAGAAATGCCTTCGACTCCTTGCATCCAACATCCTATCACCTGGAATACTTTAGCAGATTCAATGCTATTGTATTTTTTCTGAAACAAAATATCATTTTCGGATTCATCAATAGTTGATGTTTCGACGCGGATCGGAGCCGGTTCTATGATTCCAAGATTGCTACACGCTGGTGATTCATAGGGAACCATGAAATTGACTTCCTTACTTATTGCCGAGTCTATTAGGACTAGTCCTTTAATTCCATCGTTTTCAGCTATTTTTTGGCATAAAATACCACCCATGCTAAAGCCGAAAACGATAGGACTGATATTATATGTGCTTATGACTTCTTGGATATCAGCTAAGTAATCATCAAAAGAGGTAGTCGTTAAATCAAGTGATCTGCTTTTATAATGACCACGTAAATTCATTACATAACACTCCCAGCCTTGCGCAACTAAATGCGGAATATACTTACTCCACATCCAGCCTCCAGTATACGCTCCATGAACCAGCAATAATGGTATGTCTTTTTTCCTTGAATTATCTTTCTGCTTATAAATTTCTATGAATAAATCATTTTCTCCCACATATTGGGTTTCATGTTCGGGTAGCAGTTTGGTGTAATCAATCATAATAGCCTCCATTTCTATAATTGATTTAGGGATATAATATCGCTATTGTTAGTTGTGACAGAATGCATCTAACTATGCAGTCTGCAGTAGCCTGTAATCAAGCAAAAATGCTATTTGGATGACTGGCTTGGAGATAGAACGCTTTTTTAAGCATTAAAATCTGCGACGCTTAGCTATTTAACGGTATGATTGTTTTTTCTTTTACAAACATTTGCTAATAGAAAACAAGAAATGCAAGGTAACAGAAGCAATACTATTTTATCAATAAAGAACGGTACTCCTGTGTTGTAAGGACTGAAGTTACGAATTTCTAAAGTCATTACAATTGCAAATAACAAAAGAAATAAGACTCCTAAAGCATTAAGTAACTTAAAATAGTTCTCTTTTTTCATATAATGAGCTCCTTGATTATTCTAAATTAATGATACAGAAACAGCAGATTCTAAACTAGCTCAATGCAAAGGCAAAAGCAACTTTTGTATGAATCCCAACATTATCTTAGCTATCCCTGTAGACTTCACGCAAAATACTGCTTTCAATCTGTTTTAAACAATATTCTGCAACTCACAATTATCTAGTTATTACTTCTGCAATTGCATTTAATTCTTCCAATGTCATCATTTTACCTTTATAACTATTAGATGGTTGCACTATGCCGACTTCTTCTATGGTAATGTGAATGGCTTTTGAATCATTGCCTTTTACTTTCCTTGCCAGTCCTTGCCAAGATATGAGTGCTGATCGACCGCCACCAACAACATCAATTACCGGGACTTGCAGAATGCATTCACATAACTCACATTTAAATAAATACTTATTAGCATTTTTTGCAGGATCAAGCGATAACAGTTTACCTTTTCTTTGATCTAATGACCAGTGCGGATTATTGCTGCTGCACATTGGACATTTTGGTATGTTATTATCTGCAAATTTTTGCGGGATACTGCCATAAAATCCTTCCATACGTTTAAAAGTCATAAATGGTATAACCTCTTTCTAAGGGATGAAAATTACCTCGTGATTGATAATTGATGGTGATTGGCTTTGCTGAAGTTCCTCAACTAAAACATTTGGTGAATATTTTCTCAAATAATTATGACACTTTATTAAGTAATGTCAATCAGTAAAACAATAAATGACAGGTTAATCGCAAAAATTACATTGCAGAATGTGTAAGCTTTATGGCAAATGTCAATTTATATAATTGATAAGGTGAGTCATCAGCACTTCGTAAATGCATATCCATTGTGCAATCATCTTCCAAGTAGATGCAGCGAGCATCTAGTTAAATACATGTAACCCGATATATAGTCATTTCGGACAATGCCACGAATATCGTTAGTTCGAGTATCGTTTAAACAAACTTTAATAGCTTGCCATGTTATTCGTATCTGGATCTCTATTCAACAAAGTGAAGAGTATTATTTAATCTAATTGTGTCGCTAGGAGTGATTTTTAAAGTGTGATATAAATCTCCTGACCCTCCATAGATATAATCATGCTCTAAAAGCTTTTTGTCAAAAACACAAGGTAAATTATGACCAATTAAGGGAATTGAGCCTATTGCATAGCCTGTTATCTTTTGTATTTGTTCTGCCTTTGCCAGTCTGAACTTAGAATATCCTAAAGATTTTCCAATTTCTTTAAAGTCAATTTTCTTATTATTGACACTAGCTATATATGCAAGAAAACCTTGCTCTGTTTCCATAATAAAAACCGGTGAAGCCTTTTCCAGATCAAAATATTGAGCCGCATCTTGGGTAGAAATGATTGGCTTATCATGCAAAATCATTTCAAAATCAGCAGCATTATTTTCGAGGAAATCTTGTAATTCCAGCAATGACAACATAAATTTTCATCTCCATTTCTTAATGTAAATTATTCCAATCACTATATTCCATCTCTCAAAAGATAAAATAGGAACTTTGCAACTTGATGTGCAACAATACATTCCTTTATGTTGCTTATCCAAGGTGTCAATCCAACCTCTGTGCAAAGGCATTGTTTAGTCTATTCAAATCAACCTTATCTACTTCTCTTAATTCATACCCACTGTGAAATAATCTTTGCCCCTCAACAGAAATACATGGAATTATCCTGCCTTCAAACGTACTTTCTGAAAACCAAATTGCTTCTAACTCAAACCATCCACCTTCCGGGTTAGCTTGTTTAGCACTCCCTGCCGGGCTTATTATGAGCGGATGAACATCAATATAGCCGTAGATGGGATGATATAGCTCGACCCGAGTTGGACGAAGATCAGTGGTGATTTGATATCCTGTTTCCTGTAATTTATCAATTAATAAAGTCTCAGAAGCAGCATCAAAATCTATATCAATATCTCTATGTTCCCTTGTTTGTTTTCCAATGAGAACATCGATACCCCATCCACCTTCAACCCAATATTGAATCTTTAGTTCAGTAAGTAAATCTATAACCATAAGAAAACTTTCTTTACTTGCTGAAACTCTTTTTTCTTTTCCTAATTCCATCAGTGTACTTCCTCCTATTCAATTCCTAAAAATTCTATTAGGTAGTCTGCTACTCGTAGAAGATGCTTTTTTTGCTAAAGCAAATATCGAGTAAAGTTAATCCCGTGTAAGTTTATAGTACAAGTCTTTTAAGGAAATTCCTTTTTATTATACAACCATTTAGTATGTTATTGCTATTATATTGACAATAACGTATACTTATTTTAGATACCTGCAACATAGAATCCTTGGTCTCGGAATATTGTTTTAACTAGTTTCATTTAATTTAGTATTGGATTCAAGCGTTTCACATAAGTCCAATCGGAAAGAAGGGAAATAATGAAAACAAGTCTTAATCAGGAAGAGAACGCAAATGCAGTTACAAATGATGAAAGTTGTCTCAAGAAGATAATGATTATAAGTTTAACTGCGTTATCTGTGACTCCATTGTATCATGATCTTCCAGCGTATACAGTGAAACTTGCTACAAGAATGAATAGTTTTGCGAAGCAAAATAAGGTCAATGCAATTGTCGATGTCAGTAGTTACGCAAATATAGCTGCTAACGCAAAAAAAGCAGATATTATTTTATTAACGCCAGAACTTTCCCAGCTAGAAGAAGAAGTCAAAAACAGTTTTCCCGATAAAGTTGTTAGAGTGATTGCTAAAGCTGATTATGGTTTGTTAAATGCTCAAACTGTCCTTAAAATTGCATTATCATAAAAATTAACACTGAATTCCTCTGATATTCTTTCTTGTTAAATATTAATTTAAAGTTTAGAGGTGGGTAAATCTGTAAAACTAAAATAACGAACTAACCCAGCTTTAGAATAGCGCAAGATAACAAATTGCTGATAGATATAATAAACTTTTGTTGAAAATAATTAAAACAAATTAGCGATATTACTGTCTTGATGAAAAGTACAAACAAATTATCATAGAAATTTACGGAGGAAATATGCACAAATGTTAAAGCTAAAAAAAATCGGCAGTATGCAACTTGCTATTTCCGGGAGTATAATTATGATATATTTAGCTGCTATAGCTGTTCTAGTAGATAACTGGAAGCTAAGTATTTCAATTAGTGTTTTTATATGGATGTTACTTGCAGGTTTTGTATTGCTTTTCGCAGAGACTTTTATATTATCTTATCTTGCTCGTGCTGGCTATAGTATTAAAAGCAAGTGTTTGGGAATAGAGCTTCCAACTGATATCTCAAGTTATTCGCGAGATAAAAGATGCTGGCATTATTTGTTTGATGCATCCATCATCTCGATATTTTGGTTAATTGTGGATGCTTTTTCTTGGCAGGTAGTACAAAGTTTAATCGGTTCAGTCTTGGTTTTACCATTTTCAGTTTCAATGTTTTTCTTCACTAATTACATTAGTACAGAAATTACGATCATGATGAGAAATCATTATAATTATTAGCAAAATGATATATTTAGGATATATACAAGTGACTGAATAAATTTTCTAAATCCTTGAAGCAAGCAAAACCAGACTTTTTACTTCCTGCATCATTTCAAGCAAGGAATAATAATGTTATTTACAATGATTAGGTCATATAACGACAACTGAATTATCCGTCACTAAATGTTGTAACGCATCATGCCAGGCTGGAGATAGCCTGGCATGATTATTAGTATGGTGGCAATAGTATTTACTAGGCATGAGTTTGAAATGGCACAGTCTAAAAAATATAATGCGTATGCAAATTAGTTCACTCAATTGATATGCTAGATAATGCCTTGCTGCTTGATAACTGAAGCAGATAAAAGTCAAGTTCAAAGTAAACTTCTCAAATCTAGCGTAATAAGCTCTTAGACCATCAAGGTGCTTAAAACCGTAAATCATAAAAGGCACTTTGCAATTATGCAGCATTATACAAGATTCTTCCGTTGCTTCCAATCACATTAGGCACTAAGTTTTCAATATTTTCAATCGTGAATGTCTGTGAAGTGTCGGCTGCAATTGTACCCCCTTGGGCGTAATTAAGCTTAAACGCAACTTCTTGAGTAAGAGCTGGCTCCGACGAATCTGTCAGCAGTACATAATAAAAAACATTGCCGGCACCATATGTAAATGCTGCAACATTAGTAAATGTAATATCTAAAAAGCTATTTTCACTAATTTGATCAAATTGCTGCGCAGCAGTTACTGATACATTAACTTGCATGATTTCACCTCCTTTCTACAATAGTATATTCAAATAAATAAATTGTTGTTAATTCAAACAAACATTTACTTGCATATAATAAAAAAAGGAGGAGATATTTAAGTGAATATAGTAGATTTAACTTGTAAAAAATCAGTAAGTTTTTCTAAAAATTACAATACTATTAGAGTGTGTAAGCAGATTTTGCTCTTAGGCGGATATCATCAATATCTGAGTTTTTTATATTTTGATCTTCCACCATATTCAAGCATAAAAAAATTAGTGCATGCAAAGCTTATTCTTTTTAAACAGCCGATGTCGCAATGCAATACACCTGATTTACCCTGCAATTGCCAAAAGGAATGCTGTCATCATTATGTTGCAGTTCCCTTATTAGAATTTTTCAGTACATACAGTCGGCTATATCAGGTTCCAAAGGCAGACTACAGCAAGCAAATAGTGTTTCACGATGATGAGTGTCTTTGCTATACAGAAATCGACATTACTGCGATTGTTCAAGATTGGAAAAATGGCAGTACGGAAAATAGGGGGCTGCTGCTAATTGGAGATGACTGCAACAAACCAATTTACTATGCTTCTGAAAAAAATATGAATAAGACTATGATTCCAATCATTCGGCTAATTTATGAAGAAAACGCTTGCTGCTTGGGACTTTCTTCAACTCCTTGTGTGGTAGATATAAAAGAATTTTGAACATTGCTTATTCACAATTTTTTTATTGTACAAATTAAAAGATTATATTACTAACTTAGCTGAAAGACACACAGTATAAGACACTTTGCATTTATAAAACAATTACTGGCAATTTTTCAAAAAGTTAGAATTCATTCATTTGCTTTTAGTGATATAATTTAGTTGCTTCGTGTGATAAGTATCAATTTAAATATAATAATCAGTGAGGAGAGTACTTTCAATGGACAAGATTGAGCAGCTTATCAAAAGCAGGAGATAGTATTCTTAGTCAATGTAGTGAAGCAAGGTACTGTGCTTTGACTTTGATGCAGGACATACGACTGTCAGCATTCCTTCTCGAGCAAATAGTATTCGATGTATAACATTTGTACAGGCTATGGTATTCGTATAGAACATCAGCAGGATGCCTGTGTTTGTTTAATGCACCAGAATATCACATTCCTCTAGGCATCATGGAGATTATCAATGATCCACTTGTTAAAAAATGTGATATCAAGGTTTATCCAATCAGTTTAGTGTTCCTGATGATCCAAGATTGTAGTGCTGAAATTTACAGCAGCGGCCATCTTTTATTTATTAATCGGCAAACGGGTACATTATAACATTTTGATTGGATTGAATTTACTAGATAAAAAGGAAAAATAGAAAATGACATTAGAAACGACAAAAGCAGTTCGCATACAGCCAATCGAATTTCTTTGGCTTGGATTGTACGCATTTGCAGGTTTTAGTATTGAATTATTGTTAGGTATATTAATTAATGTGGTCGGCTTGGATCCTTTGAGCAAGAATATACATTCTTTTGTAACAGGCGTGCTTTGGTTTGCCTTTTCTTATCTTTTGATCCAATATGCGAGGAAAAAATTCGACTATGATGTATTTAAGATAAGAACGGCATTTACCTTAAAAAAACTATTTGCGGTCAGTATAATTGTTTTGATTGTTACGTTTGCGGCATTCATAGGATTTTCAGGATTTAAACCGCTTGTTGAATTTAGAAATGGGGGACAGGGAAATATTATAACGTATTTGCTGCAACTATTTTACTATTTTGGCGAATCTGCTCTTATTGTATCGTGCATCGCATTTGGTCAACATTTTTTCGAAGAACAATTTCGTCTTAATAGACAGCTGCCGACCGGAGGATTATTTTTGGCAATGACTTGGGGTGTTATCCATATCTTTCTTCAAGGATTGAATGGCGGGATATATACTATGTTATTTTCGGTATTAGCGGGTATAATTTATGTGATATGTGAAAAAGATTTTTGCTGGAGCTATGTATTCATCGCCATTGCATTTATTCTGTAAATAGCAAAGCAGCAAATGTTGCAGCTGGCGGATGCTTCAGAGCTGTATAATAGCTGAAATGAAGCAGCATAAGCCAATCAATCGTAAACACAACTTTCCAAGAATCTAATTAATGCTATTTAGGCATTCATATACAACAAGCAAAAACACCGATATCAATCAAAAAGTTGATATTGGTGGTTTAGATATGATTAGCAATGATTTTTTTTACAGTCAGTCTCACTCTATAGGGATGTATATTTCAGTTATGCTGGAATCTATAAAATTCTTCGGCGGCTCCGTGATGTACATTTCAAAAGGAAAGGAATCACGTGGGGTATGCTGACTCTGAAATAGGCTATCATAATACATGTATTTCCATGCACCATCATACTCTTTTGCAGTTAAGTTAAATCTTCCAATGTAAAATTTCCCTGCAATAGTCAGTGTACAAATATCTTCAGTTTCATCAACGATACGAGTATTCGGAACAATCATCGCAACGCTTGTTCTTAAATTAGATTCTGCTGTTATATAAGGATTATCATGATATATGGTTAAGACTTTAGTTTGTTCAGGGTTAATAAGATTTTTACGCAGAGCATATGTAAATAGCTTGTTATAAAGAGTACGTGAATTCTTTCTAAACTCTTTGTAGGTGCCTTTAAACCGTATGTATATGATGTGCATTGCCTCAATTGATTCTATTCTAATTTCTGGTGTTTTCATAATCAATACCTCCTAAGAAAAGTATAGTATAAATCAGAAAAAATGAATTGTCATTTCTTGCTTTTCCGATATTGAGTAGGTGTCATGGCAAAATATCTTTTGAATGCTCGAATATAGGAACTTGCATCGTCATATCCATAGCGATAAGCAATTTCGGTGATAGGAGTAGATTTGCTGATTAATAGAAACATTGCTGATCTTTCCATTTTAATACGAGTGATAAATTCATGAATTGTTTCTGTAGAGTTTGCTTTGAAGATACGATGAAAATGGAATTCAGACATTCCAATATTATATGATATATCAGCAAGCAAAATCTTTTGGGAGAGATTTTCTTCAATATAGTCTTCGGTTCTATGAATCATCTTCGTATAGTTCATAGAATAATAATAGCATCCGTTTTCATGTAAAACAACTATTTTTATAGGAGTTAATTTTGTTGTGATAGCAACGATGGTTCCATCAACAATATAAAAAATAATCCCAATATTGTGGGATTATACTTAACTGCACATAAGAAGTATTAATTTAGTATTGCGATTCCAATATTTAAATAAGTCGCAAAAAGTATCCAAAGCAAATAGGGTATTAGCAGGCTACCTGCAGTTTTGTTTATCTTGGCGTATTTCACTGTAATAAACAGCACTAAAAGATCCAATAAAACAATTATTGCTATGGAAAATACAAACCATTGAAAGCGAAAGAAAATGATGGACCACGTAAAATTAATAAATAACTGTATCCAATAGAGTAAAATTAAACTTTTTTTCTTTGATGTATTAGGTGTTTGGTAGATGATGTATACAGCAATTGCCATCAGCATATACAACATAGGCCAAACAACACCAAACAACCATGCCGGGGGAGATAGAGGAGGTTTCATCAAAACTGCATAGATTTCGCGTACATTGCCAGAAAGAAAACTGCTGATGAATCCGGCAAGTTCAGTAATAAGTACGAGAACAACTATTTGAAGCCAATTGATTTTCTTTGCCATAGATTTATACCTCCGTATTATTATATGTAGGATTTAAAAAAAATATTTATTTCAGTGAAGCAGAATTTCAGAATGAAATTGATTTGGTGGTAAATTAGTTAACTGCAAAATATTGCCAGATTTGCTTAGATATACTAAAATGTAATATATAACATAATTTGGTATTTTTCATTGTTTAAAGGCAGAAATTTGATTATTTGCAAGAAACTGGGAATTGTTTTTATGTTAAGCAGAACAAGATCAATAGTTATTAGTTGAAAGAGAGGTAATCAATTGTATAAAAATGATAATAATTGGCGCAAGGTTCAAAACTATTTGCCATTGCCAAACAGATTACACGATGATATAGCACCGGAAGAGCAGTTTTTGCGATTGAAAGATGGCAATCATATTCATGTGGATTTGTATTCACCTCCAAATCCAACAGCCATTGTTATCTTGCTTCATGGCGTTGGCGGCAATGGGCGATTGCTCTCTTTTTTAGCAGTGCCACTTTGGGAAAGCGGGTACAAGGTGATTTGTCCTGATATGCCGTTATACGGGTACAGCAGATATTCTGAAACCATTACTTATGATACGTGGGTGACAGATGCTTGTGAAATAACAGAGCATTATGCCAAAGAAAATCTGCCGCTCTTTTTATTTGGATTAAGTGCAGGTGGGATGCTTGCTTATCAGGTTTCCTGTCTTTCATCTGCTGTACGGGGTGTATTAACAACTTGCATTTTAGATCAGCGATTAAATATTGTAAGAGAGCAAACGGCCACAAACCCGCTTCTTATTCGTTTGGGGCTTCCTCTGTTGGCACGATTCAGCAAGTGGTTTCCCGATATTCGTCTGCCAATGAAGTGGGTGGCGAACATGCAAGCTATCGTCAATAACAAAGAACTTGCCAAGTTGCTTATGAAAGATAAGAAATCATCCGGCGTAAATATATCTCTTGCTTTCTTATATTCAATGCTTCATCCACATATTATGATCGAGCCAGATGATTTTAGATGTCCTTTTATTCTTCTTCATCCGGAAGATGATCAATGGACTCCGTTATCATTAAGTCTTCTGTTTTACGATAGACTCAACTGTGAGAAAGAATTGCATCTGTTGAATGGTGCTGGCCATTTTCCTATTGAAGAACAAGGATTAAAGATACTTGTGCATAAAAGTTTGGCTTTCATTGAAAAGTATCGCAGTAAATAATAGCGCTATTTAGGCCTGCTGGTTATAAATTGAACATAGTTTTTGTTTCGATGCAACTGAATGAAATTGCATTTGAATTAATCCGACATCCTTGCGGCGGATAAATGCTACTGTAGAAAATAAGTTTATACTGTACTGTTTAGCTGCTTGTAATTATATAACTGTAAGAAGACAATGCGAAGCTTAGTTACTGACTTGAACTACAGTGTGAAATACATTCAATAAGGTTATCATTAGAGAACGTAGATTTCAGAGGCACATCAGCTCTGAGGATTTACGTTTTTTGTTTTCATCTCTTTATCAGAAGTTGCATGCAGCAGGATTGTCCAATCGCTTGGATCAGCATATTTAAAAAGTGGTAAAATGAATAGACATTCACAAAACAGATATAAATTTTCCGCAATTATTGAGGAAGAACGTTAGTTTGAGAAAAGTACATAGAATTGCTATGATCTAGAAGAGCAGAGGATACAACATGAATAAAACGAGATGGAGAATGATACTGAACTGTTTAAACGAAAAGACGCCTGTTACAAGCGTTGATCTGGCTTCGAAATTAAATCTTAGCAGCAAAACGGTTCGTAATGAGATGAAAATTCTGAAGAACGTATTGGAAAGAGAAGGTGCACATTTAATTTCCAAGAGCAGTATAGGATATATGCTTCGAATACATGATCCTAGAAAATACGATCTTTTTCTCAACTCTCTGCAAGAAGTAAAGTCTATCCCTGAAACTCCGCAGGAAAGAATTCAATATCTGCTCGAAGTGTTGCTTGCGAATGGAGAACAATTCGTAAAGCTAGAAGATATTAGTGACCAAATTTTTATATCAAAACCAAGTTTAGCAGCTGATTTAAAAGAAGTGAAGCGAATCCTGAAGGAATACAATTTAAAACTAGCTGTCCGTTCCGGGTATGGCATTCGCGTAGAAGGAAATGAATTTGACTTGCGTCTATGCATTGCTGCTTATACGATTCGTAGAGCAGAGCCGGAAGATTATGAGAAACAGTCGGTCTTGCGTAAAATTGCTGAATGCATTCAAAATGGAATCGCAGGTTCAGAACTAAAAATTAGTGATGTTTCGTTTCAAAATCTGATTGTTCACATCTATATATCGCTAAGACGCATAGCGGAAGGCAGTTATTTGCCCTTAAGTCTGGAGCAATTTGAAATAGTTGTAAATGAAGCCGAATACTGCTATGCGGAAAGGATTGTTGCTCTTTTAAAGACGGCGTTTCAGGTGAAAATACCCAAAACGGAAATTGGTTATATCGCCATTCATCTTGCTTGCAAGAGAATTATCGAGAAACCAACAGAAGCGAATCTAATGATAAGTGCTGAGATGAATGATATTGTGACACACATGATCGATGAAATTGATAAGAGTTACAATATTCAGCTTCATGATGATCTGGAACTACGCATGGTTTTGGCGATGCATCTGATTCCTTTTTCCAAACGGATGCAATATGACATCATGCAAAAAAATCCTTTATTGAAAGAAATTAAGTCTAACTATACTTTGGCATACTTGATAGCAATGGCAGCTTGCGAGGTACTACGTATTCGTTATCAAAAAACGGTGCAGGAAGATGAAGTTGGGTATTTTGCATTGCATTTCAATTTGGCTCTTGAAAGGAAAAGAAATCAGGGTCCAATGAAGAATATTTTAATTGTTTGCTCTACCGGAAGAGGAAGTGCGAAATTGCTTGTCTGGAAAATGCGCGAGGAGTTTGGCAAATATTTAAATGTTGTTGAGACATGTGATGTACTTGAATTGGAGAAGTATAATTTCACCAATATCGATTATGTGATAACGACGGTGCCAATTTTATTTGCGGTGCCTCGTCCGATACTTCAAGTGAATCTTTTTCTTGATGACCGAGATATCAAAGCCATTTCCAGTTTTTTCCGCGAAGATAGTAATACATCATTGCGCCACTATTTCCATCCTGACTTATTCTTAGAACAGCTGGATGTCAATACTCGTGAAGAGGTGATTGATGCGATGATCGAACGTATCAAAAAAGTGAAGAAAATTCCGGATTGTTTTAAGGATGCTGTGCTGGAGCGGGAAGAACTGGCCTTCACCACGTTTGGCAACATGGTAGCCATTCCTCATCCAAACAGAGCTCTTACCGAAGAAACTTTTGTTTGTGTCGCGATCTTAAAAAGACCAATTTTATGGAATAAGCAGAAGGTTCAATTTGTTTTTATGCTGTCATTGACTAATTCGACAGACCATGATATGGAACAATTTTCAAGAATTACGTCAAAATTTCTGTTTAGTACAGAATGCATTCACAAAATGATAAAAAATCCAAGATATTCAACATTGATGGAGTTACTTGGATCAATCGAAAAAGAAATAGGAGAATAAAATGAATGAATTATATGAAATTGCGTTCAGTTTGATATTGAGCGCTGGGAATTCAAAATCGAATTCTATGCTTGCGATTAAAGCAGCCAGAGAGTTTCGTTTTGAAGAGGCTGAAGAACTGCTGGGAAAGGCGCAAAATGATTTAACTGAGGCTCATCAGATTCAGACCAATATGATTCAGGACGAAGCCCGTGGAGAGATGCATGCAATCAATTTGATTATGGTGCATGCACAAGATCATCTTTCTATGGCACTCATGACATTAGAAAATGGAAAAGAAATGATGTATCTATATAAAATGATAGATGAAATTAAAACAAAAGGGAGAATGTATCATGAATAAATTTATTGAGGCATTGCAAAGAATTTTAATGCCAATTGCCAGTGGAATGAATAAAAACCGTTATGTGCGAGCGATGCGTGACGGATTCGTATTATCACTACCATATACCATGGTTGGTTCCATTCTAACTTCGCTATTCAGCCTGCCTTTCTTAGCAGACATTATGAGCGGCACATTGTTAGCGCAGATAAAGTCATTTGTAGCTCCAACCACGATTTGGTCAAACTCCATTATATCTTTATTTGTTGTAATTGGTATTGCTTATAGTTTGGCAAAAGAATACAAGATGAATCCTCTTCATAGTTCCATGACTTCCGTAGTCATGTTCCTGATTACGTGTCCAAGCTTCGTTGCAGATGCCAACGGCACGGTTTTCAACAATGCTCTGGGATTCAGTTATATTGGAGCTAAAGCTATTTTCTCTGCCATAATTATGGCAATTATTGGCGTCGAAGTATTTCGCTGGGCAATCAATCATAAGCTGACAATCAAATTGCCTGATAGTGTTCCAGCATCTATTCAAGATTCCTTTACTTCTTTCATACCGGCAGGAATTGCCATGATAGTTGCTATTATGATCCGCCAAGGCTTCACATTTACAACACAAGGAAATCTAACGGACTTTATCTTTTACTGGGTGCAGGCACCATTGTCAGGGCTGGCACTTAGCTATCCAAGCATGTTGATATACGGAATTGGCATTAACTTGTTCTGGTTCTTCGGTCTTCATGGCCAAACTATGGTTGGTTCAGTATTTACACCATTCCTAACGGCATCAGGTACCGAAAATATTGAAGCTTTGGCAGCCGGGCAAGCACTTCCTAATCTTATCAATGGTGGTTACTCGCGAGCGTTCATCGCCTTTGGTTTTTGGATTTCGGTCCCGCTTCTGATTGCGTTGTTTCTGTATACTAAAAAACATAAGCGTACAGATTGGAAGGAAGTGATGAAAATCTCTTTGATTCCGGGGCTGTTCAACATTTACGAACCGCTAATGTTTGGCTTGCCGTTAGTATTGAATCCCTTTGCTTTGATACCAATGTTGGTGACACCAATCATTTCGCACACGGTTGCCTATTTCTTGACGGTTGCTAAGATAATCCCGTATGCAACCGGTGTTGCGCTGCCGATTACCACCCCGATTGGTCTTGCCGGTATCCTTGCAACAAACTCCATCATGGCTGGTGTAGTACAAGTTTTGCTGATGATTCCGCTTTCGGCAATGTGGTATTTCTTCTTAAGTGTACAAGATAAGTCTGAACGAGCAACTGGTGTTTATATTGAAGTAGATGATGAAAATGCAGCGTGATAAAATTCTCGGAACCCTTTACGGTGCAGCATATGGAGATTCACTGGGTGCTATCACTGAATTTTGTTCCCGGGAAGAAATCAGCAAGGCATTTCCACAGGAATGCACTGAGTATGCAGCATCTATCAGTTTTATTACAAAGGGAATCACGCCGGGAACTGTTACCGATGACTTTGGATCTAGCTGTTATTTTATGAAGGCTATAGTAAAGCACCAAGGAGCATTTAGCCGCGAAATTGCGATGGAAGCGATAATGGACTGGGCTGATGACGAAATTGTATTTGCCAGATATGCCGGTCAGAATACCAAAGAAGCGATTATCCGTTTGAAACAAGGGATTGTGATAGATGAAATGAGCAAGGCACGTCATTTCAGCCGTGCTAATACCAATGGCGGCGCAATGAAGGCCAGTCCGCTAGGCTTGCTGGCTCACGGAAATAAAGAAAAGGCAATTGATTGCGCGCTCGCTATGTGCTGGCCGACACATTACAATAGTGCAGCTGCTTCGGCTGCTAGTGCTATTGCTTGCGCTGTCTGCGAAGCGATGAGTGAGACTGCTACGCTTGACAGTATTGTCGAGCAGGCAATCTATGGAGCGCGTATCGCTCGCCAACGATTAGAAAAAGAGGGATTTGCATCTATGGGTCCCTATGTTGATGTTAAAATCAGAGAAGCAGCAGCACTTGGCAAAACATCGACTGGTTATTTTGATACAATAGAAATGCTGAACGGATCAATTGGGACAAATATCTGGGTTCAAGAATCTATCCCGGCCGTCTTTGCGATTATCACAGCTTGCCGCGGCGACTTTGCGGAGTCCGTCAAATGTGCAGTAAATGCCGGAGGAGATACTGATACCATTTCTTCCATGGTGGGAGCAATATTAGGAGGTTACCATGGCATTTATTGTGTCCCTAAAGACGTAATTGAACGAATCCAGCACGTCAATCAATTTCTGCATTTAAAAGAAGTAATACATGATTTTACCAATTTATTGCTGAATAAAGGAGGATAAATATGAGGATTATGCTGGCTTGTGCATTAGGCATGTCTACCGGTATGCTGATGGAAAGAATGAGAGATGCCGCAAAAGCGCAAGGAAAAGATTACAAGGTCTGGGCAGTGGATGTTGGAACGGTGGATAAATATGCAGGAGAATTTGATGTTCTTTTGCTTGGTCCTCAAGTGACTTATCTGCTGGATGATATGAAAAAGAAGTATGCAGCTGACACACCTGTTGCTGTAATCAAGCCAATTGATTATGGCAGAATGAACGGGGCAGCTGTAGTTAAATTTGCAGAAACACTGGTAGAAGAAAGAAATAAATAATAGTGGGCTGTCAATGATACATTGACAGTCTTTTGTAAATGTCTTAGATATATTTTATTGCGCTATGGTGAATAAGGAGTAAAAGTAACTCTTCTTCGCCATTAACTCAGTAAAACTTCCGCATTCTTCTATACTGCCATTGCGCAGAACAAGAATCTGGTCATATTTTTGCAGTAAAGATTCTTCTAGCCGATGAGTAATGATTACGCGTGTCAGGTCCGGAATTTCCAGAATAGACTTGCTTATAGAGTAAGCAGTCCCTGCATCTAAGGCAGCTGTTGCTTCATCTACCAGCATGACAGGAGTGCCACGCAAAAGACAGCGGGCAATAGAGATGCGCTGGCGTTCGCCGCCAGACAAAGCGTTTCCGTTTTCACCGCAAGTATAATCGTTTCCTCGTTCGGCAATCAAAGTAGCGAGTCCGGACATCCGTATGGCTTGATCGATTCTGTCTTGCGTGAAACTTCCGAACATTGTGATATTATCGAGGATGGTGCTGTTGAACACGAAAACATTCTGCTGAACGATGGAAACCAGATCAAAAAGGGAATCGGAACTGATAGCACGGAGTTCCTTCTTGTCATAGAAAATTTCACCTTGATAATCCTCCCTGCTTCCGATCAGAAGATTTAGGAGGGTAGATTTTCCGCTTCCGGAACTACCAACGATTGCATAGCTCTTCCCCTTTTCAAATTGCATATTTATTGCATTGAGGATAGGCATTCCTTCTTCATAAGCGAAAGTAAGATCTTTCAGAATAATTGCATCCGACAATTTTGCATCGACAGAAAGGCCATCGCGGCTAATGTTGGTTTGAATTGCTGACGCCAGTTTATCAATTAATGCAAGTGCGGCAGTACGATTTGCGAGAATTTGCGGGACGCTGGCGATTGGCGTTATGACAAAGTTCATGAGCTGTACAAAGATAATGACAATACCGGCAGTGATACCACGACCTGTTAATGCAAGATAGGCTCCGAAGAGAAATACTCCGAATTGGGCAATTATTCCTGCTGACAGGCCAACCGTTTGTACGATAAGTTCTGTTTTCGAACGGTTGCATTTAGCAAGCTCTGCCGCTTCATTGCTTTTAGCAAATAAGATGTTAACTTCGCGTTCAGCTTTAAAGCTTTTAATAACGGAGAAGCCGGATAATATATCTTTTACGGTACCGATGAAGTTTTCATTCTTATCGGAGACTATTTTTTCTTGTTGGGCAAGCTGTCTTCCGGTTAGTAGGGAAGCGGCAAAAGGAAAGAGGGAAAGCATAACAGCAACTAAAGTCAGAAATGGACTAAAGTATAACATCATGCCAAATGCACCGACAAACTGAATCATTTCTTGAATTAAGGTAAATGACTTGCCGAGATAGTTGAGCTCAATGCTGTTGATGTCATTTGAAAGTGCAGAAAGATAAGTGGCTGTATTTTCAGTAGAGAATGAGTGGATGCTTTTTTTAGATATTTTCTCGAAAATGAAATTCTTATATTGCTGCATTGCTTTTTTAATGAAGTAAGGACGGCTGTAGTAATCTAATACAGAAATCAGCAAGATCCCACCTAGAATAGCGATAGAGATGAAGGAAAGCTGAGTTAGCGAAAAATGCCTGGTATTTCCTGATACAGCATCAATGATTTGTTGCAGCAGCCACGAAATTACCAAATTGCTGCACGCTGACAAAAAGGTTGCTGTAATAGCCGCCGCATATCTCATTTTGTTATGAAGATAGAATTGGCTGGTAAATTGACTTCGCAGATTTTTAATGTCATTACATGGCTTCATTTTGGATCTTCCTCCAGATATCAATCAATAAAGAGTCAGCCTTGTCATCTGACAGTACAACTTTTTCTATACCCTCCATTGCGGTTTCACCAAAATCATCGCTAAGCGTTTGCGCCTTCCCGTGGTAATACTTTATCTTGCGCACATCATAGTCAGGTGCAGCATCAAACATTTTAGCAATAGCAGCTGCGTGCCTGAGATATTCTTCGGCTTTACCCAGATCTTTCATCTCAGCAGCTACATGGGAGCATCCGGTAAGCAGTACAACCTCAGCTTTATCCAAATAAGATATTTTGTTCGAAGTTTTCAATGACTCTATGATGGTGAGCATCCATTGCAGTACGTCCAAGGCATTGATGTAATCACCTGTGAAGCTATAACAATTCGCCAATCCAATCGTTGTTCGGAAAAGATCTGCAAAGCACTCCAAAAAACACTCTGAAAGATAGGGAAGTGCTTCCTTTGTTTTTTCATTTTGAGCAAGGAGATAGCCGATGAATCCATTGTTGATTCCACAGAAGTTATATTTCTTTAAATGTTCAAGCGCATGATCAACATCATTCAGAGAAACATATAGTTCCCCGATACTGACCTGAAGAGATAACTCACTGATGCTGCTGTCCGTATTTTGCGCAATCAAGCAGCAAGCTCTTTTATACAGATCCAAAGCTTTATGCAAAGCTGGCTGATCATTTTTTTCAATTCCAGTAATGTGATATAGAACAGCACTTTGATAGACGACATCAAAGCTGTTGGGAAAACGCTGCAGTGCTTTTTCTGCTTCCGCTTGACCTTCTTCAAACTGCTTAGCCAGTCTCATCTCATATATTTTATTAGAAACAAGTTCTGGAGTTCTATACTGCAGCTGATATCCTAATAGCACATCTACAGAAATTTCAAAAAAATCTGCTAAGACAGGCAGCATATGAATATCTGGATTAGATGATGCTGATTCCCATTTCGATACAGCGCCTACAGTTACGCCTACCGCTTCGGCAAGTTGTTCCTGTGTCAGGTTAAAAGATTTGCGGTAATTGCGAATATTCTCATTGATTGAAAGTTTCATAAAAACAGACCTCCTGAATACCATTATAGAGGTATTTTAGAACATTGGAAGATAGCAGTTAGCTAATTAGTAAAACGAAAATTTTACTATTGGTATAATTTTTGTTTTTTACCATACAAAAAAAGAGCTCGCTACGGAACTCCATTTATACGTTCTAATACAGTTATGCTAACTAAAGCTCACCGCGATGATTATAGCAATGCAAAATGAGTACTCGCAAATATTGACTGCATAGCACACAGACAGAAAGGATGTCCGGCTGGATCAAGCATGACTGTCCAATGTTCAGAGAATTGTTCTTCGGCAATCGTAGCACCGCAACAAACGGCATATTCAACTGCTTTTTCTAAATTGTTGACAGCAAAGTCAAGATGCGCCATATGCTGTTGTGCATCATGTTTTATAGGCAACACTGGTGGGCAGTAATCAGGATTTTTTTGGAATGTTATGCCGGGATACGCTCCTTGACCTTTGCCAGGCGCACCGACACATGCATACTCTTCATCATAAAAGGGAATCTCCCAATGAAGAAGCTGGGCATAAAATTGAGCTAGTTTATACGGATTTTCGCAGTCTAATGTAACTGCATACATTTTTATACTTAATTCTTCTGTCACAACATTACCTCCAATGCAATATATTGCATCTCTTTCCAGTTAGTTCATTATCATGGTAACGCAAATAAGAAGTGTTGCAAGATTGTTCGCTTCTTCCATTCTATGCTAATCAGGCTGATGTAAATTTTTATTTAGTTTTACAGGGAAGAAAATATCCGAATTTATATATCGGATTGTCTTTGTCTAATGAGACATAACCGACACTTGTATAATACTCCATGGAGAAGCCTAAGCTATAGTCTGGTGAATAATCAGTCTCATTCAGATATTTCAGTAACAAGTTATGTGCCCCTTTCTCAAGATTTGAGGTATTTCCTTCAATCCACAAAATGGCCATTTTACAATCAGGAATATCAATACTATCATATCCGTTCGGCACTTCGCTGTCCATAACGGCAAATACTCCTGGCATTTCAGTAAATGTCTTTGTTTTAGAATCATAATCCCCCATCCAGCCGATGCACTCTCCGGCAGGTGACAGCTTGCATTCCAGCTTCTGCAAAAATTCATTGGAGCCATCATTTAAGAACTTTTGCCAATGTTTTCTAGCTGTCTTCCCTAATGTAACTATGATTTTCTTGCCAATCATTCTGCATGCTTTAAAATCAGTAATTTCTAGCTTGTATGTTTTTTCCATCATTTTCTACCTTTTTTTACCGACAGTAATCTGAATGTAATATGAAACAAAAATTTTTTCCGAACTTATCACAGGCGGCAATGACACATCCGTTACAATCACAGTATAGCATGATTTTCCATGTTTTTCTAATCACAATGCAAAATTAATATAGCGCAAATATGATTAAGCAGTGTTTGCAGAGAATACCATTTATTCATTGTTTTCAGTTTTGTACTCATGTTATTATAGTGTAATTAAATATAGAAGAGAGGAGCAGCAACAATGAATTATAGAGTCGTAAGCATTCCGCCTTTCAAAGCAGTATATTCAGCTGTAGATAAAGAATTTGATTTTTCGGATGAGGGCCGGTTGGGGAAATTTAACGCATTCTTTTCTGCGATAGCAGTGCAACCTGAAAATGCCTTTACTCCCAGAGACTATCTCTATTATGATAAAAAACAAGGTGGCTTGATCTGGATGTTTGCCTCGTTTGATACGCTTGATACGAAAGAGTTTCCTTTGATGGATTTTGATGGCGGATTGTATGTTACCTATTTTTATATTGATGGTGATCAAGCAGAAAATGAAAGACTGTACCAAGAAGCAATAGCATGGATTGCTGACTCTGATATGTTTGTGTTAGATGAAAGAGATAATCACTATGCAATGGGGCATATCATAACACCGCCGCTAATAACACAGCGGTTTGGAGTTGCTCAAATGGAATGTTTCATTCCTGTCAGGGTTTTATAATGACGCAATATATCAAAAAATTGAATGATCTTGCAACAACTTCTATTCTCCGCTTTTGCGAAAACGATCCGGCAGCGCATTTCTTTCAGATAGCAAATATTGATAAACTGAAAGAAATGCAGACATTGGTAAGTTACTATGGTCAGTTTAACTCTGACCACAAATTAGTCGGTGTTTTAATGAGCTTCCACAAACTTTGGTATTTTAGTTTCAAATCTGAAGCAGATACTGCATATGCGCTTAATTTTGTGCAAAGTCAGGATCAGGAATTGCTAATTATCAATGATCCATTTGGTTTTTACCGTACAGCAATGTTAGCAGCTGATCATGAGGAGTTTTTAGTCGTGGAGGGTGCTTTGTACGAACTAAATTGCCTACGAGAGCAAACGCATGACAAGCTTACGTCGCGTGCGTATCTTCAAGATATCGATGATTTGGAAACATTTTATCAGAATGCTCCCGAAGATGTTCGAAGAGGAAGGGAAAGTCTTTTACGATCTTTAGATGGAGGGAGGAGAACTTATATTGCAAAAGACAGAGGGAAAATCTGTGCAGCTGCGTTAACGACCGGAGAGACAACAGACGCAGTAATGATCGGCGGTATTCATTTCAACGGGAATCAGCATTACCTGCGAGCAGTTTTAGCAGAGCTTTCGCGAGCAATTATAAAAGAAAGCAAAGTTGCATATATTGTTATTCGTGATCCAGTAATTCTACATATTTGTGAAGAAATCGGCTATGTGCGTGGTAAGTCTTGGAATATGATTCATATATGCAAAAAGAGATGATAGATTAAGCAATCAATCAAGAATTACTTTTTTGCCGCAATAGATGCGGCGAAAAAAACTCGCTGTTTTAATTTATAGATACACAATTTATGCCAATCCTTTGAAAACAGCAGTGCGATGGCAAAACTTCGAGCTAGGAGTTTGAACTTGATTGCTTGAATGATGCGGCATATAAGTCGTTTTTTTGCGCGTTACTAAATGAGTTTTTTTGTGACGAACGACCTGCAAAGTTTTACAAAGATAAACAATGATAAATTGGTTTCATTTTATTGTAGGTGCAGAATTGCTTAAACCCAAGGGCAAGCAATTCTTTTTTGGCTGTTTCGATAAATGCTCCTAAATGGCATTGTTCATGACTATCGCTGCCAATCGTAATGATTTCTCCACCTAAGTCCCGATACAATTGCAAGATTTCGCGAGAAGGAGTTGAACTGGGCAAATGGTAGCGATTGCTTGATGTGTTTAGTTCAATTCCTTTGCCATCGGCGATTACAATTTTTAGGATTTCTGTGATGATTGGTTTTACATGTTCAAAGGGATATTGACCTGCCTGATCGTAACGGACAATCATATCCATATGCCCCAGCACGCTATAATTCTTGTATTCTTTTACCAGTGCAAGCATTTCTTGGTAATAGCGTTCATTGTATTCTTTCTGCGAACGGCCATATTGGAACGCCTGAGACCAAAATTCTTTATCTTCAACTTGATGAACAGAAAGAATGATAAAGTCAAAAGGATACTTTGCAAATAGCTGCTCATATAGAGGTATGGTATGAACTTGCATCCCAAACTCCATTCCCAGTTTGATGTGAATCTGATCTGCATACTTTGCTTGCAGCAGTCTGATTTCTTCGGCATAAAGAGGATAATTGACATTTGCTAAGGGCTGTTCTTCACGATATTGTATTTTCTTGCCGCTATCCCAGTCTTGCTTCACGCCGTAGTCAACATGATCGGTGAAGCATATTTCTTCCAGATTTTTCTTAATAGCATCGCGAACAACAGATTCCATCGGATAACTAGAATCATCGCTGTAATGGGTATGAACATGGTAATCAGCAAGCATTTATTATCTCCTTTGCTCCAGTTCATCCTGGATGAATGAAATGGAATGTTTTTTTGTTTTGTGAAGCAAATTCCGATGCATAAATATCAGCATAACCAGAAAAAATAGCAGATAGATTGGTAGAATCGCAACAGAAACATAGGTTGTGAGAAGTCCGAACAACGGCGGCATCAGACATGTGCCAACATAAGCGCTTGCCATCTGCACTCCGATGATAGCTTGCGAATGTATTCTCCCAAAATGGAATGGTGTTGAGTGGATGATGCAAGGATATATTGGCGCACATCCCAAACCAATCAAAACAAGCCCAATTAGCGTTATGGCAGAGTTGACCTGTAATAGCATGGTAGCTATACCAGCTGCGATTATGACTGTTCCAAGACGAATCATTTGGCCATCCTTCAATTTTAGTGTAAGAAAGCCGCTGAATGCTCTGCCAATGGTAATCCCGATAAAAAACATGCTGGCAAAACTGGCTGCCGTATCAGCTGAAAGACCTTGATACAGTACAAGATAACTACTAGCCCACAGACCGGTCGTTTGTTCAATTGCACAGTAGCAGAAGAAGCAAATCATAACCTCTTTTGCGCCAGGGATTTTGATAATATCTTTTAATGACAAGATTGCGTCGCTTGCTGTTTCATGAGAAGCTTGCTCCGTTGCTCTCTTTTGCCATAAAGGCAAACTGAATAGCAAGATAGCTGTCAGCACTATTTGGATTATCGCGATTACCTGATATCCTGCAGTCCAGTTTTGTCCTCCTGTTAAAACATAACCCATTGCATAAGGACCTAATGTAGCACCAACACCCCACATACAATGAAGCCAGCTCATATGACGGCTTTCGTAATGAACGGCAACATAATTGTTCAACGAAGCATCCACACTTCCTGCTCCGAGTCCGTAAGGTATGGCCCACAAACAGAGCATCCAAAAAGAACGGGTAATAGAAAATCCTAATAGAGCAGCAGCTGTTGTTGCGACGCTGAAGGCTGTCACTTTTCCGGTCCCTAGCTTTTTTGTCAATCTGTCACTCTGTAGACTGGATATAATAGTTCCAAACGCAATAATCATTGAGATGACTCCGGCATAAGAAATAGGTACGCCAAATTCAAGATACATGCTGGGCCATGCGGAACCTAACAGCGAATCAGGTAAACCTAAACTGATAAAGGCAAGATAAATAATTACCAAAAGTAGATGGATCATACTAAACTCCTTGTTTAATGCTATAATTATACAATCATAAATAAAACAGAATTATAATTATTTCGGCTAATTTATGTAAAAAAACAGTCAGGAGAAATAAAATGCCAATATCCAAATGCGGGGAGAATACGAATAGCAAAAGACGGGAATTGAAACAACATGGAACGACTTTATTTCCAGCCGCTTGTTATGAAGATGATTTGAACTTACAACCGGTGCCATGGCACTGGCACGAGGAGTTTGAAGTTATTGTGATCGAACAAGGCAGCGTCCATATCAATGTTGGCAATGAGCGACTGCATTTAAAACAAAAAGAAGGCATTTTTATCAATGCCGGCGTTCTTCATTCAGTGAGTCCTTTTTCTGAGCGCGGAGACCGCTTGCGCTCTATTGTATTTCATCCGCGGCTTGTAGGTGGCAGCTTGGATAGTGTATTCTGGCAGAAGCTCATTCAGCCAATTTTGCAGGATTCGTCATTTCGCTACCTGCGGTGCAATGAGGCAGTTTCATGGCAGAAAGAAGTAATTCAATGCATTGAAACTGCATGGAACAGCATAGTTTGCGATGATGAGGAATACGAAAATACCGTTCGTTATGTAATGTCGCGAATGATGCACATTTTAACAAGCAATCATCCTAACAGACAGCAACCCGTTTCCGAACAGGAGAAATTGCTGGCAGAACGGATGAAAGCAATGTTGCAATACATAGAAGAGCATTTCATGGAAGAATTAAGCGTAGAAGCGATTGCCAGCAGCAGTGCAATCAGTCATAGCGTCTGTTTGCGCTGTTTCCACCAGGTAATTGGAACGACACCAATGCAGTACGTGAAGCAATATCGCATTGAGAAAGCAGCAGAGTGGTTGCTCAACACGAAAAAAACCGCCGCAGCAATTGGCGCAGATTGCGGCTTTCTGGATAGCAGTTATTTCACCAAAACCTTTCGGGAAATGAAAGGCTGCACGCCTGTCCAATATCGCAGAACTCATGCAAAATAGAATAGTCGAAGATCAACTCTGCCTTAACCGTGACTTATTATAAAGTTCATGATGATAAAAAAGTATTGTTAAATTTTTTTTAATATGACGTAGGTTGTCATAATTACATTGTTATAATAGGTAGAGAAAGGAGGATATTATGGCAAGAGCAACAACAAAAGCTGATTTGCAAAGCAGTTCTGAAGAACGTTTCACGGAATTATGGTCGCTGATTGATGGATTGAATGATGAGATGCAGCATGCAACATTTCAATTTGAAGATCGTGACCGTACTATCCGGGATGTCCTCGTGCATTTGTATGAGTGGCATCAGTTATTCATTCAATGGCTTACATCCAATCTTGCGGGAGTTGAAAGAACATTTCTTCCCGAACCATACAACTGGCGAACATATCCAAAGATGAATTTAGCGATATGGGAAAAACATCAAAGTATGTCTTTAGCTGAAGCAAAAGAATCATTAAGATCAAGCCATCAAACGGTAATGCAATTAATTAATGAGCGAACCAATGAAGAACTGTATGCTAAAGATGCATACAGTTGGACGAAGAACACAACAATCGGTGCATATGCAACAAGCAATACAGCAAGCCATTATTTCTGGGCAATCAAGAAGATAAAGAAGCATAGAAAGACATTTGCTAGCGACTAGTATCACTATCAATAGTATTTAGTTCGACATAGTATTTGTTTATGAATGTAAAGCAGAGTATCAAAAGTTCTGTTTTCTGCGATATGAGATTGTTGGAGGGAAATATTTATCATAATTTGAAGAACATGCTAACTGCAAAATACAAAACCATTCCTGTTAATATTCCTAACAAAAACATCTTTTTGGCTTTCCTATCCATATTTTTTCATCCTCTCTGAGATGCAAGCATATAAAACCTCCGGCATGAAATGTGATAGTCATTTATAGGTTTTGTATGCATACTGTTTATCTATATATCTATAATATTTGCTAATATAAATTCTGTCAATATCCATAAAGCGATGGTCGAAAGGGTTTCTTTATGATCCTATGCGCAGCTTTGCGAGATGGAGATTTAGATTGTTTCTGCTCCGGCAGCTTCCATTCGCGGCTATACTATCCAAAAGCCAACATTCAGTATTAACATTGTATAATAAGAATCATGTTATTGACAGCTTTTATCTGAGCAAGTATAATGAAATTACAACTAACGAGATAGTTATTATCAATCGATAAGCTAGACTTGTTTGCATACTAATAATGAGGCTCCTCATTACTTTGTGCAAGCAAGTCTATTTTGTTGTTGGTGTTGCAGTTTTGTTAGTTATGGTATAGTGCAGCTGCAGATGCATTACATCAAGTAATTTAAGAATAGAAAGGAATTTGCCAATGGAGATCAGTAAAATTTTGAATAACAATACAGCCGTGGTGATTGATGATGACCAAATCGAAAAAATTGTTGTTGGAAAAGGAATTGCTTTTCAGAAGAAAAAAGGTGATCGCATTAACCTGGCAACTGTTGAAAAAACATTTTGCTTATCTTCCAATACGCTGAATACTAAATTTCAGGATATTATCATTTCGCTGCCTATTGAGCAAATTTATGTAGTGGAAAAGATTGTCAATGAAATAAGACTGACATTAGGAAAAAAAATCAGTGACTCTATTTACATTTCGCTATCAGATCATATTCATTTTTCATTGCTCGATTATGCCAAAGGGATCGAAGTCACGAATAGTATTCTGATGGATATTATCCGATTTTATCCTGACGAATATAAATTAGGTTGCAGAGGTATAGAAATTATTCAAGAAGAAACAGGAGTTTTATTATCAAAAGATGAAGCTGGCTTTATTGCATTACATATTGTGAATGCTCAAACGCAAAATGCAACGAATACAAAAAACGTTTACAAGGCTACGAAAATCATTGAAGAGATTCTTACAATAGTCGAAAATTATTTTGATGCGGTAATTGATGAGTCGTCCATCATTTACTTTCGGTTAATCAACCACTTACGTTATTTTTCAATGAGAATTGTAGGCAAAGATGTTTTCAAAGATAGCAAGAAAGATAGTGAATTGCTGGAAATCTTAGCTGTCAAATACAAGAATTCGTATCAGTGCTGTTTGAATATACGCAGCTTTATTAAAGTCAAATATGAAGTAGATATCGGATGTGAAGAACTGCTTTATCTTACCATTCATATCCAGCGTGCCATGTATAAAGAGGAGGAATAATATGGCTAATTACCAAAAGATCGTTTCCTTTATTATAGAAAATATTGGAGGAAAAGAGAATATCGAAGATGTAACGCACTGTTTAACAAGACTGCGTTTTAAATTGAAAGATGACAGCAAAGTGCATGATGACAAGTTGTCAGCGAGTAAAGAAGTTGTTACAACGCAATTTGCAGGCGGGAAATATCAAGTTGTTATTGGAACACATGTAGGAGATGTATATGAAGAAGTCATTCGTCAACTGGGAAGTGTGAATCGCAGCGGCATGGAAGAAAAAGAAGCTGGATCTCTCATTGATAAGTTTACGTCTACAGTTACGCAAATTGTGACACCTATCTTAGGAGTCTTAGGAGGCTGTGCTTTAATTCTAGGTCTTTCTTCACTGCTTGTTGCAGTGGGTGTACTTCACGAAGGGGATGGTGCACAAATTATCTTAAATGCAATCGGAAATGCATGCTTAACATTTTTCCCGGTTTTACTAGGGTATACAAGTGCCAAGGCATTTAAAATGGATCCCTTTATCGGGATGGTGATTGGTGCTGTCATGATCTTCCCTAATATTACGGAGACAATCAATGCAGGTGAGGCGCTGTATACGTTATTTGCAAATAGTGCATTTGCCATGCCCGTGTATAAAACATTCTTTGGAATTCCAATCTTATTCCCGTCCACGGGATATGCTTCAACTATGATTCCTATTGTAATGGCAAACTATTTCGCTTCAAAAGTACAGAGCGGCTTAAATAAATCGCTCCCAAGCACCGGGAAATACATATTTTTGCCGTTCTTAACGATTTTAATTTCTTCAGTTTCATCTTTATTGCTCATTGGCCCGATTTCAATCGTTCTGACTAACGCAATCAGTTTTGGAATTTCGTCTTTAATGTCTATTTCCCCAATCCTTGCTTTTGTTGTTATTACGCTAATTTATCAACCATTGGTTGTATTCGGGTTGCACTGGGCATTAATTTCAATCGGTATTGTTGAGTTCTTTACAAATGGCAATTCCCTGATTGTTGCGTCCTTGTTCCCGGCAAGTTTTGCCCACCTGGCAGTATGTCTTGCAGTTTATCTGAAATCAAAGAATGAAAAGACTAAAACAATTGCTCTTCCTGCCGTTATCTCAGCTTGTTTCTGCATTATTGAACCTTCCATTTATGGAATTACGCTGTCAATCAAGAAAAGATTTGGTATCTGTATGATTGCCGGTATGATTGGCGGAGTTATCTTAGGTGTCGCAAATGCTCCAATGTATGCAGTTACGATGGGCGTCACCGGATTTGTCGGGTTTATCAATCCGACGACAGGAAATATCAGTGGTATGATAACTTGTTTGATCGCAATTGCAGTTACGCTTGTAACAGCATTTGCATTAACATGGTTTACCTATAAATCAAGTGATGAAGGGGAAGAAAAGAAACCGGCAACACCAGTATCGCATAAAAAGCAAATTATCCTTTCTCCTATGAAAGGACTCACAAAAGAGTTGTCAGAAATGAGTGACAAAGCATTTGCGAATGGCGGGTTAGGTAAAGGTGTTTGCATTATTCCGACGGAAGGCAAAGTAGTTGCTCCTTGCGATGGTACGCTTTCCTTAGTCTTTCCAACAGGACATGCAGTAGGTGTGACTAGTGATGATGGTGCTGAAGTATTAATTCATGTAGGGTTAAATACAGCATTGCTGCCTGAGGGAACATTTCAAAAAAAGAAGCAGCAGGGAGACCGTGTTAAAAAAGGAGAAGTGCTTCTTACCTTCGATCTGGAGAAACTTATTAAGGAAGGCTGCAATCTGGAAACGGCAGTCATTGTTTCCAACTCAAATGATTACTTGGATGTAGTTGCAGTATGCGGAAAAACGATTGATTATGCAAATGAACTGTTTGTGACTGTGGTCAGCGAATTGGCTGATCGGAAGAATATCCAGAATGCATAGCAGGAGGTATCATGGAAAGAGAAATTATTAGAAACAGAGTAAAAGGTGCTTTGGTAGGCTGCGCATATGGTGACGCATTGGGAATGCCGACAGAAATGATGTGCAGAAACTATATCGAAGAATTATTTCCTGAAGGTGTTCATGAATTTTCGGCTTCTACCAAATATGATTTTATCGGACGGTCGATGAAAGCCGGAGAAATTACGGATGATACGATTAACACGCTTTTAATTGTTGATATGCTGATCCAAGAAAAAGGTGTTGTTCATACTATGTCGTATTTAACGCATTTGCAAAATTGGATCAAAGACAATCCGGAGAAAAATAAATATGTGGCTGGTCCAAGCACCTTGCGTGCATTAGATGCCATTGCAAAAGGCACTGCGATTGAAAAAGCTGGCATCTTTGGAACAACGAATGGCTCGTCAATGAAAATAAGCCCGATAGGCATTGTAAGCGATTATCATGAGATGTCTTCACTGGTGGATAACGTTGAAAAAATTTGCTTGCCAACACATAATACGAGTATTGCGATTGCAGGTGCCAGTGCTATTGCGGCATGTATCAGTTATGCCATACACGAAGAAAAGCCTATCATTGATCAGCTTTGGCAGATTGCCGTAGAAGCAGCAACACTAGGCGAACAAAGAGGTTTTGCATTTCCTTCTGCATCACTTGTCAGAAGAATCCAAGCAGTTCGCGAAACAGTCAATTCCAATTCAAAAGAAATAGTCATCCAAGAATTGAAAAATTTCTATGGGACCGGTGCAGAAACAATTGAAACTGTTCCGGCAGTACTGGCGATTGTGATCCTTAGCAAAGGAAATCCGCTAGAAGCTGCGCAAATCAGTGCTGCCATTGGCGGCGATACAGACACGATCGGTGCTATTTCATGCAGCATTTGCGGATGCTTTCAACCAGACTTTCCGCAAGAGGCGATCGCTACATTGGAAGAAGTAAATGATATTTCTTTTGAAAAACTGGTAGAAGAATTACTTCCTTATGCAGTGTTATAAGTTAGCGATCATTTAACTTAGCAGATAAAAGTTGAAGAATGCTATAAATAAAAGAAACTGCTCGAACTAGCGGTTTCTTTTGCTCGTATAAAACAGAACAGGCGCTAGAGTAGTTTGCTTAGCAGCTTCAAATCAAAATCTGATTTTTCTTTTCTTTCTATTCGTTTATATATATACTTATAAGTGACTGCAAATTTAACTTTTCTTTATAGACATTTTTTATGTTCAAAACCTATTTTGTTAATTATATTAATTATTGTATTAAATATATTAATATTTAAATTGACAATATTTATTATTTGCTGTATAACTATAACGAAAGTGATCTTAGCATTTTGCAATTTAGATTGATATCGAAGCGTATAATTATATAAGGAGAAAGATAATGACGGTAATCCAGCTATTGAAGAAAAATAGAAAACAATTTATCCGCTATATTATTGGGGCATTGATGACAACTATACATGGAATGTCATTTACCTTAGCGCTGTCCAATGCCTTTGGCATTATTGAAGAACCAACAACAGATGGAGTGGTCAACAGGGTAATAATCACTGTGATTCTAATTCTGATTCCAATTGCTTCGCAATTGATATCGCGCTATTTACGAATCGGGTTTATGCGTGATGTTTTGATTCAAGTCAGAACCCTTGCTTATCAAAAAGTTCTCTCTATGTCTTATGGTGAGTATAAAAAGCAATCAAAAGAGTTCTATATGTCGCATTTGGTTTCTGATATTAATTTATTTGAAAAAGATTTTTTCCTTTCCCTCTTAAATATTATTTACTGCTTCGGCAGCTTTACATTCGGATCGCTGCTTCTGATCTGGATTCATCCGCTGATTTCCCTGATGACTGCCGCTATTTCTATCGTTCTATATATGATTACTTTATATTTTGAACCGATTATAAAAAAAGCAAAAGAAAATACACAAAAAGCAAACGAAGATATTAACGTAGAGATATCCAATGTCTTGAATGGCATGGAGATAATCAAACTGTATCATGTTGAGGAACAGTTTAAGAACCCTTTTCAACAGATTATTATTCGGCTGGAGAATATTAAGAATATCGCGTTTAAAAAGGATTCCTATCACGAAAGTATCAATTATATTATTGCCTCTTCTTATCAAATGCTGATTTTTGTTTATGCGACATATCTATATACCCAAAATAAGCTTAGCATCACATCACTCATATTTGTATTTAACTTGATGGGCCAAATGATCTGGAGTCTGATCAACGGATTTAACTTTATCAATCGCTTCAAGACATCTATTCTGATATTTAATAAAATTACGAAACAGGAAGAAGTAAAAGTGGGTAAGCAGTCCATGAAATTCGCATCAACTATTGCTATTTCTAATCTTTCTTATACTTATGACCAAGAATTATTTGTTTTGGAAAACATCAATTTTAATATCAAGCACCATACAAAGGTGTTGATCACCGGACCCTCCGGTGTTGGGAAAACTACGCTGCTGAACTGTTTAACGCAAAACTTGCTTGATTACCAAGGGTCGATCATGATTGACAATATTGATTTGCAGGATGTGAATCACCAAGAATTTTTGAAGCACTGCGGATACATTCGTCAGGAACATTTCTTGTTTAATGACAGTATTAAGAACAATATTGTCCTAAATCAAAAATATGATTCCCGGAAACTAGCAAATATCTTAAAAGCGGTCGACCTATACGATTGGATATCCTCACTGGAGGAGCAGGAAAATCATATTCTTGTTCAAGATGGCAGCAATATCTCAGGAGGGCAGCGTCAGCGAATTAGTATTGCCCGTGAACTCTACCATGATAAAGAAGTGTTGTTTATTGATGAACCATCTGCGAGCCTGGATGACTATACTTCGCAAAAAGTGTATGATACATTGCTGGCCCTTGATAAAACAATTGTTTGTGTTTCGCATCGACATCTTGACTATTTAAAAGAGCGATTCGATCATGTGGTAGATTTGGAAAAGAAAGGAGATAACCAATGAAACGAGTAAGATTAGGACATATTCCCGCTTTGGTGATCATGACAATAGGATTAGCCGTTTCATCAGCACTCAATGGTGTCTCCATTTATATGCTTCGTTATATTACAGATTACGGCATCAACAAAGACATGCCTCGCATGATCGAAACAATAAAAATATTGCTGCTTGTTCTGCTTGTAATTCTGATTGTTGAGTTGCTTAATATTAACTTGAAGGCAAGTTACTTAAGGAAAAGTCTGATCTTGATGAAGTCAAAGTATATCTCTTTGCTGATGAGTCAGGATATCACACAGCTTCAGAAAGAGAATATATCAACATATCGCTCCAATCTCATTAATGATTTTGATCGCTATGAAGAGAAATATTTACGCAACTTTCTAACTCTGATCAACATGGTTTTTCAATTCTCTGTTTCACTGATCCTCGTTGGATTGATCGAAGTTAAACTTGTAGTAGGTGCCTTTGTTTTGCTGTTTGTGTTTGCTTATGTATCAAGCAAATCAAGCAAGCCAATACAAAAACAGGAAGAGAAGAAATCAGCTTCTTTGGAAGCATATACGAGTTTTGTAGAGGAATCATTGCAAGGATTTGAGATCATCAAGCAGCATCAGCTGGAAAAGAAACGGGAACTTGAATTTACGCAAAAAGCAAATCAAGTTCAACAGGACAACCATGCAGTTGATGTGAAAACAACGCATGTTGATGCGCTAAATAAGCTGATTCAAAATATCGTCATGTTCGGCGCTATTATTGGGGGTTTGCTGTTTGCTCGATCATATGGATCAAGTCTGGGTAGTATTATTGTAATTGCTTCAAGCTTTGGCAATATTATGTGGCCGATTCAGGAGTTTTCGCCAGTTCTTACTGCAATGAACGGAATCAAAAAAGTAATCGATACCTTTGATCAGAACTTGCAACGTCCGCAATTAAATCGATCAATTCATATGTCTGATTTTGATAATCTCACTTTTAACCAAAGTGATCTTGGGTATGATGATGCTGAAGCACCGATATTATCCAACGTTGATATATCTGTTAAACGTGGTGAAAAAGTGTTGATTGTCGGATTAAGTGGTGCTGGAAAAAGTACAATATTGAAAACACTGCGCCAATCTATTAGGCCGAAACAAGGAACGGTTACACTGGATAATCAAGATATTTTTGCTATAAATGCAGCAGATTATTACAATTTGTTTTCCACCATTGATCAAATCGGATTTATCTTTACCGGTACCGTTAAGCAGAATATTACGTTGTTTCAGGATATTGATGAAAAGACCATATTGAATACATTGAATCAAGTCGGTTTGTCCCATTTGTCACTTACTGACCAGCTGAAGAACAATGGATCAAATCTCTCCGGCGGGCAGCGAGCACGCTTAATGCTTGCCCGGGCATTATGTTTGAATTCCAAAGTAATTCTCTGTGATGAGATTTTCTCCAGCCTGCAACATGACATTGCAATGGCAATTGAACGAGATATTCTGGCACTTGACAAAACGATTATTAATGTCAGTCATATCATTTTTAAAGAACATCTTAGTGCATACGATAAGATATATATTGTTGAGAAACAAACCACGCGCTTGGTATCATCCACGGAAGAAGTATGGGACCGGATGATTCTTAGTCATAATTCATAAGAAATATAATCTCTTTTCCTGATAAAGCATCAGGAAAAGAGATTTTTTCAGAAATGGATTTGCTTTGTTCTGTTTGATTATTGCATCATGGAGCTATGCTATTCAGATGAATGAAACAGCTTAACTTTTATTTTCAATGTTATCTCAACTAAATTTTCGTTAATACTTAAGTCATGTCAAAGATAGCTGTTATGAATCAATTGCTTAAATAGGATATTATCAGGAAATATGTTATAATCCAGTAAATGATATTGTTCGAATATACAACACAGCTTTTTTGAAGAGAGATACGTCACGTCTAATAAGTGAAAGGAGACAGAACATGACACAAAAAACATTTTTAATGCTTAAGCCAGATGCGTTTCATAACAAGTTAAATGATATATTAATGAATGAACTTACAGCAAAAGGTTTGCATATTGAAGTAAGCAAAGAGATTGATATCGATATAGAGGTTATGAAAACACTTTTAGAGCATTACCATGAAGTAATTGACCGGATGGGGAAATCGTTTAACTTTGCAGGAAAACTCTTTAATTCATTCTACTTTAGTGAATCAAAGAAAATCTTAATTATGGCTGTGTCATATGAGGAAGCAGATGTCATTGATTACACAAGAAACCTAATCGGGAAAACCGAACCTATAAGTGCAAATCCAAACTCGCTTCGCGGAAAATACAGCAAAGATAGTTATGATAAGGCGGAACAAGATATACGCTTGGTTAATAATCTGATTCATGCTTCTGATTCGCATGAAAGTGCGGAGCGTGAACTTAAGATTTGGATGAGATATCTAGGATCTTAAATTTAGAATTTATTTGATTAAACAACAAAGTTGCTGATGAATAAAGCAGGAGGTACTGTGATGATCGATGATTCTTTTGCGTATCTTGTACTTTCTATTGTTGAAGAAATTCCAAGAGGCAAAGTTCTAACCTATGGACGCCTTGCGTCATTAGCAGGATATCCGAGAAATTCGCGGTTAATTGGAAAGGTGCTCTCCGGTGCTTCTTTATATGGAGAATTTCCGTGTCATCGTGTTGTGAATAGCGCAGGCAGGCTTGTGCCTGGATGGGACGAGCAGTATAATCTTCTTGCAAAGGAAGGAGTTACGTTTAAGAAGTCCGGTCATGTTAATCTGAATGTTCATTTATGGCAATGAGTTTGATATCGCTAACCTTATTTGTTCTGCAGGGATGTTAAAACAATTAGTGATTGAACTAAATGGAAAGAAATAACTAAGCTATCATAAAACAAAGTCCGCGGATAGGCGGACTTTTTGTAGTATGACGGGCATGTCATATATCTAGGGTGAAAATCCCTCGGGGCGTAGTTACCGACGAACCCAAGAGCGACTTGCAAGTTTCGCATCGTGAGGTGTGGGAGAGAGGAAGCAATAGCGAAATCGTGGCCTAACGAACAGGAAACTCAGTCAACCGGCTAAGTGGCTGATACAAAGGCGTTAATGGCGGACAAGGTGGCTATAAGCACTGAAATCCAAAAGGTAATCGTAACCCATTAGCGTAAATCAGATAGGTAAACGAGGAAAGATGTATAGCTTATCCCGTGAGGTCTCATGAGCGCATCAGTAGTAACAACGAATCATGAGAAGTCAGCAGACGTCATAGTAGGCAGAAATGCCGAAGGACTGAACGGTTGAATCGCGTAAAGCGAATGTATGTGTTGAATAATAGTCCGATGAAGCCGAGGGTAAAACGTAAATGAACCCAGACCTTGAGAAACTAGGATATTTTATTTAGCAGCGGAAAGGAAAAGAGCGCACAAAGTATGTCAGAACTACTAGAAAAGATTCTTGATCGAAACAACATGAACATGGCTTATAAGAAGGTGTATGCCAATAAAGGGGCAAGTGGAGTGGATGGAGTAACACTGGATGAATTAGTGGACTATATGAAAGAAAACTGGTCAGACATTCAGACACAAATAAGGAATAGAACATATCAGCCACAGCCAGTGAAACGAGTGGAAATTCCAAAACCAAACGGTGGAATACGCAACCTAGGCATTCCGACTGTCATGGATAGGGTCATTCAACAGGCGATGGTGCAAGTGCTGAGTCCTATGTGTGAACTTCACTTCTCCGAGTTCAGTTATGGTTTTCGACCAAATAGAAGTTGTGAGATGGCAATACTTAAACTTTTGGAATACTTCAATGATGGGTATATCTGGATCGTGGATATTGACCTAGAAAAATTCTTTGATAACGTCCCGCAAGACAAGCTGATGAGTTATGTACACAACATCGTAAAGGATGGAGATACAGAATCATTGATACGAAAATACCTAAAAGCAGGCGTTATGGTAAACGGTGTCAAGCATAAAACAGAGGTCGGTACCCCACAAGGTGGCAACCTTAGTCCATTGCTTAGCAACATTATTTTGACTGAACTTGATAAGGAATTGGAGGCAAGGGGACTGCGGTTTACTCGTTATGCAGATGATTGTACGATTGTGGTTAAAAGCGAAGCGAGTGCCAAACGAGTCATGAGAACAATCACAGATTGGATAGAGCGGAAGCTTGGTTTAAAGGTCAATATGACAAAGACAAAAGTGACGAAACCAAATAAAGTCAAATATCTTGGTTTTGGATTCTACTTTGACCCCGAAAATCAAACATGGAAACCAAGACCACATGAAGACGCCATCATAAAATTCAAAAGAAAACTAAAAGAACTCACAAAAAGAAGTTGGTCAATTAAGCTACGTGACCGAATCATGAAACTAAATCCAGTAATACGTGGGTGGATAAATTACTTCTCCTTATGTAGCATGAAAACACGCATGACGAAAATAGACAGCCATCTGCGAACTCGACTAAGAGTGATAATCTGGAAACAGTGGAAAGTTCCAAGTAGAAGGCAGTGGGGATTACAGAAACTAGGGATCGGAAAAGACCTAGCAAGGCAAACAGCATACATGGGCGACCATTATCAATGGGTCGTCACGAAAACATGTGTTGTCAGAGCAATCTCTAAAGAAAAACTAGCCCAAGCAGGACTAGTTCATTGTCTTGATTACTATACAAGACAACATGCTTTGAAATTTAACCGAACCGCCGTATGCCGAACGGCACGTACGGTGGTGTGAGAGGGCGATTAGTTTCGCCCTACTCGATT
>JAEWFD010000010.1 GCA_023388995.1 Bacillota bacterium
ATGGCATATATCTAGGTGGTGAAAGTCCACTGTGGGGGTCGATAACTACCAACCACTAGCTGAAGACAAGGGCTTACCCGTGAGGGAGGTACCAAAGGAAGTCGGAGGCAAAGTTCCGGTCTAAGGAACACGAACATTTTGAGGCAGTTAGTCTGGACGAGCTTGCTGAACAAGGCAAAATCCAATAGTTATCCGGAAGACGAAACTGTAAAGAGTGTAGATATATGGAATGAAAGAGATATGCCTTACCCCGGGAGATCTCATGGACATGGGGAAATGAAGTTTGAACCATGGTCGAAAACGGTTCGTCATGAGAAGTCAGCAGAAGCCATAGTACTTGTTGATCTAGTAAGACAAGGAAGGGCTGAACATGAGGAGATGGAAGAGAATGAAAGGAACAAAGAGTGAAGCAAAATACTGCCAACTTCGATTTGAATTTGAAGGCTTGGTGGGGGCGGATAGCACGGAATGCGAAAGGAACCCACGAGTGTATGATTCATCTTTGGTACTTGAATCAAACAACACCAATGGAATTGTAGTAAAAGAGCAGTTGTTGGAGAGGATTGTGGAGAAAAGCAACTTTCGGGAAGCCATGAAGCAAGTCATCCGAAACAAGGGAAGTCATGGAGTGGACGGAATGAGTGTCGATGAACTTCGAGACTTTCTGAACACAAACTGGGACACCTTGAAACAAATGCTGCTAGCGGGAAAATACCACCCGCAGCCTGTTAGAAGGGTAGAAATACCAAAGGATAATGGGAAGACAAGAAAACTAGGAATACCAACAGCAGTAGACAGGGTGATCCAACAGGCAATTGCCCAAGTGTTAACTCCTATCTATGAACCATTGTTTCACGACAATAGTTATGGATTCCGTCCAAAGCGCAGTGCACAGCAGGCAATCCAGAAATGCATGGACTACATGAATGAAGGATACCGCTACGTGATAGACATGGACTTGGAGAAATATTTTGATACAGTGAACCATGATAAAGTGGTGGCGCTGCTAACGAAGAATATCAAGGATGGCAGAGTGATCTCGCTGATCCACAGGTACATGAGAGCAGGAGTATTGGTAGAGCATAAGTTTGAGAAGACAGAAATCGGAGTACCGCAAGGTGGTCCGCTAAGTCCGTTATTATCGAATATTATGCTGAACGAACTTGACCAGGAGTTAGAGAGAAGAGGACATCGCTTCGCAAGGTATGCGGATGATAGTGTCATCTTCTTGAAGACGAAAAGAAGTGCAGAGCGTGTGAAGAAAACAATCACCAAATTCATTGAGGAAAGATTAAGGTTGGTAGTAAACAAAGAAAAGACTGTGGTCGCGAGAGCAGCACAAATTAAGTTTCTTGGCTTTGGCTTCTACTTCAATAAAGAAGGAGCAAGAGCCAGAGTACACCAGCAGTCAGTGAAGAAATTGAAGGATAAGATTCGTTTGCATACGCAGAAGAGCAAAGGAAACGTGAGCAATGAAACACGACCTTTGAACCTGCGCAGATTGATTATGGGTTGGGTGAACTATTTTAAGATTGCCGATATGAAAGTATTATTGCATGACATTGACGAATGGATGAGAGCCAAGATTAGGGTTGTTTATTGGAAACAATGGAAGAAGATCAAGACTAGACACGAACGGTTGAAAGCACTGGGTATGCAAGATAACGAAGCATACCGCAATGCATGCACAAGAAAAGGCTATTGGCGAGTAGCCCATAGCCCAGTACTAGGAAAAACCTTAACGAATGAAGTCTTGAAGGTGTATGGATATATCTATTTTTCAGATTACTACAAAACTGTAAACTTATGAGCCGCCGTATACCGAACGGTACGTACGGTGGCAGGAGAGGGGCGAAGTAACTTTATTGATTACTAGCCTCTACTCGATTGTTCGTGCTTTATGAGACAAGCAATATAGGACAGGACGGAACTGGTGCAGTCTGGTAAAATGAAGATAAGGAGGAAGTGCATATGGATTGGACAATGGCACTTAAGCAGGTAGTTTCTTATATGGAGGAGCATTTGCTGGAAGAGATAACGTATGATGAAATTGCAGCGCAAATCTATGTTTCAACCTTTCATTTTCATCGGACATTTGCCTTGATGACGGGAATGAGTGCAAGCACCTATATTCGAAACAGAAGACTGACGCTGGCTGCGCATGATTTGGCTGAAAAAAAGCAAAAGGTAATCGATGTTGCATTGAAGTACGGATATGAATCGCCGGAGAGTTTTACCAAGGCTTTTCGCAAGTTTCATGGTATTGCACCATCCCAAGCAAGAACTCCAAAAGCAGCTTTGCAAGCATGCCAAAAACTGATTATACCGATGCACACAGCAAAGAAGATGACACTAAATTATCGAATAGAACAAACAGATGAGATGACCTTGATGGTCAAACAGCGCAAGTTTCATAATGAAATCACGCTTGAAGAAGGAAATCATGATATCGCTGATTTTTGGACAGAATGTGATCAGGATGGCAGTATCGATGTGTTGAAGAAACATCAGGAAACACCCTATTTGTATGGTGTTTGTGCCCCTCTTGGCAAGATAGATCCGCAGTTTCTGTATGGTATTGGAGTAATCTGCCAACAGAATAAGCATATGGAAGGGTTTGATCGAATTACTGTTGTGCCGCAGCAGTGGGCGGTATTCCGTTGTATTGGTGAAGATGGGGGTTGCATCGGTGAAATGTGGGAGAGGATTTTCAAGGAATTTCTGGTACAGTCTGAGTATGAAATGCTGGACGAAATGGACTTTGAATTATATCCGCCTGCCGGAAGCGACTACTTTTGTGAGATTTGGATTCCTGTTCGCAAACGCGAAGATCGTCAGAATTAGGATATCGCAACGCCCAAGGAGTATTCCAGCGAGCCAATACTAAACAAGTAATTATGAATAAAAGAGCAGATATCCCGGAATGTGTGATATCTGCTCTGTTTTTTTGTAATGAATCAAGACCTGCTGGTTACAAGAGTTAAGGCTGAATGGGACCAGCCGGTTTATTCTTCAAGAAATAATCCATGATGGAGTCGCGTACAAACTCCTCAATTCTGGTGTAGTGCTCCTTAACTGGATAGGTTAGGACAACATGCCAGGAAATTGGGTGGTCAAAGGGAACTTCAACAATATCTTCGAAATTCATATGAGCTCTGGTAGGAGACGGCAAAATCGTTATAAAATTAGACATTCTGGTGGATTCTAACAAGAAATCCCATGACGATGAATAAACAGCAATGTTTGGTTCCATATCAATGCTGCGAAACTTACGGAATAATTGATGATGAATCATGAATGTTTCATTGAAGATAGCCAGATGTTCCCGCTTTAAGTCCTGCCAGCTGATCATTTTCTTTTTGGAAAGAGGATTATTGATAGACATAAATGCCGTCAGCTGGTCTCTGCGAATTAGTTCTTCTTTGTACATTTGGGAATTCAGGTCTGTTGGCTGCAGCAAAACCGCAAAATCCACTTCATGGAGCAGCAGCATTTTTCGTAAATCATAAGCACCAATTTCCAGAATTTCAAATTTGATGTTGGGATTGTTGATAATGAGCTGGGCCAATACTTCGGTAAACAGGACCGTCAACACAAGAGGGGGGATGCCGATACGGACCGAACCTTTAACAGCGGTTGATTGATCGCGGAGTTCTTTTAACATGGTTTGGTGATGAGAAATGACCACGATGGCATTATTATAGAAATTCTCGCCAATACTAGTCAATCCGAGCAGTCTCCCGTTGGAGCGAACAAATAACTCGACATTTTCTTCTTCTTCAAACTTGCGGATATATTGACTCAGTGCTGGCTGAGACAAATGTAGCTTCTTGGATGCGGTGGATATGTTGAATTGATTCTCAACAACGGTGACAAAATACTTCAATTGTTTGATGTCCATAATTCCCTCCGATCAAATAATGTGAAAATAAATCGTGATTTTGCGGAAATATACCTTCAAACAATAATACAATTTTAGGCAAATGTCAATAGAATATATCTTATTAGTGTTAATATCATACAAAAAGTAAATAATTGTGAGATGATGCGATAACTTTTAGTTATACTTGCCATAATTTTTAGGTATTAGACAAAAAAGTATTTTGCTTCTAAAATGTAAGTGTAAGCGCTTCATGTAACAATCAATTTGATTAAAACAGAAGCAAATCAAAGGAGGAAACATGAGAGATGTTGTAATCGTAGCCGCTCAGCGTACAGCCATAGGTTCGTTTGGCGGTGTATTCCAAAATGTGTCCGCAGTAGAATTAGGGAAGACAGTAGTAAAAGATGCAATGGAGAAAATCAATTTAGATCCAGCAATGGTTGATGAATTGATCTTCGGCAATGTATTGCAAGCTGGATTAGGGCAAAACGTTGCCCGCCAAGTTGCTGTACATGCAGGACTTCCGGTAGAATTGCCATCCTTCGTAGTGAATAAGGTGTGCGGTTCCGGTTTGAAAGCAGTTCAACTTGCTGCACAAGCAATCATGGCAGGAGATGCTGAGATTGTGATCGCCGGCGGAACTGAAAACATGAGCCAATCTGCTTACGTTCTTCCAAAAGCTCGCTGGGGAGCACGTATGGGAAATGCAGAATTGGTAGACACCATGGTGCACGATGGTTTAACAGATGCATTCCATGGCTATCACATGGGTATTACAGCTGAAAACTTAGTTGAAAAATTTGGTTTAACACGCGAAGAGCAAGATCGTCTTGCAGTAGCGAGCCAAAATAAAGCAGAAGCAGCAATGAAAGCTGGACGCTTTGCGGAAGAAATTACTCCGGTATTGGTACCGCAAAGAAAAGGTGATCCAATCAAGATCGATCAAGATGAATATCCACGTGCAGGCGTAACCTATGAATCAATGGAAAAATTACGTCCTGCGTTCAAGAAAGATGGTACAGTAACGGCTGCCAGCTCTTCGGGTATCAATGATGGAGCAGCTGCCCTTGTTCTGATGAGCAAGGAAAAAGCAGAAGCACTTGGACTTCAGCCACTTGTAACAATCGTTTCTTACTCCAGTGCTGGTGTAGATCCGCAGATTATGGGTTATGGACCGGTTCCTGCTACGCGCAAGGCACTTGAAAAAGCGAACTTGCAAATGGCAGACATTGATCTGGTGGAAGCAAATGAAGCATTCGCAGCACAAGCATTGTCTGTATTGAAAGATTTGAATGCAGATATGGAAAAAGTAAATGTAAACGGCGGCGCAATTGCTATTGGTCATCCGATCGGTGCAAGCGGTGCTCGTATCTTGGTAACTCTGATCCACGAAATGATGAAACGTGATGTCAAGCATGGACTTGCGACACTTTGCATCGGCGGCGGACAAGGAATTGCCATGATCGTGAAAAGATAAGGTGAACATATGAATAAAGTAATCAGTTTAGAACAAGCAATCTCTTTCGTAAAAGATGGAGATGTAGTAATGATCGGTGGCTTCTTAGGTGTCGGATGTCCGGAAATGATGATCGATGCACTAGTTGCCAGCGGTAAAAAAGATTTAACCTTAATCTGCAATGACAGTGGCTTTGTGGATAAAGGACCAGGTAAGCTAGTTGTTACAAAGCAATTCAAGAAGATTATTGCTTCTCACGTTGGTACCAACAAAGAAACCGGCCGTCAAATGATGGCAGGAGAAACAGAAGTTGTGCTGACTCCGCAAGGAACTCTGATTGAACAAATCAGAGCTGGTGGATACGGCCTTGGTGGTGTTTTGACTGCTACCGGTATCGGAACTTTGGTGGAAGAAGGCAAGCAAAAAGTGGAAGTGGATGGCAAAACATATTTGCTGGAAAAACCGCTTCGTGCAAATGTAGCGCTTCTGTTTGCGAATAAAGTAGACAAATATGGAAATATGAATTTCCATGGTTCAACCAGAAACTTCAACAATATGATGGCTTCAGCAGCTGATATTACGATTGTAGAAGCATGTGAAGTTGTGGAAATTGGTGAGTTGAATCCGGATTTGGTTCATACACCGGGCGTATTTGTGAAGTATATTGTGGATCGAGGTGCAATGTAATGGATAAACAACAAGTTCAAGAATTTATTGCGAAACGTGTTGCGAAAGAATTGAATAGCGGTGACGTTGTTAACCTTGGAATCGGGCTTCCAACGCAAGTTGCGAACTATGTTCCAAAAGATAAAATGGTAATGTTCCAGTCAGAAAACGGCTTTGTTGGTCTAGGACCTTCTCCGGAGCCGGAAAATGTAGACTGCTTCATTACAAATGCTGGAGGGATTCCGGTAACGATTATGCCAGGTGGTGCGTTCTTTGACAGTGCGGTATCATTTGGAATTATCCGCGGCGGTCACGTTGACCTTACGGTATTAGGTGCATTGCAAGTGGATGAAAAAGGAAATATCGCCAACTATATGATTCCTGGGAAAATGGTTCCGGGTATGGGCGGTGCTATGGACTTGCTGTCCGGTGCTCGCAAAGTTATTGTTGCGATGGAACACACTGCAAAAGGCAGCCACAAGATTTTGAAGGAATGTACTCTTCCTCTGACTGCAAAAGAAGAAGTAAATCTGATTGTAACAGAGATGGGTGTCATTGAAGTAACCAAGGAAGGGCTGGTATTAATCGAAATTAATCCAGAATTCACAGTGGAGCAAGTGCAAGAAGCAACAGAAGCAACACTGATTATTTCCCCGAACTTGAAACACATGTAATTTAGCTGCCGGGAACAGCTGAATATAGAACTTTAACTTTATACAAATAGGAGGTATCACATGTTAAAGGAAAAAGTAGTTATCGTTACAGGAGCCGCTAGCGGAATTGGTTTGGCGATCGCTGAAATGTTTGCATCTGAAGATGCAAAAGTAGTGATGGTAGACATCAACGAAGCAGCATTGAAAGATCATGCTGATCGTTTGAAAGCAGCATATATCGCTGCTGACCTTAGCAAACGCGAAGAAAACAAAGCAGTTGTTGATTTCGCTGCGAAGACTTTTGGTAAAGTTGACATCTTGATCAACGTTGCTGGTATCCAAACAGTAAGTCCGGTTGAAAACTTCCCTGAAGACAAATGGGATTTCATGATCAACTTGATGTTGACTTCTCCATTCTTGCTGTCTAAGTATTCTTGGCCATTCATGAAAGAACAAGGTTGGGGACGTATCATCAACTTGAACTCTATTCATGGTTTGGTAGCTTCTGAATTTAAATCTGCTTATGTATCTGCAAAACATGGTTTGTCCGGATTCACGAAGACTGCTGCATTGGAAGGTGGTCCTCAAGGGATTACTGTTAACTCTATCTGCCCATCTTATGTAAGAACTCCGCTTGTTGACAAGCAAATCGCTGCTCAAGCTGAAAACCATGGCATTTCCGAAGATGAAGTAGTAACTAAGATTATGCTTCAAAAAGCTGCTGTCAAGAAAATGCTGGAACCTTCCACAATTGCTGAAGTAGTTAAATTCCTTTGCTCCGACGCTGCTTCAATGATCACTGGTTCTACCATGACAATCGACGGCGGATGGACTGCTGCTTAATTTAAGTATTGTTTAGGGGGTGTGCTGGCAGCAGAGCAGATCTGTCATCCCTCTGATGTCGGCACATTCAACATGTTAAATATAGATATCACTATCGAAGGAGAGAAAACATGAGTTTATTAGGTATTTTCCTAGGATTAGCTCTACTGATGCTTCTTGCATTCAGAGGATATTCCATTGTTTGGGTAGCTCCATTATGTGCGGCTGTAGTAGCTGTTACTGGCGGACTAGATATTATTTCTACATATATGGGTCCATATATGACTGGTTTAGTTGGATTTGTTAAGACTTGGTTCCCTGCATTTATTCTAAGTGCGATCTTTGGTAACATGATGGAAGTTACCGGTGCTGCTGAAGCCATTGCTGTTTTCTTGATGAAAAAGCTTGGTGCGAAGAGTGCAATCGCTTCTATCGTATTGTCTTGTGCAGTATTGACACTTGGTGGTGTAAGCTTATTCGTAGTAGTGTTTGCAATCTATCCACTTGCTTTGGCAGTATTTAAAGAAGCAAACATTACTCGCCAATTGATTCCGGGTGCAATCGCTCTAGGTGCATTTACATTCACCATGACAGCTGTTCCGGGTACACCGCAAATTCAAAACTTGATTCCTACAACATACTTTGGAACAACTCCTACAGCTGGACCAATCATGGGTATCGTTGCAACTGCTATCTTGTTCTTCGGCGGTCTGTTCTACTTGGAATGGAGACGTAAACAACATGAAATGAAAGGCAATTTCTATACTGAACCAGATGCAAAACATGCTGGTAAAGGAAATGAAAAAGAAAACTTGCCAAATGTATTTGTAGCTTTGATTCCGCTTGTAATCGTTATTGTATTCTTGAATGTAATGCCGAAATTGATGCCGTTTACTGCAGAACAAATCGCAGCAGGACGTTCTACAAATGAATATATCGTATATGCATTGTTATTAGGTATTGTATTGGTTATGGTATTGAACTTGAACAAAAAAGAAACTTTCTTGAAGAGCTTCACAGTTGGTTCCCAAGGAGCTGTTGGCGCTATTATGAATACAGCTGCAGCAGTAGGGTTCGGATCTGTAGTACGTGCTGTTCCAGGATTTACAAGCTTGACAAATGCTCTTCTTGCAATTCCAGGAAGCCCGTTGATTTCCTTGTCGTTGGCAGTTAACGTATTGGCTGGGGCAACAGGTTCTGCTTCCGGTGGTATGGGTATTGCATTGGCAGCTCTTGCGGAACGTTATATCGAACTTTCCAAGACTTCAGGTATCAGCCTTGAAGCGTTCCACCGTGTTGCTTCCTTGTCTTCCGGTGGCTTGGATACATTGCCGCACAACGGTGCTGTATTGACACTATTGAATAACACAGGTATGACGCATAAAGATTCTTACTTGGATATTATGGTAACTTCTTTGCTTATGCCAATTGTTGCTACCATCCCTGCAATCATTCTTGCAAGCTTAGGAATCTACTAAGATTATCGAAAACCTTGTGTTCGCATTTGCGAATGCAGGGTTTTTTTCTATTTGAACGATAGCAGATGGCATGCGAAGGAAGCAACGTACATCTTGCGTATAATTTTTAGATTTGCAGGAAGCATTTTTTGTCGAAGGTGTTTTCGGTAGATTTATGAGGAGTATATTCACAACTAAACTCAAACGTGTTACAATGGAGCAGAACGAAATAAGGAGAACTTTATGAAAGTTTGCTTGTATTTTGAGGGTGAAAAAATGATTGCAAAGTCCGGGGTAGGCCGGGCCTTGAAACACCAAATGGCAGCATTGTCTTCGGTGGGGATCGATTATACATTAGATCCGAATGAAGATTATGATATTTTGCATATCAATACAGTTGGCTTAACAAGCTCAATGGTGATTAATAAAGCACGAGAAGATGGTAAAAAAGTAATTTACCATGCCCATTCTACCGAAGAGGATTTTCGGAATTCTTTTGTGTTGTCAAATCAATTGGCGCCTTTGGTGCGCCAGCGTTTGATATCCTTGTATGCGAGCGCAGATTACATTATCACGCCAACGCCATATTCAAAGTCTCTTTTGGAGAGCTATGGTATTGAAGTGGAAATTACAGCTATCTCCAATGGAATTGACTTGACGCGTTTTGAAGAGAATCCTGAGAAAGTAAAGGCGTTTCGCAAGTATTTCAGCTTAGAGCCGCATGATCAAGTTGTGTTAAGTGTGGGCTTGTTTTTTGAGCGCAAGGGCTTGTTGGATTTTATAGAAGTAGCAAGAAAGTTTCCTAGTGTGAAATTTATTTGGTTCGGCCAAACACCGATGTACAGCATTCCCAAGAAAATGCGTGATGCCGTGGAATTTGATCATCCCTCCAATGTGATCTTTCCCGGATATGTAAAAGGTGGTATTATTGAGGGAGCCTTTATGAATGCGGATGTCTTTTTCTTTCCTTCGCAGGAAGAAACGGAAGGAATCGTAGTCTTGGAGGCGCTGGCAGGAAAACGTGAGGTTTTAGTGCGGGATATTCCTGTGTATCATCCGTGGCTATCGCATCAGCAGAACTGTTATATGGGAAAAACCAATGAAGAGTTTGCGGTGCTGCTGCGCGGAATTCTGAACAAAGAGTTACCTTCCGTCAAGGAAGCAGGCTACCAGGTAGCAAAGTCGAAGAGTATTGCGCAGATTGGAACAGAGTTAGAACGAGTGTATGGTAAAGTATTGCGGGGATAATCCCGTTTTCTTTTCAATTCCGGCCAGATCGGGTATAATAAGAGAAATTGTGAGGCACTATGAGTAAAAGTACAAGAAAATATGTAATCAATATTGGTTTGATTTTATTGCTGACAGGAGTGACGATCTATTTATCGGTAAAAGATGATTTTACAGGTATTGTGGATATGCTGGCGAAAGTAAAAGTAGAATGGCTGGTTCTTTCCATCCTGATTTCTTTGTTGTACCATGTTTGCGTAGGATATATATTAAAACAGTTTGCACGGATTTACCGCAGTGATTATACGATGAAGGAAGGAATTGTGAATGCACTGATTGCAGCCTTGTTTCATGGTTTGACACCTTCAGCAAGCGGCGGACAAATTGTGCAGGCTTATGTTTTCCATAAACAGAAGATTGAGGTCACTGACAGCGCAAGTATTTTGCTCATGGACTTTATTGTCTACCAAGCAACTTTGGTGGTATATTCTTTTATTTTGCTGGTACTGCGTTTTCAGCATATTGCGCAGGCAAAATCAATTGTTTTTCATTTGGCTTTTCTAGGCTTCCTGGTGAATCTGGCTGTTATCATCGGATTGATGCTGCTGGCAAAATCCAAATGGCTGCATGATTTCTTGACGCATAAAGGGGTTTTGTTTTTTGCGAAACTAAAGATGGTTAAGAATCCCGAAGAAAAAGTGCGCAGCCTGGAAGAAAAGGGTGTCAAGTTTCGTCAGGAGCTATCCCGTCTGGGCAGTCATAAGCCGCTGATGATTAAGATCATTGCAGCGAATGTTGTCCGGCTATCCTTATATAATACCATTCCTTATTTTGCTTTATTGGCGCTTGGTACGAAATTGAATCTGAATGGCTGGTTTGACTTGGTAGCAATGTCAGCCTTCGTGGGCATGGTAAATGCTTTTATCCCTTCACCGGGCGCAAGTGGCGGTACTGAGGGCACATATATTCTAATGTTTCAATCCATGTTTACGTACCTGCCGCGTTCCTTGGCTGTTGGTTCCATGTTAATCTGGCGTTTTGTTTCGTTTCATTTGATTATGATCGTCGGAGTAACCACTTTTATATTATTTAAGCGCCGCTTGCAGATTAAGAAAATGGAGGTAGAACTGTATGAGAATCGGATTATTCAGTGATACATACACTCCCGAGATCAATGGAGTCGTAACATCAATTGTAACCTTGCAAAAAGAATTGGAGCGAAATGGGCACACTGTATTCGTTGTAACGACAGCGAATTCTGCGCTGCATATCCAAAAGGATGGCAATATTTTGCGGATGCCGGGGGTAGAGATTAAAAAGCTCTATGGCTACCGGATGGCATCACCTTTTCAGGTGACCGGATTATTTGATGTAAAACAGATGAAGCTGGATATTATTCATGTCCATACCGAGTTTGGCATCGGTATTTTTGCCCGGATCGTTGGCAGGTTGCTGTCGATTCCGATTGTATCCACATACCATACGACATATGAAGACTATACACATTATGTAAATGTAGTGCAGTCTAAAACATTGGATATCGGCTTAAAACGAATTGTATCTTCCTTAAGCAAACTATATGGCGATAGCTGCCATACCTTAATATCACCTTCGGAAAAAACGAAAACAATGCTGGAAGGATATGGTATCAAGCGGGAAATCCATGTGATTCCGACCGGGGTTGATTTGTCGCGCTTTGATGCTTCGTTGTTTGATCAAAAAAGACTGATCGAATTACGAGAAACACATGGTGTTTCGCAAGATAAATTAATGCTGCTGTTTGTAGGGCGCATTGCTCAGGAAAAGAGCATTGATATGATCATTCGGGCTATGCAGCAGGTGAAAGAGGCAAATCTTCCGGTGAGGGCCGTAATTGTTGGTGGAGGACCGGATTTAGCCGCATTGCAGGAAGTGGCGCAGGAATTAAATGTAGCGGATTGGATTTCCTTTACAGGCAAATTATCCTCGCAGGAAGTACCGCAATACTATCTGGCAAGTGATCTGTTTATTTCGGCTTCGCTGACAGAAACACAGGGTCTTACTTTTATTGAGGCGATGGCAGGAGGCAGCATTGTCTTTGCCAGAGAACGGGAGATTATGGCAGACTTGATCCAAGAAGGGAAAACGGGTTTTTACTTTGATGATGAACATGATTTATGCAATCAGATCAAGCGGCTTTTGGTGCTGAATGAAGCAGCAAGAAAGCAAATTAGCGAACAGGCAAAACAAGCTGTTGCACAGTTAGACAGCAAGATTTTCTATCAAAATATTATGCGTGTCTATGAACGGGCCATTCACCAGTACCGGGATATGTATCATATAAAAGGATATAAGGCCAAGCAAGGAAATTTTGAACTGACACTGGAGAATGATGTGGATACGATGAAATACTTGGTTTCTGTTGAAACATTCTATCGCCACAGAATTGAAGTGGATCAAATGGCTGGCCCGGAATTGATTGAAACATTCAAGAGAGATGACCGGTGGCTGCGCGCATATCATGGAGCGATGAAGTTTTTGACTGCCAAAGATCGTACCCGCAAGGAAATGTATGATTATTTAAGTACAAAGACAGACTTGCCAATTGAAGAAATGAATACAATGATCGAGAAGTTCGAGGAATTGAATTATATCAATGATGAACGGTATGTGAAGCAGCAAGTTGATCGAATGAAACTGATGCTGAATGGGAAAAGCAAAATTATTGCTACTTTAGTAAAAAAAGGCATTCCATATGAAAGAGTAGAAGAAGCACTCAGCCAGGAAGAAGAAGGCGGGGAACTGATGCGTGCGGTAGCGGCGCTGGAACGCTTGCTGACACAAACACGCGGGAAGAATGAAAACAATACACGCTTGACGGTCTTTCAGAAGCTGATGCGTCAGGGATTCCATCAAGATGTGATTCAGGATGCCATGTCACAAGTGCCGATTGCCAAGGAAAGACAGGAAGAGCTGTCCTTGCTCCAAAAGGAGTATGAAAAGCAGCACAAGCGCTTATCCAGAAATTACAGCGGATATGAGCTTCAGCAAAGACTTACAAGCACAATGCTTCGTAAGGGGTATGATTACCAGATGCTGATGGAATTTGTGGAGGAACAGAAGGATGAAGTTAATCAATGAATTAGTGGAACAGGAAACCGTTGAGATTCCTCTCATGGTTTACCAGGTAACCAAAGGGATTGCCAATAATGGATCTCCGTATTTATCGGTCTTGTTTCAAGACAAGACGGGGCAGATTGAAGCCAAGCTTTGGGATGTAAAGCCGGAACAGGCGCAACTATTTCAGCCGGGTGTGGTGGGGATTGCCAAGGCTGAGGTGCTGAAGTACCGCAATGCATTCCAGCTGAAAGTACTGCAGTTCTCCGTAGTGGAGCAAAGCAAGATTAAGGATATGGGCCGCTTTATCCAGACATCGGATATTGCAATGGAGGAATTGCGGCAGTTTGTCATGGCTCAAGTGCAGAGCATTTCTTATCTTCCGCTGCGAACGGTGGTGCAGGCACTATTTGATGAATATCAGCAAGCGTTCTTTACTTATCCGGCAGCAAGCAAGAATCACCATGAATTTATGAATGGCTTAGCTACACATGTCTACGGGATGCTGAAACTGGGGAATGCAATTTGCGATCTGTATCCGGAACTAAGCCGGGATTTGGTTATGGCGGGAATTCTTGTCCATGACCTTGGTAAAACGGTCGAATTAAGCGGGGCGATATTGACGGAATATACCGTTCCCGGAAGGTTGCTGGGCCATATTTCGATTATGCAGGCCATTATTGCCAGCAAGGCTCAAGAACTAGGTTATGCAGAAGATGAAAGTATTTTGCTGCTTAGGCACATGGTGCTCTCGCATCATGGAGAATATGAATACGGTTCACCGGTTTTGCCGCTGATTCCCGAAGCAGAGATTCTAACATTTATCGATAATATTGATGCCCGCATGAATATGATGAATAAGGCTTTGGCAGGGATTGAACCGGGAAATTTTGCGCAACGCAGCTATTCGCTGGAAAATCGGGCCTTCTATAAATCGCGATTTGACCACGAATAATTGTGAAGAAATATGCATAGGATGGAAGCGAATGAGGATGATGTCACCGTTCGCTTTCTTTTTTATGTAATCATTGCAAGAAAATGTAAAGACGGAAAAATTTTCTGAAAGTAAAGTGATGGTTGTGTGAAGATTTTCAAAATTTATCATTGACATCATTGAAAGTACGCTATATAATATCCGTAATACAGGGCTACTGTATTGCATTGTATTCTATCTTAAAATAAGGAGGGAAAGAATGAAAAGATTATTGAAATCCGTGCTGCTTATTGCGGCAATGGCTGTGATCTTGGCTGGTTGCGGTAAAGGTACACCAAAACCAAGCGGAACTCTGGTAGTAGGTACTCCAAAAATGAATGGAGACTTCGTAAGAGGATTCGGAAACAGCTCGTATGACAATCAGGTACGTAAATTATTGGGTACCAGCGACCAATCAGGGTATTTGACTTATGACACTACACCTGGTGGAGAATTTGTTCTTAACAAACCAGTTGTTAAGAGTGTTGAAACGGCATTGGATGCTTCTGGAAACAAAGAGTATAAATTCACATTGTTCAATGATTTGAAATGGTCTGATGGTGAAAAACTAACTGCAAAAGACTATGTGTTCCAAATGTTAGTATTTGCTTCTAAAGCATATGTTGACGCTGGTGCTGTCGTTACTGACGGTGATACTTTAGTTGGTTATAAAGCATACCATGCTGGTGAAACGGATGTATTCGCTGGTGTTAAATTGTATGATGATTATACATTCTCACTGACAATCAATGCAGAAGAATTGCCGTATTTCTATGAAACGACAATGGTAGCTGCTCAACCTGCTCCTATGCACATTTGGGCTCCAGGTGCAGACGTTGAATCTACAGATGCTGGTGTTAAATTGGTAAATTATGATATCGTTCAAGCTGCAAACTTCGTAGCAAACGACTATCGTTACAAACCAACTGTTAGCAGCGGAGCATACAAGTTTGTAAGCTTTGAAAATGACGTAGTTACATTAGAATTGAACACTCACTACAAAGGTAACTTTGAAGGGGAAAAACCTAAACTTGAAAAAGTAATCGTTAAGTATATCAACCAAACAATCGACGTAGACATGGTTATCCGCGGCGATGTTGACTTGGTTGCTGGTGTTATTGAAGGGGAAAAGATCGAAAAGATCCTTGCTTCCGACAATGCTGGCGAAACTCATTACTCTCGTAATGGATATGGTATGTTGGCGTTCCACAATGACTTTGGTCCTACAGCAGATCCACTTGTTCGTAAAGCTCTTGCTTACTTGGTAGACCGTAACCAATTCGTAACTAACATCTTGGGTGGATATGGTTCATTGGTAGATGGTGAATATGGTTTGAGCCAATGGATGTATACAGCAAATAAAGCTGCTGTTGAATCTGAATTGGAACACTATGTATTCAACCCTGAAAAAGCAAATGAATTATTGAACCAAACTGAATGGAAATTTGAAGCTGACGGTACTACTCCATTTGATGCTTCTAAAGCAAAAGAAGGATATTTCCGCTATAACAGCAAAAAAGAAGTATTGCAATTGAACCACCTTGGAACAATTGAAAATGCAATTACTGACTTGGTACAAGTTGAATTGCCTAAAGGCGCTGCTCTTGCAGGTATTAAGTTCACTACTGAATCTTCCGACTTTGCTAAATTGTTGGACAACTATTATGAAGGTTACAAGATGGGCGCTGAAAGAAAGTACCATATGTTTAACTTGGCTACTGGATTCACAGCTGCTTACGACCCTTATTATGGTTCAATGTCTTGTGATTTTAAAGGCACAAGAAACAATCCTACTCAAACTTGCGATACTGAATTAGAAGCTGCATTGCAAGAAATGAGAAAATTGGATCCAACTGAAAAAGAAAAATATGCTGAAATCTGGTTGCGTTTCCAAAAACGTTGGAACCAATTGATGCCGGTTATTCCTCTGTACTCTAACCAATACTATGATGTATTCAACAAACGCGTAAGCGGGTTGGCTACAACTCCAGTATTCGACTGGGCACAAGGCATTAGCTATATCTCAGTTACAGAATAGTAATAAATAGATTCTTATTGTATAGTCCGAGCGATTCGCCTGACCAATAGCGTGCGGGTGAATCGCTTTTCTATCTTTTCGTGAAAATACATAGACTCATCTGCTTTGCTTTTGGATGAAATCATCAAAAATTGAAATTACCGCAAATTTCCGTTAAAATTAACAAAAGATTGTGTTCCTTTACACGGAAGTTTGTTATAATATAACATGAGCTTCTAGCATACATTTAAAAAACTAGTTGCAGTTATTATAATTTCTTTAGCAAGAGAAATTCGAAAGGAGTAAGATTTTATGCTAAAGTACATTGGGAAAAGACTTGTTTCTTTGATTCCTGTTATCTTCATCATTTCTGTCATGTTATTTGGCTTGATGAAAATTATGCCGGGGGATCCGGTAAAACTGATGATGCCGCCATCAATAAAAAGTCCGGAAGAATATGATAGGATTTATAATCAGAAACGGGCAGAATTAGGTCTGGACAAGTCGCTTCCAGAGCAATATGTTCGTTGGGTAGTGAACACTGCCAAAGGTGATCTGGGCTACTCAACATCTATGAATCGTGCGGTGAAGGAAGTCATCGCAACTCCGTTGAAGAATTCGATTGCATTGAATATGGTTTCGGTCGTATTGTCCTTTATGATTTCCATTCCTGTAGGCATTCGATCAGCAGTAAAACGTGGTAAATTCTTTGATTCGTTCTGGCAGGTTTTCTCACTTGTTGGAATATCTATGCCGACCTTTTTCATTGGCTTAGGATTAATTTTTATCGTATCATTAAAATTGGATTTGCTGCCTGCTGGAGGTATGCCAATCAGACCGGATGATGGTAGCTTGGGCTATTTTTTCGAGTGGAGCAACTATATTATCCTGCCGGTAGTAACCTTGACAATAGGCTCTTTTGCAGGAACGATTCGATATGTTCGCAATGCTATGCTGGATATATTGGCAAGAGATTACATTCGTACGGCGCGCTCTAAGGGTGTGAAAGAAAAAGTAGTTATTTATTCACATGCTTTCCGCAATGCGCTGATTCCTGTTGTAACAATTGTTGCCAGTTCTTTGGTAACATTATTTGGTGGTTCCGCAATTACCGAACATGTATTTGTATGGAATGGGATTGGATCAGTCTTGATTAAGGCTCTTCACAGCCGCGACTATATGGTAATTTTAACAATGAATATGTTCTATGCAGTAATATCGCTTGTTGCTAACTTATTAATGGATATTGGGTATGCGCTGGTCGATCCGCGCATCAAGCTGGATTAGGAGGAAGAGAATATGAGTGATAAAAAGAAGACAAATCCACTCAGCTCCTTTGGTTCGCTGATCGCAGGATTGTTTACATTTGGCAGTAAGAAAAATAAATTATCGGCATTGGAAGAAGAAGCAATTCAAAGTCCGGGACGGGTTATCATTAAGAACTTTTTCGGCAATCGTTTGGCGATTACCGGCTTGGTAAGTTTTGCACTAATTTTGTTCATGTGTTTTGGCTTATCCCTTGCCTTTCCAATTAAATTATTGGAATCTGAACCAGTTGTGAAGAATTTGCAGCCCGGCTTCGGATTGTTAAGTATTCCTTCAGAGCTTAAAAAAGAAGGAATTAAAATGATTAGCAGCGGCCGCTCTTTCTCAGTGGGACTTTCTGAATCAGGGAAAGTATATACATGGGGAAATAGTATCAATAAAGCGACGCAAATTCCTAAAGAAGTAAAGCAGGCTAACATTGTTCAAGTTGCGGCCGGGGATGATCACGTGATTGCGTTGACTAGCAGTGGTCAAGTTCTTGGATGGGGGTATAATAACTTTAGCCAGGCTGAAATTCCGTTTGAGCTGCAAGGTATTTTGACGATGAAAAATGTTATTCAAATTGCTGCGAATGACCAATATAGCGTTGCATTGTCATCCGATGGAAACTTATACGTATGGGGTAGTGTGTTAAACAATAAACTTGATGTGATTCCTCTGGATGTGCAAGGTCATATCAAGAAATTTGAGACAACATCATACAACATGGTGTTGATGCTGGATGATGGTACTGTACGCGTGACCGGTGTTGCGGGTAATGAAGTTGCAAATGTTCCGGAAAAACTGCGGGACGGCAGTGTAAAAGCTGTGGATGTCGCTATTTCCTACCGGAATGCATTGGTTCTGGATGATAAGGGAGAATTGCATATTTGGGGAAGCAATCTAGATGGCATATTAAATATTCCTGAATATGATGGAGCTGTAAAAGCAATTGACAGCGGTCGTGGCAACTTTGTTTTATTAACAGATAAAGGAAATGTCTATTCTTGGGGTCGTGACTTCTTGAATATGCTGAAAGTTCCTGCTTCCGCAAAAAATGTGGAACGGATCTATACAGATTATTTTGCGAATTATGCAATTACAGCAGACAAAAAAGTTGTAACTTGGGGCCAAGGTGGTTACTTATTTGGTACTGATGATCTTGGTCGTGATGTATTCACCCGTATTTTGCATGGTGGTAAAGAAACATTGAAAGTTGCTGCTGTTGCAGTAATTATCTCTACTATTATTGGATTATTTGTAGGACTTGTTTCCGGTTTCTACGGTGGATGGATTGATAACTTATTGATGCGTTTTGCGGAAATTATTTCGTCTTTCCCGTTCATGCCGCTAGCCATTACCCTCTCTACCTTATTAGGGGCGAATTTAGGTCAGTCTGAGCGTATTGCTTTGATCATGGTTATCTTAGGTGCCATTTCCTGGCCGGGATTATCGCGTCTGATTCGCGGGCAGATTCTTGCTGAACGAGAAAAAGACTTTGTATTAGCTGCCAGAGCATTGGGGATTAGAGACCGGGTCATTATTTTGCGTCATATTCTTCCTAATATTGTAAACGTGGTAATTGTTAATATGACATTGAGCTATGCTGGTTCCTTATTGACAGAGGCTGGGTTATCATTCTTAGGATTTGGTATTTTGCCTCCTAGTCCATCTTGGGGGAACATGTTGAATAGTGCTCAAAAGGCACACGTTATTGAGCATTTCTGGTGGTTATGGATCATTCCTGGAATCTTTGTATTCTTATCGGCATTGAGTGTCAACTTAGTTGGTGATGGACTCCGCGATGCAATGGATCCAAAAGCCAATGAAAAGTAGAGGTGTCCTTATGAAATTATTAGAAATCAAAAATTTACACACATATTTCGAAACAAAACGCGGTTTGATCAAAGCAGTAAATGATGTAAGCTTGAGCGTGGAAGAAGGAAAGACCCTGGGTATTGTAGGGGAATCCGGAAGCGGTAAGAGCCAGACGGCGATGAGTATTTTGAAATTGTTTGAACACAATCAGAAAATTTATGAAGGTGAAATTTGGTTTGACGGGAAAAAGATCTCGGATTTAAGCAATGATGAATTGAGCAGTGTTCGTGGAAATGATGTTTCCATCATCTTCCAAGAACCAATGACAAGCTTGAATCCTGTATTTACAGTTAGCAGACAAATTAGTGAAGCATTGATGATTCACCAAAAATTATCTAAAAAAGAAGCTCATGCAAAAGCAATCGAAATGCTGGCTGCAGTTAAAATTCCGAATCCGGAATCAATTGCGCAGGCCTATCCGCATCAGTTATCCGGTGGTATGAGCCAACGGGTCATGATTGCGATGGCTTTGGCTTGCCGTCCTAAATTGCTGATTGCAGATGAACCTACAACGGCTTTGGACGTTACGATTCAAGCACAAATTTTGCGTTTGATGAATGACTTGAAGAAAGAATACAATGCTGCAATCGTCTTCATTACCCATGACTTAGGTGTTATCAACCAAATGGCGGATGATGTTGCAGTTATGTATTGCGGGCAAGTTGTGGAGTCGGCACCTGTTGACTATATTTTCAAAGAACAAAGCGAATATTCACATCCTTATACAGAAGGATTATTGATTTCCATTCCTAGATTAAGTACCGAACGCGGCCAACGCTTGGAAGCTATTCCAGGATCTGTACCGCACCCGCTGGATCTTCCTAAGGGATGCAAGTTTGCTCCTCGTTGTAAATATGCAACGAAACGCTGTTTGGAAGAAGAACCGGAATTGTTTAAGATTAGTGAAGAACAAAGTGTCCGCTGCTTCTATCCTAAGAAAGGAGTTAGAAACAATGGAGAACAATAAAAAACCGTTGCTACGTGTTCACGGATTAAAGAAATACTTTCCGTTGAAGAAAACATCATTCTTGAACCGGAATCAAATTTATGTCAAAGCAAATGATGGTATTTCGCTTGATATTTTCGAAGGTGAAACCTTTGGTTTAGTTGGAGAATCCGGATGTGGGAAATCGACATTGGGAAGAGTTATCTTGCAGCTATATCCGCAAACGGAAGGCAGCACGATGTATTATGGACGCAGCTGGCAGCAGTTGAATCCAAAATATATCAAAGAAATGCTAGTAAAGCTGCCGGAACATGTAAAGCAATTGCATGAGATTGAAAAACAGCTGAATCATGCCAAGGAAGTGCTTGGCAAGAGCGCAGGCGAAGAGGCAGGCAAAGTACAAGAACAAGTAAATTCTTTAACAAAAGAGTATGATGTTCTGTATGCACAGATTACACGTGTTGCAGGTGGATTGATGCTGGCATCAGATTTGCGAGAAGTGTCTCAAGTCTTGCTTCAGCAATATGAAAAATCTATTCCTGTGTATCAGTTGAATGACAAGCTTCATGATTTGCAGCTTGAAAAAACAAGTGCTGATGAAAAGGAACAAGGTGCTGGTTCCAAGTTTGATAGCCAAATTGCGGATGTTAGAAAGCAATTAGATAAAGCAAACTTAGAATATAACCAAGCACAGGCAAATGTAGAAGCAAAACGCAATGCTATGCGCAATACCAATGGGTTTGAGGAGCTTGAAAAGCTTCGTGATGATGGAATCGATTTGGCACGATTGAGCAAAGAAGAGATGCGTGTACTTCGCCGTGACTTGCAAATTATCTTCCAAGACCCGTATTCCTCTTTGAACCCACGCTTAACTGTCGGACAAATCTTGAGTGAAGGTTTAGTTGCTCATAACATGTTCAAAGCTGGCAGCAAGCAGCTGGAAGAGTATGTACTGGATATCATGGCAAAATGCGGATTGTCTAAATACATGCTGCATCGTTATCCGCATCAATTCTCCGGTGGACAGCGTCAACGGATCGGGATTGCTCGTGCGCTGGCATTGAATCCAAAGTTTGTTGTGTGCGATGAATCAGTTAGTGCTCTTGACGTATCTATTCAGTCACAGATTTTGAATCTATTGATTGATTTGAAAAAAGAAAAACAATTGACTTACTTGTTTATTTCGCATGACTTGAGCGTCGTAAAATATATCAGCGATCGCATTGGTGTCATGTATCTAGGAAATATGGCTGAACTTGGTACTTCGGAAGAAGTATTTAAGAACCCATTGCATCCATATACACAAGCATTGCTTTCTGCAATTCCATCTACCGAAGATGAAAAGAACAAGGAATTGATCTTGCTTGAAGGAGATATTCCAAGTCCGATCAATCCTCCAAAAGGATGTAAGTTTAATACCAGATGTCCGCATGCAACGGAACGTTGCCGTACTGAAGTGCCTATCTGGCAGGAAATCAGTGAAGGTCATTTCGTAGCTTGTCATCTGTATAACAAGTAATATGTTTAAAAGAAATAAAGAAAATAAGCCAAAGATTACAATTGAGGAAGCACAGCAAAAACTTCGGGAAACTCCGATGGAGAAGAATGATTTGCTGGCGATCGTCATCGCTGCTTTTACAGTTCTGCTTCCAGCAGTATTAATCACATTGGGTATCTTCTATATCGTGATTTGGTTCTTCTTTCTTCGATAGGAATCGGAAGTTTACAATACACGTGAAATGTGTTAATCTAAGATCAGGTGAATACCTGGTCTTTTTTCTTATGAAAGAACTATTATTGTGTTATATATTGTTCTAGAGAAAATTGCAAAGAGGTATATTGATGCTTACTAATCAGAAAAGACTATAAATATATGGGAAGGTGCTGAACTGATGACAAAAAATGTTCGCTTTGCTTTTATCTTAGCAAACCAATCAAAAAAGATTATTTGCACAGAGAGAGGTGATAGAGTTAACTTTATCATTAATTTCATATTTGGGGTATTAAGTATTGTGGTGTTATTCAGTCTAGTGTAAAAGTCAATACATTTTTGTACAATTTCCGGAAAATGTTTTTGTTCCTAATTGTACATTTTTATTTTCCACTTTTTGTACATTGCTCATTCCCTCGCTGCACGCTACGATCACCGCTTAATTGCAACCCAGCAACACAGCCACGGCACCCCATAAGAACCAGAGCAGATCATTTCCGAATAATTTACTGATGATCATGTTCGCAGCACGCCTTATTGCCATCACTTTGCTCAAAGTCTTTATTCATTTTGTTCAATGGAATGCAACCTTTTCTCATCCCCAACCTCAATGTTTAGTCCCTTCATTCGGTAAGACGGACCTTTAATTGATACAACGTGTGAATGATGCAATAAACGGTCTAGAATTGCATTTGTCAATACGGGATTACCAAAGATCTCCGGCCACTGTGAGAACGGCATGTTCGTTGTAAGGATAGTGCTTGTTCTCTCATATCTTCTCGCGATTAATTGAAAGAATAAATTAGCTGCTTCATGATCCATTGGCAGATATCCAATCTCATCAATAATCAAGACCCGATACTTGGAAAAGAACTTCAGCCTGCTCTCCAACCGGTTTTCATAATATGCGCTTTTCAGCTGCGTGATCAATACCGGGAAAGAAATGAAGTACGTTGAGTTCCTGTTTTGCGCACATGCAATCCCGATCGAAGTTGCCAGATGTGTTTTCCCAACCCCCGGTGACCCATAGAAGATGATGTTCTCCTTCTTCTCAACAAATCGAAACGATAGAAAATCCATGATCTGCTTCTTATTGACGATCGTCTGAAAACTAAAGTCATAATCATCGACCGTTTTAAGGAATGGAAAATTGGCAGTCTTCACACAAGCATTGATTGCTCTGTCTTGCCGTAATTGCAGTTCCTTTGCTGTCATTTCGTATAAGGCATCCACCATGGAAAGGTTCCCATCATTGACCAGATCAATATACTGATCAAGCGTTTCTCTGATTTTCTTTAACTCCAATAGTTCCAAATGGTTGATTAATTTGATGTAATTGCTCATAGGTGCTCCTTTACAAAAGACTATCAAGTCTCGCCAGATTTTCGATGACCATCTGATCCAGCGCTTTATCATCCTGGAACTGATGCGATGAAGCCATCAACTGCGTGTAGTGTTCTTTTTTGTAAGTAACGTTATTCTCTGAAATTTGATGAATTGTGCTTAAAACTAGTTTATAATAGATATAGAGTTTGTTGTCGAATTCTGTGATCGTCACTGTTTCGTCAATAAGCTTTGGATCAACAGAATATTTTTTACCCTTGTAATACACTAAGCCATCCTTGTGTACCTTGTACCGCTTGGCTTCGATAAAGTGTTCAACTACTGTGTGGTGCGGTAGCGGTAAGAGATATTCTTTTTCTTTTTGGAATAGCAGATGAGGTGGAATATGAGTCCCCTGGCAAACATCCAGATTTGTTTTGTGATTGATACGGCGAATGATTTCTACCAGATCTTCTTCATTTTCAAACTCATGATTGTAAGCAAGCAACCAGGTTAAGAATTTATTACTGGCTTCTACTTTGCCTTTGGTATAGGAATGCCTCACTTTACATAGACGTGGTTGGAACCCGCATTCCTTTGCGAATCGTGCCATGTTCGGATTCACCCGTTTATTTCTTCCGTGATTGACGGCAGCGGTTGCCATATTATCAAACAGAATTTCCTTTGGGACACCATTTATGGAACGAAAAGCATTATATAGACACCGGAATACATCAGCTTGTTCTTTGGTTTTGCTGTATTCAAAGTAATGCCATCGGGAGTATCCCAGTACAAAACTAAGGATATTGACAACAAACACTTCTCCATGCCGGGAAATCATTTTGACGTCTTCTTTCCAATCTACCTGTGCCTGAACGCCCATATCCGTTTCATATCTGGGATGACCTATTTTCTTCACTTTCACAAACAGCTTGTTCTTTTTAACGTATTTACTAAAGTTTGAGTAGGTTCCGATGTCAGGATATTTATGGTTCATAAACTCATATGCAGCTTTGATATTGATGCCAGATATGGAAAGTTTCTGTGCTATTTCTTTTTGATACTCATCCAGCTTGCTCGCCTTGGACTTTGTTTTGGGCTTCCCTTGGTAACCGGACCAATATTTCTTGATCGTTCTTCTATCAATCTTATAGGTTCTCGCCAATTCTGAAAAATTTGGTTTCATATTCAATCCTCGTATAATCAATAATTGTCCTTGTAAATTCATTTCTGATGACACCTCCAGGAGATAGTCTAACAGAAATCTGTACAAATTTGGACACTTGTATTTTCGATTATTTGTACATAAACATATTACCATTTACA
>JAEWFD010000025.1 GCA_023388995.1 Bacillota bacterium
ACGACTCACCTCAACGTGCTTTGTAGTAGTGATACTTCTCAATCAGTATCGACCAGAAATGGAACGGGTCTCCGTTTCATTACTATTTAAGACGGCGAGCAACGCCGTCATGGAGGTTAATATGAAACAGGCAAGGAACATCTTATTCATTGTTCTTGTCTTCTTAACTAGCTGCACTGTGCTTCCTTCCAATAAACCTAATCAACTCGATGACCTTACTACCCATCCTGAGTCAAGTTATCCGCAGCCGGAAACCTTTCAACCTTTCTATTTCAGTCATCAATTAGAAACAAATACAGAAGAAACAGTTGTAGCTGGACGTTTGGGTGATTATCAGCTTTATATCACACGCATAACCAATATCACAGATCCTGAGATTGCTCTGCAAGTAAATGCATGGATTGACCGGAAAATAGAAATTTGGGTAGATAAAGGACTCCCGAAGTATCCAGGCATTTTAAATATACCAATTTCCAAAATCAGTTCTCCTATTAATCTGCGGGTCTTTGTGTACTCCGCAATTAATAATATTGCAAATTTTACCTTTACTCGCTCAATCGCTATTGGTGATCAATTTTATGAGGAAAAAGAAGAAGTTTATGTAAACCTAAAAACAGGACAGGAAATTACTCTCAACGATGTCCTGAATGCATCTGATGGACTATCTTTGGTAAATCAACATGTCATCACCGCCTTTGATACCTTCGAGGAAACAGAAGATCCGAATGAGTTCACTTCCCTCATTACAATGCCATTTATTTCCGCTTTTCGTGGTTTAGAAGCCCCTCTTTCCTTCAAATTAGAATATCCTAATCATGGTTTGACTATTTGGCTTGATCCTGTAAGCTGTCCCAATTGCAATTATCAGCTAGGCTATCAACCCAAACCGCTTTATCTGCCTAAAATCATATCAACTATGTATGACCGCTTTTTTGATTCACAAAAAGATGCTTATGTAACAGATGGAACATTTCAGTTCAATCAACCATGGCGTATCCCTTATACAAAACATTCCCATTTATATGAGCACTCAACATTCGATAAAAAGAGACACATTACTTTGCAACGTGAAATACCAGAAGATGTTCCTGCCTTTTTGCTCAAAGAAGCACAGTTGCTTCTGGAACAACTCCGTACACAGATTATCCAGTTTGAAGAAGCACATCAAGTTTCTTTAAACGTTAGTTACCAGCCGATTGTTCTGGAGATAATCCCCGGCAATCTAGCTAATACCATTCACTTGTCTTATAATCTTGGCGACAGACCATTTTTAAATGGTGAACTATGGCGCAACTACCATCCGCAAACAGGAGAACTTCTGCGGCTATCTTACTTCTTCCAGCAAGATTTTGCTTTACAGGACTTGATCGATCATCGGATCTCCCTGTTAGTCGCAACTGCTGTCAAAGACGAAACAATTGCCATGGTTGATGACCGCAACTTCAGCATTGTCGGCGATGCCATTCATGTGTATGTCAACGGGGAACCGGAAAGCACCAGCATGCGGACATTTGGCGGATTTAATCTTCCAATTGATTATATCGGGATGGAGCATTTTGATTTCTCCTCTTGGCAAAAATAAAAAAACGCTTCACAAGTGTGAAACGTTAGAGGATACCGACTCTGCGATAGATATCCGGAACTTGACGCAAATGAAATGCCAAGCTAAAACATTCATCCAGATCAGCAGCAGATAGCAAGCTGCTGATTTCTTTATTTTGATCTAATAAAGTTCTGAAACTCAGACGATTCTCCCAGGCTTGCATGGCAAGCGGCTGAACCAAGTCATAAGCCGCTTCGCGGGCAAACGCCTTTTGTTCAATCAAGGTTGTCATTACCCGCTGCGCGAAGATAACACCATGTGTCAAATTGATATTTTCCAGCATCCGCTCTTCAAACACAACTAAATTCTTAAGGATAGTATTGAAGCGGCTAAGCATGTAATCCAGTAAGATCGTCGCATCGGGAATGATGATCCGTTCTGCGGAGGAGTGGGAAATATCCCGTTCGTGCCAGAGCGGAATATCTTCAAATGCACTTACCATATAGCCGCGCATGACCCGTGCACAACCCGCCATATTCTCACTGGAAATGGGATTGCGCTTATGCGGCATCGCACTGCTGCCTTTTTGTCCTTTTTGGAATCCTTCTTCTACTTCCCGTACTTCAGTACGTTGCAGATGGCGAAGTTCTACCCCCATCTTTTCAATCGTACTGGCAATCAGGGCAAGCGTGGAAACATAGAAAGCATGACGATCACGTTGCAAAGTTTGCGTGGAAATTGGCGAAGATTGCAGTCCCAACTTTTCACATACATAATCTTGCACGAATGGCGGAGTATTTGCAAATGTGCCGACAGCACCGCTGATTTTCCCTGCTTCAATATGAGTTCTGGCAAGTTCAAATCGTTCCAGCTGACGCTTGATTTCATCGAACCAAAGAGCAAACTTCAAGCCAAAGCAGGTAATGTCTGCATGCACTCCATGCGTCCTCCCGATGCATGGGGTGTTTTGGTATTGCAGTGCTTTTGCTTTCAGCGTTTCCAAAAGCTGCATCATATCCTTCTGCAAGATTTCATTGGCCTGCTTGAATTGGTAGCCATATGCTGTATCAACAACATCCGTGCTTGTCAGTCCATAATGCACCCAGCGCTTCTCGTCACCTAGTGATTCGGAAACACTGCGGGTAAAGGCTACGACATCATGGCGCGTTTCCAGCTCCAACTGCGCAATCCGTTCGATATCAAAAGATGCCTTTTCCCATAGCAGTTTTACGTCTTCTTTGGGTATCACACCTAACTCGCTCCATGCTTCTGCTGCCAAAATTTCTACTTTCAGCCATGCATCAAACCGGCTTTGATCTTCCCAAATGGCACTCATTTCTTTTCTTGCATATCGTTGTATCATGTATATCTCCCTGCTCTACTGCAAATTGCGATAGCCGATATCACTGCGATAAAACAGTGCTTCGCCATCGATCTTTCGTACTTCATCATACACTACTTTGCGTGCTTCTTCCATAGTATTTGCACTTGCCATCACAAATAGTATCCGTCCACCATTGTTTTTGATTTCTCCTTGATCTTCGTAAGTACCCATATGATAAACCCGTACTTTTTTTGCATCAATATCTGTTAAGCCTTTTATTTGCTGTCCTTTCACATAGTGTTCAGGATAGCCTTTGCTGGCGATTACAACACCCAGTGCCTTGGTATCATGGAATACAACTTCCATTTGTTGTTTCGCCAAGACCTTTTGAATGACTTCATATAAATCAGATTTCATGGCTGGCAAGAGCACTTCCGTTTCCGGATCACCAAAGCGGACATTAAACTCGATTGTTTTCACGCCTTGCGCAGTCGCCATAAATCCGCCATAAAGGACTCCGGTAAAAGGACACCCATCCGCAACCATTCCTTTCGCTGCAGGAATCATGACTTGTTCTAATGCTTCCTGCATAACACTATGCGGCAGATGACTGACTGGCGTATATGCTCCCATCCCTCCGGTGTTCGGTCCCGTATCTTGATCAAAAGCCCGTTTATGATCCTGCGCGATTTGCATCGGATACACCTGATCTTCGTGAACAAATGCCAGCAGTGAAAACTCCTCGCCCATTAGAAATTCCTCGATTACAACACTGTGTCCTGCAGAAGCAAATTTATGCTGGTTCATCATAGCATCCAGTTCCTGACATGCTTCTTCCGCACTACCAGCAATTACAACTCCTTTGCCCGCTGCCAAGCCATCTGCTTTTAGTACAATAGGATAGTTTGCCTGTTCTTGCAAATATGCTTGTGCTTGCTCATAGTTTTGGAAAGTCTGGTAAGCTGCAGTAGGAATCTCATGCCGTTTCATGAATTCTTTCGCAAAAGCCTTGCTGCTCTCTAGTTGGGCTGCTTGTTTATTCGGACCAAAAACGGTCAGGTTTCTTGCTTGAAAATAATCAACTATTCCATCCGCCAGCGGTATCTCCGGCCCAACAAAAGTTAGGTCAATTTCCTGTTCTTGCGCAAATTGGGCCAATTGCGCAAATTGATTGGTCGCAATATCTACAATGGTTGCACAATCTTTCATTCCGGGATTGCCTGGCGCTGCATACACTTGATCTACATGAGGACTGGAAGCAAATTTGTCACATAGGGCATGCTCCCGCCCGCCGCTGCCAATCACAAGAACGCGAGCCATCAGTGTTTGAAATGGCGCAGCCCTGTCATCACCATCGCCATCCCTAATTCATCACATGCCTGAATGGAGTCTTGATCTTTCAAGGAACCACCCGGCTGAATGATCGCCGCAATGCCATAATCTGCAGCCAAGCGAACGGTATCATCCATCGGAAAAAAGGCATCACTGGCTAATATAGCACCTTGTGCTTTGGAACCAGCTTGTTCCAAGGCAAGGCGTGCTGCACCGACACGATTCATCTGCCCCGCACCAATTCCGAGCGTTGCGCCATCTTTTACAATTACAATCGCATTGCTCTTTACATGCTTCACCACCAGTTCGCCAAAGACCAAATCATTTTGCTGTTCTTTGGTAATACTTGCTTTTGTTGCCAGTTTCCAATGATCTGGATCTGATTTCACAATATCTCTGTCCTGAACCAACAAGCCCCCGCTGACGCTTACTATCTGCTGCTCGCCATCAGCACATGCGGAAAGATCGATCGCCAGCAAACGAATGTTTTTCTTTCCTTGCAGCACTTCCAACGCTTCCTGGCTATAGGACGGAGCAAGAATAACTTCTAGGAACAACTCGCTCATTTGCTGGGCGCAAGCAAGCGTGACTTCTCTGTTGAATGCCACAATTCCCCCGAAAATAGAAACTGGATCTGCCTCATAGGCTTTGCGGTAAGCTTCATCAATGGTTGCACCGATGGCAACACCGCAAGGATTCATATGCTTCACAGCCACAACCGCACATTCCGTAAATTCCTGCACCATCTGCAAGGCTGCATTGGCATCTTGAATATTATTATAAGATAACTCTTTGCCGTGCAGCTGCTTGGCTTTCGCAATCGATGCTGCTGCCGGCATCATGGATTCATAGAAACTGGCAGTTTGATGCGGGTTTTCCCCATATCGTAATTCTTGCTTATGGGCATAAGTAACTGTAAGGCGTTCAGGATGCTCTTCCCCGGTATACTTCGTAAAATATTGGGCAATCATTGCATCATAGCTTGCGGTCAGGCGAAATGCTTTCGCAGCCAAATACTCTCTGGTAAACAGCTGTGTCTGGCCATACCGCCGAAGTTCCGCCAAAACAGGTTCATAATCAGCTTGATCACTAACAACTGTCACATAGCGATGGTTTTTAGCACTGCTGCGCAGCATGCTAGGTCCGCCAATATCAATATTTTCCACCGCATCTTCATGTGTCGAATTCGGATTTGCAATTGTTTCCTTAAATGGATATAAGTTGACACAAACCAAATCAATCGGCAAAATGGCGTGTTGCTCTAATTGTACTTGATGTTGCTTATTGGCACGAACCCCCAATAAACCGCCATGGATCTTAGGATGCAAAGTTTTCACCCGGCCATCCAGCATCTCCGGAAAAGCAGTAACTTCCTCTATCGAAATGGTGGGAACTCCGTGCTGTTCCAGTAAAGTTCTCGTTCCTCCGGTAGAAATAATTTCATAATTCAGCTTCACCAGCTCACTGGCAAATTCAACAATGCCGGTTTTGTCGCTGACGCTGATCAATGCTCTATGTTTCATTGCTGTTCCTCCAATAATCGTTGCAGTGTATTAGGATATAATCGATGCTCAATCTGATGGACCTGCGCTTCTATTTCCGCTCTCGTCCATGCAGGAAGCACCGCAAAACTTTCCTGGGAAATAATTGCCCCTCCATCCATGGTGTGATCAACATAATGGATGGTAACTCCCATTACTTTAACCCCGTAGCTGATTGCCTGACCAATGGCATCTTTGCCTTTAAACGCCGGAAGAAGCGAGGGATGAATATTAACAATACGATTGGGGTACGCCGCAAGCAGCGTATTCCCCAAGAGCCGCATGTAACCAGCTAAGACCAGCAACGATGCTTGGTGTAAGTGACAAGCTTCCAAAATCACTGCTTCATACTCTTGTTTGGAAGCATACTGCTGCGATTCAAAGACAAATGCCGGAATGTTCTTTGCTTGCGCTTTTTGCAGCACCAGAGCATGCGGTTGATCACAAACCAGCAATACAATTTGCGCCTGCAACGTGCCATCTTCAATCGCTTTTTGAATGGCATCAAAATTGCTGCCCGTACCACTGGCAAATACTGCGAGATTAGTCATGAAACGATACTCCTGGTTTATTTGTAATATGACCGATGCAAGAAGCTTTCTCGCCATGCTCAAACAAAATTTGCAGCGTTTTTTGCACATCTTGTTCATCTACCACCAAGATCATGCCAATTCCCATGTTGAATACATTATACATATCGTGATCTGATACTTGGCCGAGTTGTTGCAGATACGGGAAGATCGCCGGGATATCCCAAGTGCCATTTTGGATTGCTATACCCAAATGTTCCGGCAAGCAGCGCGGCATATTTTCATAAAAGCCTCCACCCGTAATATGGGCAATGCCTGCAACATTGATTTCTTCCAGTACTGCCAGAACACTGCGCACATAGATTTTCGTAGGTGTTAACAATGCATTGCCTACAGTATCATGTAGTTCATCGACATATGCATCAAGATCAATATCGTGATCTGCAAGTAATTTTCGCACCAGCGAAAACCCATTAGAATGCACTCCGCTGGATGCCAGCCCAATTACTGCTTGGTGCTCCCGGACATTTTGCGATTGGATCAGCTTGTTTTTCTCTGTTGCCCCCACTGCAAAGCCGGCAATATCATATTCTCCTTGCGCATACATACCAGGCATTTCTGCCGTTTCCCCGCCAATCAATGCACAATTTGCCAGCACACAGCCAGCACTTACTCCTTTTACGATAGCTTCTATTTTTGTCGGTTCATTTCGGCCAACTGCAATATAATCGAGAAAATAAAGCGGCTGGGCCCCTTGGGCGATGATATCATTCACACACATTGCAACTGCATCAATGCCAATGGTATCATGACGATCCAGTGCAAATGCCAGTTTCAATTTGGTTCCCACGCCATCTGTACCGCTTACCAATACTGGTTCCTTCAATTGCAAAACACTCAAATCAAACAGACCTCCAAAAGAGCCAATGCCCCCCATTACTCCTAAACGGTACGTTTTTTTCGTATGTTCTTTCATCCGTTCAACTGCTTCATATCCAGCTTCCAGATTGACCCCTGCTTCTTTATAGATATTGCTCATAGATCCTCCTAAAATTTCTCATCTTTATTGGCATTTTCAATTGCTTCAAAAAGCAATGTCGGATACTTTCCGGTAAAACAAGCTGTACACATGCTTTTCGTTTGCAGCGCTTGAAACAATCCTTCCAATGACAAGAAGGCAAGGCTGTTTGCACCAATCATTTCCTGCACTTCGGATACAGACTTCTGGGCACTGATCAGTTCTTCATAAGTAGATGTATCTACTCCGTAAAAGCATGGAGAAGTAATAGCCGGAGAAGCAATGCGTATATGCACTTCTTTGGCGCCCATAGCTCGCAGCATCGCCACAATTTTCTTCGAAGTTGTTCCCCGAACGATGGAATCATCAATCATGCAGACACGTTTACCCTCAATCACAGAGCGAATGGGCGACAACTTCATCTTTACTCCTTTTTCGCGCAAGATTTGAGAGGGTTCAATGAAAGTTCGGCCAGTATACTTGTTTTTAATCAATCCCATTTCATAGGGAATCCCTGCTTGCTCAGCGAAGCCGCTGGCTGCTGAAAGTGATGAGTCAGGTACTCCGATCACAATATCAGCATCGCAAGGTGCTTCTTTTGCAAGTACCTTTCCGCATTCTTTGCGGGAAACATGAACGTTGATTCCTTCCACATCACTATCAGGGCGGGAAAAATAAATGTATTCCATCGCACAGATATGATGCTTGGTATCCTCGGTATAAAAGGTTGATTCTATGCCATCTGCGGAAATGGTAACGATCTCGCCTGGCTGAATGTCACGGACAAACTCAGCTCCGATTACATCGAAAGCACAAGTCTCGCTGCTGACTACATATCCATGGTCCATCTTGCCGATTGCCAGCGGACGCAGCCCATATTTGTCACGCATTGCATATAGCTTATCTTTGGTGAGAATGAGAAAGGCAAAGGCACCTTCCAGCAAAAGCAATCCCTCTTTGATGGCTTCAATCCGGGAATGATGGTGATCTTTTTTAATGAGGTGGGCTAGTATTTCGGTATCGCTAGTTGACTGGAAAATACTACCCTGTAATTCCAGCTCCCGCTTCAAAGGATGCGAATTGACAATATTGCCATTGTGACATAGTGCAAAATCGCCCGTGCTGTGCCGGAACAGAAACGGCTGCACATTCACGATTCCGCCTCCCCCTGCGGTGGAATAGCGCACATGGCCGATCGCACAATCTCCCGGCAACTTCTTCAAAGAGCTATCCGTGAAAACCTCTTTTACGCACCCTTCTCCTTTATAGCCATGCAGTATCCCTTGATTCACTGTTACAATACCGCATCCTTCTTGTCCGCGGTGCTGGAGGGCATGCAAACCAAAATATGACAATTCCGCAGCATTATCGACATGGTAAATGCCGAATATTCCGCATTCTTCATGCAGTTCCCGTTCGGGCAGCAATATTTCCCATGGCTGCTTGTTCATCGAACAGCTCATGCAATTACCTGCTCAAGCGTGCCAGTATTTCCTGATACGCATCTTCAAGATTCCCTAAATCCCGGCGAAACCGATCTTTGTCCAGCTTTTGATTGGTCTTCGCATCCCACAAACGGCAAGTATCCGGTGAAATCTCATCCGCAAGAACAATGGTGCCATCGGCAAGCTTGCCAAACTCGATCTTGAAATCAACCAATGTGATCCCAATCGCGGCAAACCGCTGTTTCAGCAGCTGATTGATGGTTTCCGTCATGCGGTAAATTTCTTTAAGCTCATCATATGAGACCAATTGCAGTGCCACGGCATGGTGGTCATTGATCAACGGATCTTGCAAGTCATCATTCTTGTAGCAGATTTCATAAATGACATTGCTTGGGAGTGTTCCTTCTTCAATGCCTAACCGCTTGGCCATACTTCCGGCAATCACATTGCGGACAATGACTTCCAGGGGGATAATCTGCACTTTATGGCAAAGCTGATCCCGTTCGTTTAATTTCGCAATCAGATGAGTACGTACGCCATGTTCTTGCAGATATGCAAAGAGGTGCTCACTGATTTGGTTATTCAGGACTCCTTTGTTTGCAATGGCTCCTTTTTTCAGACCGTTGAAGGCTGTTGCATCGTCCTTATAATGAATGATAATTGTCTGCGGATCATCGGTAGCATAAATTTGCTTGGCTTTTCCTTCATAGATAAAAGATTTTCTTTCCATGTGACTCTCTCTCCTTATTGTTTGAGGCTTCGCACATAGCGGCAGCCATTGGCAAAAATTGCCTGTTTCTTTGTTCCTTCAATATTGGTGAACACATCTTCACAATAGCGTTCACTATGACCCATCTTGCCTAGAATGTGGCCATCCGCAGATACCAGCCCTTCCACTGCCTGAATACTGCCGTTGATATTGTAAGCGGGATCCATGGTGGCATTGCCCTCCAGATCGCAGTATTGGAATGCGACTTGCTGGCTGGCAAATAAATCTGTCATTTGCTGCTGATTGCAAATGAATTTACCTTCTCCATGACTGACAGGGATTGTATGTACTTCGCCTACCGCAAAGCTACTTAGCCATGGCGAGTGATTGCTGGCAACGCGGGTTTGCACCATCGTGGAAACGTGGCGGCCGATGTCGTTGCGGAAAAGGGTCGGACTTTCTTCCGTCACGGGCTGAATACGCCCGTAAGGAAGCAGACCGGACTTGATAAGAGCCTGAAATCCGTTGCAGATGCCAAGAATCAGCCCGTTGCGATCTAAGAAGGTGTGAATCGCTTCTTTGATTGTTTCATTCAACAGCACATTCACAATAAACTTGGCACTGCCATCTGGTTCATCGCCGCTGCTGAAGCCGCCGGGAAAGGCAATGATGTCGTTGTTTGCAATAGCCTTGGCAAATGCTTCAATCGATTGCATGGTCTGTTTGGCTGATTGATTCTTGAATACAAGAATCTCGCAAACTGCTCCTTCTTCTTCAAACGCCCGCTTGGTGTCGTATTCGCAATTCGATCCCGGAAAAACCGGGATTAGTACGTTTACTTCTTTTTCGCCTTGCGCTTGAAGCTGCGCCCGAATGCCGCTCGCCTGCGGCTGATAAACTGATGCATCAGCTTTTGGTCCATAGAATGGATATAAAGTCTGCAATGGATTCAGGTAAGCTGCAAAGACTGTTTCCGAATCTAACTGCAAGCCATTGATTTGGATGGCTGCTTCCGTTACATGGCCTAACAAGATGGCTGCTGAATCAACGATTTCTTTATTTGTTTCCACTAGGAATGCACCTGGCATCAAGCCAAATAACTCGCCCTCATATTGTATTTGGAAACCAAGGCGATTCCCTGCCGCCATGCGCACCAGCTGAGCTATAATACCACCTTCGCTCACAACGCCAGCTGCCACTATATTGCCGGATAAGAGTTCTTGTTCGACCAAGGCAAAGCAATGACGGAAAGAGGCAAAATCGGGAACGAACGTTTCATCCATCTTTGGTTTTACCAGATATAGATAGTTTCCCGCTTGTTTCAGATGGTTACTTTTGATGCGCTTGGTATGGCCCACGGAACATGCAAAGGAAATCAAGGTCGGCGGTACTGTCAATTCCTGATAGGTGCCGCTCATGCTGTCTTTTCCGCCAATGGCATACACTTCGAATGCTTCCTGTGCTGCAATGCTGCCCAGCAATGCTTGCACCGCTTTGCCCCATTTTTTAGGATCTTGTTCGAGTTTCTCAAAGTATTCTTGAAAGGAAAGATATGTTTCCTGCAAGCTGCCGCCCACGGCAATGACTTTTGCCAACGAATCAATGACTGCATATACCGCCGACAAGTACGGACTGAACTCGGCAATCTGCGGGTAATAACCATAAGTTAGAATCGAACAAGTAGTTGTCCTGCCATCCAGCACCGGAAGTTTTTGCACCGATGCCTGAGCTGGTGTCAATTGATATTTGCCGCTGTATGGCATTAATACGGTGGTCGATCCAATCGAAGCATCAAATTGCTCCTGCATTCCTTTTTGCGAACAAACATCCAAGCGCGACAACACTTGCAAAACAGTTTCTTCACTCAGCGGCAAGCCGGAAACAAAAGGATTGCATAAGCCCAATTCGCCTTCAACCAGAACAGCTGTTTCCTGACGTACACCATTGGTATTCATAAAGTCACGGCTAAGATCAACAACAACTTCCCCATGCATCGTCATACGCAAGCGATTGGTATCATTGACCATAGCCACGACATATGCTTCCAGATTTTCTTGTTCGGCGAACTGAATGAACTGCTCGGCATCATTCGGGGCCACTACAACCGCCATCCGCTCCTGCGATTCACTGATGGCAAGTTCTGTAGCATTCAATCCGGCATATTTCGTCCGCACTTGATCCAATTGTATTTCTAAGCCATCGGCCAGCTCACCGATCGCTACACAAACTCCGCCGGCACCAAAATCATTGCATTTTTTGATTAGTTTTGTAGCTGCGGGATTGCGGAATAAGCGCTGGATCTTCCGTTCTTCCACTGCATTCCCTTTTTGCACTTCGGAAGCACAGAGTTCCAGACTTTGCGCTGTATGTTCCTTGCTGGAGCCTGTCGCTCCGCCAATCCCATCCCGGCCTGTTCTGCCTCCCAGCAGCAAAACCACATCACCTGCTGCACAAGATGCGCGGACAATATGATCTTTATGATTCGCTCCCACCACAGCACCGCATTCCAAGTGCTTTGCCACAAAGCCATCCGCAAATAATTCCTTCGTAAAGGTCGTAGCTAACCCAATTTGATTGCCATAGGAAGAATATCCTTGTGTTGCTTTTGCAGATATGGTTTTTTGCGGAAGCTTATGGTTTCTAGTTGTCTGAATATCCGCAAGAATATTTCCGCTGCCGCTGATACGCATTGCCTGATATACGTAGCTGCGTCCGCTTAAAGGGTCACGAATGGCTCCGCCGATGCAAGTTGAAGCTCCGCCAAATGGTTCGATTTCTGTTGGATGATTATGAGTTTCATTCTTAAACATGAGCAGCCAGGGCTCCTTGTTTCCATCATGATCTACCTCAATCAGCACACTGCATGCGTTAATCTCTTCGCTTACTTCCAATCGTTCCAATTTGCCCGCGGCACTTGCATGGCGCGCCCCGATGGTTGCGAGATCCATCAGGGTCATCGGTTTTTCTTCTCGTTGCAAAGATACACGTTTTTGAAGATATAGCTGAAAAGCTTCCTGTATTTGCGTTTGCAAGGTACCATGACCCCAGTGTATTTCTGTGAGGATCGTTTCAAAGGTGGTATGCCGGCAATGATCAGACCAGTATGTATCTAACACCCGAAGTTCCGTTTCCGTCGGATTGCGCTGTTCTTCTTCTTTGAAGTAAGCCTGAATATGGAGGAGGTCTGCCAGATGAAAGCCAAACTGGTGATCTGCGCGAAATTGTTCCAATTGTTGTTTGTTCAGATGCAAGAACTGGTCATAGGAAGCAAGCGGAAGTACATCGGCGTGTTCTTCATATAAAAGCTGGTTCATCTGCTTTTCTCTGGCTTCTACGGGATTGATGAGATATTGCTTGATGGCTGCATGCTGGGATGGTGCAAGAGTTCCTTTATACAAAACCAGCTTCCCGCTGCGAATGATGCTCTGCTGGCTGTCATCAAGTAGCTGCAGGCATTGCATGGCACTGTCCGCTCGTTGATCATACTGCCCCGGCAGGTATTCATATGCAATTTGATGATAACCGGAAGTATTCACTTCTTCCATGACTTCATCCACCATCACTTCTGCGAAAATGGTTTGTTTTGCCTTGGCCAGCGTTTCTTCGCTGATATGAAACACATCATAGAGATTTAAGATGCGCAACTCTTGCAGTTGAATATGAAATGTTTCTTCCAGTTCAACATGCAAATGCTTGGCTTCCAATGCATAGCCGGGCTTCTTCTCCACATAAATCCTTACTGTTCGCATTCTGCTGTTCCTCCTAGTTGCTTTGCCTGTTTCCATAGCGCTTGATTATCCTCTCCGAAGAAAGTAAGATGCCCCATTTTGCGATTTGGCTTTGCTGTTTGCTTGCCGTATAAATAGAAATTGTATGCTGTAGCTGTTGTTTGCTTCAAATAGGAATATAGGTGTTCCATATCCTTGCCCAGCACATTTACCATCACTGCATCACGATAGCGGATAATCGGTGCCAGTGAATATCCGCAAATTGCTTCCACATGCGTCCGAAATTGACTTTTACTGCAAACATCCAGCGTATAGTGCCCGGTGTTATGCACGCGTGGTGCCATCTCATTAAAATAGAGCGTTCCATTGCGGACAAACAGCTCTACAGCCATTGTCCCAACATACTGCAATTCAGCAGCAATCAACGATGCCAGCTTTCCTGCTTCTGCCTGCAAAACTTCGCTAAGCTGGGCCGGAACAAGCAAATACGCTAAGATTCCTTGTTCATGAATATTGCGCGGAATAGGAAATACCGTACTATTTTGATAGCCTCTGGTATAAATCACGCTGATTTCCTGATCAAAGGGAATGAATTCTTCCACCAGGCAAGGCTGCTTCAACATAGCTTCCAATATTTCTTTTTTGGTTTCAAGATCTGCCGAAGATGCCAGCTTCACTTGACCCTTGCCGTCGTAGCCAAATCGATTGGTCTTTACAAGCAGCGGATATCCAATCACGGCAATTGCCTGCAAAAGTTCTTCATTTGTATGAATCAGCTGAAACTTGCCAACTGCAATCCCCAGCGACTGCGCAAATTGTTTTTCCTGATCCCGTGCCTGGGAAATTTTCAATGCTTTGCTTCCTTGCGGGATATTGTAATGTGTTTCCAATTGCTCGATATGCCGGACATCCACATTCTCAAATTCATAAGTTACCAGATCACTTTGCTTGCATAGCTGCTCGATCATTTCATAAGAATCTAAATCTCCAACAATTTGCTCATCACAAACCTGAGCGCAAGGACAACCTTTGGTGGGATCTAATACGATTACCCGATAGCCCATTGCTTTGGCTTCCATTGCAATCATCCGGCCCAGCTGACCGCCGCCGATGATGCCAATGGTTGCCGGCGGCAAGACCACAGCACTCATAGTTCACACTCCCGTATTTGTTGTTCCATGCGGGCTTGGTATTCCTGATATTGCTGCGCCAGTGACTGATCTTGAAGCGCCAGCATCCGCACTGCAAACAATCCTGCATTTTTAGCTCCCGCCGTTCCGATCGCCATGGTTGCTACAGGAACCCCTCCGGGCATTTGCACAATAGACAGCAAAGAATCCAGACCATTGAGATTGCTGCTTTTTACCGGTACCCCAATGACCGGCAATGTTGTAAGACTTGCAACCATGCCTGGCAAATGCGCAGCACCTCCTGCCCCCGCAATTATCACTTGAATTCTCCGCTGCTTTGCTTGTGTTGCATATTCCATCATATACTCTGGTGTTCTGTGTGCACTTACTACCTTTACTTCATAGGAAACTTGAAACTGATCCAGCACCATGCATGCTTCTTTCATTGTTTCGTAGTCGCTTTTACTGCCCATAATAATTGCTGCCTGAATGTGTTCCATCCGTTACCTCCCAAAAGAAAAAAGACAACAAATATCGCTTGTTGTCTCATAACGAAAATAGAAAAAAACTCTATTTTGTAGTCCTGCATTTACGGTGACAGGGTAGAGACGTGCAAGCCATATTCTTGCGTTTATACAAAATGTAGTATGTTTGCTTAAAAAATAAACACAGGTACGAAAAAGCACCTATGTTCTGTTAGCAATTTGACTGTACAAAAAAGAAGAAGTGCTGATGATTCGTACTGTTATCATACTGGATCATGATTCCACCTCGCCCTTTCGTTACCATGATAGCACAGCCTGCACAATTAAGAAAGCAATTTCCCTAAATTTCACAATTCCTTTTAATTCCTGTAATATCTTGTCTGCGTGGTAGATTACATTTCATTTATAATCAACAATTCCAGCAACTTCCTTTTTCGCATGATTCATGTTACGATGTCAGTAATACTTTTTAATTTATTTTCTTATAGTTTCATAAATCTTGTTGACTATCAACCAACTTTATAGTTTACGATAGAATCATGATCAGAAAGGAACACTATCATGACGATTAAGGAAATAGAATTACGCTCAGGAATGGATCGCTCCAATATACGATTTTATGAAAAAGAAGGACTGCTTTCCCCTCGCTATTTAGACAACGGATATCGTGACTATACCGAGGATGATTTAGCCCTTTTGCTGCGCATTAAGTTATTGCGAAGCCTCCATGTTTCCTTGGCGGATATCCGCTCTTTGCTGCAGGGAAATATTTCATTGACAGATATCTTGAACACACAGATCACTAAGCTGGAACACGAACTTCAGGATACTTCCTATGCCTTGCAATTATGTTTAAGCATGAAGGAAGATGATGTCAGCTTCACCGATTTAAATGCCCAAAAGTATTTGGATGGAATCTCAACGCTGACCAGCGAAAGGAGTACTTCCTATTTCACTATACCAGCGGACCGTCTTTCTCAGGCCAATGATCCCTGGCGCCGGTTCTTTGCCCGTGCATTTGATATGTACTTATACCATGTCTTATGGATTGCACTAAGAGTTTTCCTATTCCAGACACCCACTATTGTTAGAAGCAACTCGGAACGTATCGCCGATTTATTTATGGTAACTGTTATGATGCTTTTGATCGAACCACTATGGCTGCGATTTTTGGCAACAACGCCAGGGAAAGCAGTATTTGGATTATCCCTCTACTCAGCAGATGGTCATAAACTCCGCTATGAACAAGGGTTTGCACGCACTTGGCAAGTATTTGTAAGCGGCATGGGGCTCTATGTCCCAATTTATCAGCTATATCGCCTATGGCGTTCTTTTGATACCTGCTCTTCAAACGAGGTGCTGAAATGGGATCATGATCTAAATTACCAGCTAAGAGATACCAAAATCTATCGTTATGCGGTTTATGCGATCGGGCATATTTGCTTGGTTGCGGTATTATATAACATTGACGCCTGGCAGTATTTGCCACGGCACCAAGGGCCGCTTACCATAGAGCAGTTTGCAGCTAACTATAACTATTATATATATCTATTGCAATACAATTTTGGGAATCAGTATTTGGACGAGAATGGAGAGTGGTTTACTGACAATTCGTATGGTAACTTTGCCATTTCCTTGCGTGAAGATCCACCAGCTCTTGTTTACGAGTTGGAAGATGGTCTTATCTCCAAAGTTTCTTTTCTGATCGAGAATACCCAAGACGATATCTTTACCCACACCAGAACACCGGAAGCAATGCTTCTCGCACTATCTTTCTCCGGCTCTAAACAAACGCAATCATTCTTTTCTAAAGTTCCCAAAACTATCATGAAACAAATTGCCAGTCATCCATTTGAGAATTTTGAATTTGAATTAGCGGGTATCACCTATGCAAGCCACATTGAGTCGCAGGGATATATACTCTCAGATCCCTATTTAATACCTGATGATACTACTTCCGAAAAACAGTTACGAATCTCATTTACTGCTTCAAGATAATGTAAATATCATTCAAACAAGCAAACAGGGCCAGATGATCTAAGCCCTGTTTGTTTTCATATTATTGATTTATATTAGAAAGTCTTTTTTACGATACTTCAACCAAGCGAGTACCGGACAAATTATGATAATCGCTGCTGCGATAGCCCACTCCTCTGGATGAAGTCCCACCCTCATTAATTTGGAAGCTTTGATCCAGTCCATCGGTGAAAAATATCGTAGAAACTCCAGTTCTTTCACGACTGCCGAAGTTGCCCCCACAACGAAAGTCCCAAATACCAAACCAATGGTAACACCTGATGAGCTGCGTACACTTTTCATTAATGTGGATACGAGCAAGCCAATCGCGGAAAATAAGAGGCCAATCAATAGAATACTGCCATAGAAAAGCAGACATTCTTTCAAGCTATCAAGAAATGTGAGATTGCCAAACATCAAATATCCGGTCAATGTGACAACTAGCAATGCTAAGTTCATCATAACCCACAGCAGAACATGGGCCTCCGCTTTTTGCAATATGATGTCAAACCGGGAAACTGGTTTAGCATAAAGAAATTCAATTGTACCTTCACTTTCTTCTTTGATCAGCAAAGAAGAGGCTTGCTGTGTAACGAAAACCATAAGAGCCAATGTGATGAATTGCAAAACATATCCAAAGAAATTCGATATAACCGTAAAATCAGGTATTTCCTGCAAGCCCATTGCTGCCAATACTGCCGGATCAATACTATCTAATTTGGCGTTTGTGATTGCTTGCATTGCTTCTGTTTGCATCGACGGATAAAATGCCAGCATGAGCAAAATGATGCAGCCAACAGAACATGTCCACCGGATTGTACTTTTCCTTAAATTTCTTAGTTCCATTCTGAACATATTCATCATATTTCCTCCTTCCGGTATAATTTCATAAATTGATCTTCAATTTTTTCTTTCTCTACAGTAAATGATGCTGGTTCTATTTGATACAATAAATCAAGCAAAGCCACACCATCCGCATTGGTTCGCAAGATACGCTTGTCATCCTGCTGCTCCAGCAGTTCAAACCCGCTCGGAATTTCTTTTCCTCCATAAATGGTAATCACCTTTTTCGATTCCCGGTTCATTGCTGCAAGCTCTGAGATGGAAATAATCTCCCCGCTGCGAATAAATGCTACCCGGTCGCAATATTCTTGCACTTCAGCCAGGTTATGGCTGGACAGCAAGATTGCCATGCCGTCTGCTGCTTGTCTTTTTAATTCTTGGAACAAGTCTTTTTGCACCATGGGGTCCAATCCGCTTGTAGGCTCATCCAAGATCAATACCTTCGGCTTGGATGACAAGGCACACACTAAGGAAACCTTCTTTTTATTGCCGGTGGATAACTCCCGGAATCGTTTCTGCTCATCCACACCAAACAGCTCGCAAAGCCGCTTCTGCTCTGCGCTTTGATCTTTGACATAGAATTTACTATGATAATTTAATATCTCTGAAATTTTCATGTCCCCGTACATCCGTACATCACTTGGAACATAACTCGTAACTGTCCGGATTTTTTTAGCGTCAACCACACAATCCATCCCGTCTATCTCTGCTTTTCCTTCAGTTGCATAGATAAAATTAAGCAATACCCGAATGGTTGTGGACTTTCCTGCACCATTCGGACCAACAAATCCAAAAATCTCTTTTTCATTTACTGTAAAGCTAATATCTTTAACAGCCGGAGTCGAACCATAATTCTTTCTTAACTTCTCAACAACAATTGCTGGCATGTACTATCCATCCTTTCTGTTTCTTCCGATTGAACTTTGAAAATATTCGAGTTGTTTATTTAATTGGATCGTTTCATTTTGCAACTCAAAGTAATAACCCACAAGCATCGCCACCATACCAAGGCCAACTATTCCGATAAACAAGACATTGTACCAAAGCGGGAAAAGCATAAACCATTGAAATACTGAATTGGCTGCTGCTGTTAAACTGATTCCAATTACAAGCCACAGGAGGGATCGTTTTACAGTTAACCGTTCCAAAGGCACAATCAGTTTCTGGCTCATTCCAATCAGCAGACAAGTAACCATCATTTCTAATGATGTAGGCAAGTCTAAGGCAACTACCTGCTTTGCCGCTGTAAAATTTCCCAGCAAATACAGATAAACAAATACAATATACAGCATTGCCATAGTGTATTTGGCTTTGGCCATCCATACATAAACGATTGCAAAATAACGCTTTGATTTGTTTTGCACAATCATAACCTCCTTACATCCCAATTTTTTCCTTTAAATACTGAATATAGTGTCGTGCAGCAATCAATTTCTCCCCATTTTTTAATGTGATTTCTATGCGGCTATTAGGCAAGCTTTTTAATGCGGCGACTTGATATAAGTTTACTAGCTGCGACTTGCCAATTCGTACCAATCCAGATTCTTTATATTGCAATTCCAGCTCCGACAAACTATGATTTGTTTCCAGAACCATCGCTTGCAGATATACAAATGTCTTTCCATCTACTACTTCTGCATAATAGAGATCATACGGCGTAACAAGATAAATTTTTTTATCTTTGAAGCATGTTAGTTTTGCTGTGCGATCTTGAAGCAAAGAGAGAATTGTTTGGAGTTGCGGGTCATCCTCATTGCAGCGAATTACGATCTCCATTTCTTCGTAATCTCCATATTCAAATGTTAACCTCACATTTCCGCCTCCCTTCACTATGCCTAGTATACTTTATCCATTTTAAAAAAGCATCTATAGGGATGCTAAGCTGCAAATTTATTGTGCTTACTTGCAGGCCAGAGAATTTCGACGTAAAAAAAGCAAAATGATTATTTGAAATCACTTTGCTCTATCTTGGACCACCTTTATCGTTTTATTGTTAAAACGATAAAGATTTATGATTGAAGCAAAATAATGCTGTTTTGTACTAACTTGTTCCATCTGAAAAATAAATATAGCTGTTCAATTTTCACATAGCTTAATTGACTAATATCACGGCTGCATTGCGTACAACGGAACACTATCCATCCATTATGTTGGAAATCATATTTAATCCTAACACTTAAAAAGGAACATTTCTGCTTCCAAAGAGTTGAGCTTTTAATGCCCTGACAATGCAGTCGCAAAGTAAATGTATACTTGCTAATGTTAGTATAGCTTTTTATGAAATAGTGAATGCTATAATTTAATACATGCCTAATATATCTATGTAATTTTTAAATTCATAATTCTGGAATATATCAATTTAAAAACTCCCTCATCATTATTTGAAGCTAGTAATTATGTTTATAATCACAAATCCAATTCACATCTTGGCAAAGTTAACCGCATGAAAACATAGCCATTTTCAATATCTTCAGACATTTTGAAACCTATGCTACTCCATAATTTTTGTGCAGCAATATTTTCTGGATTAACAGGTAAAGAGATTCTATAAGCGTTGCATTCTTTATGTAAATATTCAACACATAGCTTAGCTGCTGATGTTCCATAACCTCTTTTTTGAAAACGAGTATCGACCATGAAGTTAATTATCTGGCAGTGATCTTTTGGCACATACATTAGAACATAACCAACCATCACACCATCTGCATAAATTGCAAAGGGACGTGAATTATCACCAAGAACCCAAGCTTCCGCTAAAGATCTTACAACAGGATCTACAAAATCCTCATTCAAAACAATTGCTTTTAAATTAAGACACTCTTCAAAATTATCTTCATTAATCGTTCTTAGCTCTATCAAAATATCCCACCTTTCATTGTATAATTAATATCATATATTCCGATATCCTCTTTTATTGACTTTCATATTTTGACATGTGCAAAAGGAATCACTTCTCAACGTATTCTTTCTATCTAATTATTCTCTGCGATGATGAATATGCGGGAGAGACTAACATTCCAAGTCTTAGATAAATTCGTTACCATACGATCAATACTAGGCATAATCACCGTTGCGGCAAATCAATTCCTATGCATCCACGTAGCCCACATCCATCTGTTCACCATTTCCCAGATCCTTTTCAGCGACAATACCATGCTTTAGTGCAAATTGGGCAGATGGCAAGAGTATGAATCAAACTTACTTGAAAACGAAATTCGTTAACTCAGCCAATCACTTTACTCTACCTTGGACTACCTTGGACTACCTTGGACTACCTTGACTAATTTTCAGTAAGTCCCTAATATTGGACTTGCTGAAAATATATGTTAATCAATATCAACCAATACAACATATCTTTTTTTCTGAGAAGTTCCTTCTTTTCCTAAAACATTGTTATCGTATAAACTATTTATTCGATTGGTTAATGTACGTCTTGAAATTGAGAGTTGTTCTGCAAGTTCTCTCTGCGTCATTGTCGGTTTATCTTTTAATATCTTTAATATTTTCAAGCCTAAATCATCAAATACGTTCAAGTCTTTTGGTAGTTCGCTAATAGTCTTGCCATAATGTCTTGAATACAAAGTAACCATAAAGAAATCATTCCCACTATAAAACTCTGGTGCTTTTTTCCAAGCAGTTTTCGGTGTAACAATCTTCGACATTCCTCGCCCACGAGATTCAATATATCCTAATTCACGCATAATATTACATAGTGTGGCATTTCTTCTGCCAATAGTTCTTAGATTAATTAAATCATCAACAGTACGTCCATTTAGAAGTGATCCTGTAGATTTAACTTCTATTCTGTCATCATAAACGCCAACTTCAATTTGTTGATTATTGTGAATTGAATAATTTCTATGAGTAATCGCATTAATAATTGTCTCTCTTAATGCCAAGAAATCATACTCATAATCATTTTTTCTTTGTGGACTTTTCTCATTAAAAGAAAACTCAACTCTAATCAAACTCATCACAAAATTATAGGATTCATCAATTTGGTTAATAATACTTCCTTTTACTTCTTTATCAATAATTCCTTCAGAAGCCGTTTTGTCCAGCCCTGGCCATCTAGTAACAGATATCCATGAATCAGTGTTTGGATTCTGATCAGACAGTAATACACCAACATTTGTAACTATATCACTATTAACCAACCCTAATTCGGACAAGTCTTTCTCTGTAAGTTCTTTTCCTAATACTTCCTTGTGCTTATCGAATAGTGAGTTAAAAGTGAGTTTATCCACTCGGTACATTGAATCAAGAGTATCCCAACTCAAATTAGTAGCTCGCAAAGCAAGTTGAATATAGTCGTTTTGATTAGCTGGCTCAGTAGTATTGCCACGCATGACATAAACAATCTGTCTGCCATTATTCTCCTTCAGAATATAAGGTGGTTGATTACCTTGTAATACCTTAACAACGACAATTTCTTTAGCATCATACGTTTCCACATCAAGATGAAAAGTAACTGTTGGAGCAATATTATTTTTTACTTCTAAAGTAAATATCGAAATAACTTCCTCCGTATTATCCAATCCTACAATACTGCCATTGTCCGAAACGCCGATAACAATTGTTCCACCCGAAATCTCATTAGACATTGCACATACTTTCTTTAACCAACTTATCTTATTTTGTTTACCAATTGTTTCCTTAAATTCAATTGTATTCGTTTCATAATTTGGATATTTCACAATTCATCCCTCCCTTTCGTGCCCCAAAACTAATCAACGTTTCTCTCAGTACAATTATATCACAACTCGCTAATTCTATTTAAAGCAATATAAAAAAGAAGACATTTCTGCCTTCTATTAAACTTTTAAAATCACTGAAATTTGAGTATAAGTTTAGATCTTCATGTATCTTCATATTCTGAAAATCCTATTGTATTACTCTCCGCGATGACGCATATGAGGGAAGAGAATAACATCCCGAATGGTGGAGGAGTTTGTCAGCAGCATGACCAAACGGTCAATACCCAGACCTAAACCACCTGTTGGCGGCAAGCCATATTCCAATGCTTCTACATAGTCTACATCCATTTCGGTCGCTTCATCATTCCCCAAGTTCTTTTCCGCAACTTGAGCCATGAATCTTGCTCTTTGGTCAATTGGATCATTTAACTCACTGAAGGCATTGCAGTATTCACGGCCATCAATAAACAACTCAAAACGATCCGTGAACCGTTCATCTTTGTCATTTTTCTTGGCAAGCGGAGAAATTTCCACCGGATGCCCATATACGAAAGTAGGCTGCACAATTTTTTCTTCACAGTATTTCTCAAAGAATAAATTGATGATATGACCGACACCAGTATGATGCTGTTCCACATTAATTCCGTGTTCTTTGGCAATTTCCTTTGCTTCTTCCAAGGTCATTTCTTTCCAGAAATCAACACCTGCATCTTGTTTTACTGCATCAACCATATGTAAACGGCGGAATGGCGCTTGCAAGGAGATTGTTTTATCTTCCCACGCCACATCCGTGCTCTCACAGACAGAACGGCAAGCTGCTTCAATAATACCCTCAGTCAGCTCCATCATGCCTTCCATATCGCTGTATGCAACATATGCTTCTACTGTCGTAAACTCGGGATTATGACGGCTGTCCATTCCTTCATTGCGGAACAAGCGGCCAATTTCATAAACTCCTTCTAATCCTCCGACAATTAAACGCTTCAACGGCAATTCTGTCGCAATGCGCAAGTAAAAATCCATATCCAAGGTATTGTGATGAGTCACAAATGGACGTGCCGCAGCACCGCCAAGAATTGGCTGCAAGACCGGTGTTTCCACTTCAATCAAACCTTTGCCATCCAAGTAATTCTGAATCGCCCGGATAATTTTTGGACGAGTCATGGCAACACGCTTCGCATCTTCATTCATAATCAAGTCTACATAACGACGACGGTAGCGTTCTTCCACATCACTCAATCCATGAAATTTTTCCGGCAATGGTCTAAGTGCCTTTACCAAATGCGTATAGCTTTCTGCTTTGATTGACAATTCGCCATGATTGGTTCTGAAAATCTTTCCTTCAATTCCTACGATATCTCCTAAATCTGCTTTCTTGAAGATTTCAAACAACTCTTCTCCGATCGCATCTTTTCTGACATATACCTGAATTCGTCCATCGCGATCTTGAATATGCATAAAACCAGCTTTTCCCTGGTCGCGTTTTGTCATGATACGCCCAGCAATACGTGCTGTCTCATTGATTTCTTCTAATTCTTCTTTGGTACTTTCACCATATTTATCAAAGATATCCTTTGAACGATGAGTCCGATCATATCGTTGACCAAAAGGTGCAATGCCTTTTTCAACGAGTTCTTCCATTTTTTTACGACGTACTTGTTCTTGTTCCGTCAATTGCAATTCTTCCATGATATCACCTTTTCTAATAGCCCTTCTATTATAGCGAAAAAGACTGCAACTTACAATCATAATGGCAAAAAAGGCGGATTCTGTCCGCCTTCTCAGTTCTGCTTTTTTGCATCTTGCGGTAGCTCTTATATACTCTTCATAAGTGCAATCTGCAATTCACGTTCTTTTCGCACCTCATCCCAATTCCCGGGATAAAGCAAATTGACTACCTTAACTGCATAATCAGAAGCAATTAAGGCATGCCGTTTCACATGTGGGGTAACCGCAACCTGACCCATGACTCTAAGAACCTTTGCACGAATAGTGTCTGTTTCATGGCGAGCCAGGATATGCATTTGATCCGCAATATCTCGTGCTTCTTGAAAGTGTGCCTCACCATCCTGCCAGCGTCGATTTACCTGATAGCAGGATTCCAATGTTTCATCTTTGGGAGTATTGGTTAATTGCAAGATATGATCAGCCAATAACAAACTATAGTTGGATATTCTCCGATGCGTCTTTGTATCAAAAACAGCAATTAACTTTTGTTTCAGCTCAGGAATATCATCCAGCTTTTTCACGATATTGACATCATCCATATTGCTGCCTTTTTTTAGTTTTTCTTTCCGCACCGACACAATCTCATATGTTTGGTTATCAATCACCATCACAAAGCCTCTTCCGCGCACATGCCAATGGTCCTTTGTTCTGGTAATTGATTCAGGATCGGCAATTTGTGCTTTGCACCAATCGAGAATATCCGTGCTGCCAAGTTCTAAATTTCTTGCAATTCGCTTTGCGTTAATTTCTGCAAGATATACTTTATCAAGATTAGAAAATAGCTGATTCACCATAATTCACCTGCCCTTCCATTTTCTTCTTTTATAATGTTTATGGCAAGTAACGTGAGCCAAACTCAATTCGTGCTTTACTGGTATATTTCTTTATAAAATGTGTTTTTGAAACCGTATAGGCATCACGATTAAACTCATATTGCTCTTTCAGGTTTTTCTTCAGCAATTCATACTCTAAGGCGATTTCATGGTGCATTCGCAAATAATCTCTAAAATACAACTCATCCCAGTCGCTTAGTGGTTTAACATGCAAATGAAATACCCTTTCTGCAAAGCCCTTCGCTGTATATCCCTTATTGAGATCCAATGTCTGCTGTTTCTCATTTCTCGCCATTACGATCCAGCCTTCTTTTTCAAGTGTTGTTGCAATGTCTGCAATTTTGTAATCAGCTGGCGGTTCCAAAAGAATATCGATAATTGGCTTCGCAAGCAAACCTTCCACAGCAGTACTGCCAATATGATGAATTCTGCAGATATCATATGCCCCTAGATAATTAAGAAGATTCTTTTTTTCTTCCTCATACCACTGGGGATACAGCGGATTGCTTTCTTTCAGAATAATGGGAAATAAACTCCATAATTCTTCAAGAGTCATTTCATTAAGTTCTTTCATCACAGACCTCTTTCTTCTTGCTTCTTCAATGCAATTATTGTTGCAGCCAGCTGAAATCTTCTGTTTCCAAAGCTTTTCCGTAATGGTAGAATACGTTCTCCAATTCGGCATAGCTAGTAAGATGGGATAATACATTTTTCACCTGGTTGTTGTAAGGAATACCCTTCACATACCACAAGGCATGAGAACGCATTTGCGACATCGCAATTTTCTCGCCACGAATTGCAATCAAGCGGCGGGCCTGTTCCATACAAAGTTCAAATTTTTCTTGCGGAGTCGGCAGCGGCAATTCAATGCCATGTTCTACGTATTCCACAGCACGTTTAATCAGCCATGGATCACCCAATGCTCCGCGGCCGATCATGACTGCATCACAACCCGTCTCTTCCAGCATTCTCTTGGCATCTAAATGGGTCTTCACATCCCCATTTCCAATCACGGGGATCGATACCAATTCTTTTGCCTTGCGGATATAGCTCCAATCTGCCTCACCATCATACATTTGCGCTCTAGTTCGGCCATGGATGGCAATAGCACTGGCACCGGCTTGTTCCACCAGCTTAACCATTTCCAGCACATTGATGCTGTGATGGTCCCAGCCAAGCCGCATTTTTACCGTAACCGGTCTTTTCACATGATCGACAACCAGCTTCACTGCCTCCGCTGCTTCCAGCGGACGCTGCATCCATTTGCTCCCGGCATTGGCGCGGTTTACTTTGCCGGCCGGACAGCCAAAGTTGATATCAATAATATCCGCATCACAATGCTGTTCTACCAGCATTGCTGCTTCCTTCATGATTTCACCTTCGCCGCCAAACACCTGCATGGTAAGAGGATGTTCCATTTCTTCCGTTTCCAGCATGGTAAATGTTTTTTTGTTTTCGTACAGCAAGGCATTGGCACTGACCATTTCGGCATATACAAGCCCCGCACCAAATTCCTTGACAATCGTGCGGAATGCCTGATTGGAGATGCCAGCCATTGGCGCCACAACAATCCTATTTGCAAGTTCTACTTCTCTAATCTTCCACATATTTATCTTATTGATTTCCTTGCAACGTATTCCAGCGTAGCAATACATCATCATTCATGGCTTGCAGTTCAGCACCGCTAAACTGGTATTTGGTGTTGCAGAAATGACAAACAATCTCACATCCGTCAGACTCTTTGATCATTTCGGTGCGATCCTGATTTGTTAATGTGTAAAGGGCATTGCTCATGCGGTCATGAGAGCAACCGCACTTATATGCCAACGGCTTTTCTTCCAGAATTTCCACTGTACCCAATCTTCCGGCAATTTGTTCCAAGCTTTCTTTTTGGTGAATCATTTCCGAAATCGGAGGCAATCCCCGGACAATCTCTTCCACATAAGCGATATCTTCTTCCGCAGCATCCGGCAGCATTTGGATAATCAAGCCACCTGATGCTATCACTTCGTTTTCTTCCGATACCAAACAACCGACGGAAACAACCGATGGAATCTGCTCACTTAGTGTAAAGTAATAAGCAAAGTCTTCTCCGATCTCCCCGCTAATCAGTTCAACTTGACCGCTGAATTGATTTTTGCGATTTGAACCACGGATGACTGTCAAGGAGCCTTGATTTCCGACCGCGACACCTACCGCAAGCTTTCCTGTATCATTGTATGTATATTGCACATGGGGATCTCCGACATATCCGCGGATTGTTCCGTCGCTGCGTGCATCAACCAGCATTTTTCCAATTGGACCGCCGCCCTGAATTTCAATATTTAAATGTTCCTCTTCCCCCTTTAGCATCATCCCCATAATGGAACCTACCGACATGGTTCTGCTCAGTGCCGCTGCCGCTGTCGGCCACATATCATGAAGCCTTCTTGCTTCTTCACTTAGTCTTGTGGTATTACAAACAAAAAAGCGAAAATTATGCTCGGGATGAATCCCTCTAATTAAACGATCTGTCATTTTCATTCCTCATTTCTATGTCTAAAAACCCCCTGATGGGGGTTTTTCTTATTCTTCTGTTTTTTCTTCAGAAACAACTTCTGCCTCTAACACAACCTCTTTGGCTCCAATTTCAGGAAGCTTTCCGTCTTTATACAAAGACATAATTTCTTCTTGTGTCAATGTTTCCTTTTCTAATAGTGCATTGGCAATCAAGTCCAGCAAGTCGCGGTTCTCATTGATGATCTTCCTTGCATTGGCATAGCAGGAATCAATAATTTCCCGTACTGCTTTATCAATTTCAAACGCAATTTGTCCGGAATAATTAACGTTTTGCGTATAGTCACGTCCAAGGAATACACTTCCGCCACCTTGTTCATAATGAATGGTGCCTAATTCGCTCATCCCATAGGAAGTAACCATTGCTCTGGCAATCTTTGTAGCTTGCTCGATATCATTGCTTGCTCCGGTAGAAATCTCATTGAAGACAATTTCTTCCGCAACACGACCACCCAGATAGCTGGTGATTTTCGCAATCAAATCTGATTTGGTATGCAGGAACTTATCATCTTTCGGTGTCATCAAGTTGTATCCGCCTGCTTGACCACGAGGAATAATCGTTACTTTTTGCACCACCATCGCATCATCTACCAGCAATCCGATCAAGGTATGCCCGGTTTCATGATATGCCACCAAGCGTTTTTCTTCTTCGTTGTATTTCTTTGACTTCTTCGCAGGACCACCCATAACACGGTCGATCGCTTCATCGATATCTTCCATATGGATGGTATCTTTGTTTTGGCGAACTGCCAAGATCGCTGATTCATTCAATACATTTTCCAAATCGGCACCGCTGAATCCCGGTGTACGTTTCGCAATATTTTCAAGTTCCACATCTGGCGCAATATTTTTATTGCGTGCATGTACTTCCAAAATTTCCTTACGTCCCTTGCGGTCTGGCAAGTTGACAGTAATCTGACGGTCAAAGCGGCCTGGGCGCAAAAGTGCAGGGTCTAATACATCTCCGCGGTTTGTTGCGGCAATGACCACAACCCCGGAGTTATCAGTAATTCCATCCATCTCGACCAGCATCTGGTTGAGTGTCTGTTCCCGTTCATCATGTCCGCCGCCTAATCCGGCACCACGCTGACGACCTACCGCATCAATTTCATCGATAAAAATCATGCTAGGTGCAGTTGCCTGAGCTTTCTTAAACATATCCCGCACACGGCTGGCACCGACACCAACAAACATTTCCACAAAGTCACTACCTGAGATCGAATAGAACGGAACATCCGCTTCTCCTGCAACTGCCTTCGCAAGCAATGTTTTCCCGGTTCCCGGAGGACCTACAAGTAAAATACCCTTTGGAATACGTGCTCCCATTTTAGAGAATTTCTTTGGATTCCGCAAGTATTCAATCAGTTCTGCCATTTCTTCTTTTTCTTCATCACAGCCGGCAACATCTTTGAAGCGAACACGAATGTCCCCTTCCAGACGGGCTCTGGATTTCCCGAATTCAAACGCTTTATTATTTCCGCCACCATTCATTTTGGAAAACATAAAGAACGCCAATACACCTAAGAATAAGAAGGGAATAATTTGCATTGCAAGATCCAGCAAAATATTGCTTTGATACGGATCCACAATTTTAATATCCGATACTCCTTTTTCCTTTAATGCATTCAAAATTTGATCTGCTTGATCACCGGTATTTGGTATATTCGCAGAGAACCGAATTACTTGTGAGTTCTCGGTATATTCTCCTTTGATATCCAATACGGTGTTATACATGGTAATACGAACATTTTCAACTGTCTGTTTTTCTACAGTCGTATACAATTCATTATAACCAAGTGATTTTATTCCGCTGTTCTCACTCATCATGAAGATGGTGGAAATCGCAAACAACACAATTAAATATGGCAATAAATTAACAATCCAATTTCTTGAATTTTTCACTGTTCCATACTCCTTTCTTTACAAATAGCACTCTTCCTTTAATACACCGACATATGGCAAATTACGATATTTTTCATTGAAATCCAGTCCGAAGCCGATTACAAATTCATTTGGCACCTCAAACCCGATATATCGTACTTCCACCGGAGTCACCCGACGGGATGGCTTATCCAGCAAGGATACGACATCGACGCGTTTTGCTCCTTTGTACTTCAACAATTTCATCACACTGTCCAATGTTTTTCCTGTATCGATAATATCTTCTACAATCAGAATATTGGCATTTTTAATCGGTCGGTCCAAGTCCTTCAAAACCCGAACTTCACCAACAGATTCTGTTCCATCATAACTGGAGACATCCATAAAATCAAGTTCTACCGGCAGATCAATGTGCTTCATTAACTCACATAAAAAAGGAACCGAACCTTTCAGCAGTGCTACCAAAATCGGCAGATCACCTTCTCGTTCATAATCCTTTGTAATTTGTTTTCCTAATTCTTCACAACGCCGCACAATTTGTTCTTGTGTAATTAATATTTTCTTTACATCTTGCTCCAACATGAACATCTACCTCCAAATAAATATAACACTATTATTTTAGCACAAACAAAGTAGGAGTGCTAGAGAAATATTTACGATTGCTGCCAATTCCGCATACAAAGATAATCTCGCCGGATGCATTTAAGACCACCGGCCATATTTTTCGCTGGCGCACTGGAATTTTTCGATCAGCAAAATAGCGGTTTACTTTCTTATGACCAAAATCCAGCAGGATGGCATCACCTGGCATGGCGTTGCGAATGGTAAGCGGAAAATCTTGCTTCGACAATGTAATTCCATCTCTTAGGTTTCCCTGCAAGCGGATCTTAAACCAAGGTGTATCAAGTTCTTTTGCTTCTTCCAAGGTATAAAAATATGGCTCATCTTTGATACCTTGGAGAAAACACAGTTTGTCATACTCTTTTCGTATTTCGCTGCCATCTGAAAGTGAAACAAATTTATGGCTGCCGCTGCTCTTGGCTAGTTCCAATATCATTTGCAGCTGCTTGTTTGTCATATGATGCACGTCTGGTGTCAGCATATGCAGCCACCTGCGAAGAAGCAGTTTCGGCTCATTGCTTTGCATGAAAACTGCGAGAGACAATTCCTCTTTGTATTGTAATTGACGCAATAATAAATCACAAGTATCTTGCTTCTTTTTCAAACTCTCATTCTCTGTGTCAATTTGCAGTTTCAACGCTAGTTTTTCTTCTTTGGAATAATATGTTAACTGCTGATTGCGAATACGATTGCGAGCATATTGATCCGAACTGTTACTTTCATCTTCCCCATAAGGAATTTGTGCTTGATGGCAATACTCCCGCAAGTCTTCTTTCCAAAAGGATAGCATCGGTCTTAGTATGACCATTCCATGGAAGTATGTGGATTCTTGGATTCCATAATAATCCACTTCCCGCTTCTGCTGTTTTCGCAGCAAGGCAGTTTCCAAAAAATCATCTAGATGATGTGCGGTGAAAACACCTTGCGCATGATACCGGCGGTATAATTCTTCAAAAAAGGTATACCGAAAGGTACGTGCAGCCGCCTGAAAGTTTCCCCCGGCAATTTGCTTAGGTGCTGTTCTGACATGTAAAGGGATTCCTCTGGCAATGCAAAAAGAGCGGACAATCTCTTCTTCCTGATCGCTGTTTGCCCGCTTTTTATAGTTAACATGTCCGACTACAAGATGAACTCCTGCTTGATATGCCATATGAAGCATTGCCATGGAGTCCGGTCCTCCGGAGATTGCGGCTATATAGGTACCTGTTTGATATTGATTCCACATAAATCCTCCACTGCCATTGTATCATACTCAAGATATGGATTCCATGCAAATCAACATCATGCTGATGTCATCATCAATTGGCTGAGCAAGCCGTTTGGCATACAATTCGCGCAGCATGCCCGAGCAGCTTTTCTGCTTGCTTTCCTTGATCCATGCCTGCAGCTGTTCATGATCTGCTCCGTCGCTAACAAGCAGGATGCGATCTTCTTTTTTAAGAGACATTCGATAGTATTCCGGATTAATGCGTTCCACGATGCCAATCGGCAAAGAGCTGCTGCTGAATGCATATACCTCATGATCTCTGAGCAGGTAAGTTTGAATACTGCCCGATTTATAAAGCAGCGCCTCTTTTTTAAACCGGTCAATACAAAGAACATCCAAAGTGGCATAGCGTTCTTCATTCTGCAAAAGTGCCATTTGATTCACCAATTTAATCGCTTGTTTTACTCCGATATTTGCATCAATGAATCGTTCCATTAAAGAAAGCACTAGCGTACTTTGTTCACGTGCCAATAATCCGCTGCCCATACCGTCGCTCATCATAAACGTCATATATTGACCATGTACTTTCGCCTGCATTGCATCGCCGCATTCCTGATCAACCGCTTTTTGCACTGCATCATAGATCATGGAAAGTCCTTTTTCACTCGCCAGTTCAATGCGGTGATAGCCTTCAAAGAATCCTGCTTTCTGGTAGTTCACCACATGCAAATCCATTCCCAGCGCTTTTGCAAGGATAGGAAGGACCATGGAGTCCAGCTCACTGGTATGCATGTTGGCAATCTGCAATTTAAGTATCAATAATTCAAATTGCTGGACTTGAACTTTTGTTACGCGAAATGAATATGACTCCAAGGCTTCGCGAATCACCGCGGAAAGGTCCTGCTCTTTTTGATGAAAACGAAGTTGTTCCTCACTATAGGAAAAGGCTTTTGCTATACTCTCCAGCGCCTTCATTTGCGGATTCAGTTTTGCCAGCCCTTCAAAGATATGAGCAAATTGCAGCAGCAAGTTGCTGCTCTGCTGATATTTATCCGAAACTTGTTCCAATTCATGATTTTGTTCTTTAGGCACCAGCCACATGAATGTTGTTGGCAGCAATGCGTAGCATATAATCACCATCGTTTGCGACGCAAAGGGAAACCAGTTGGGTGCCAGCAGCAAGTGCTGCCAATGAATATGCAGAATCGGGATCGCAATCATCGCATAAAGGATCATCCGCTTCCATACCGCTTGCCGTTTCATGCAAAGTACAAGTAATAACGGAACGATAGTAACCGGCAGTAAAATTGTTTTAAAAAATATGATGTAACTAAGCAAAATCGTAAATAAACTCTTTCGCTCATCCAGTATCCCTATTAAATACAGCAAGAAAGCATGAATCAAGGTGATGGCTGCAGCCTCATGCAACGCTGCTTTGGAAACCGTGATAATCGCCAGCAGTGTGATGAGAATACCTAAATAGTATAAAACTGCTTGATCCTGAAAGAATTCCTGAGCCAAAATCTGATAGCCTATGTATTGCAATACCAACATTCCTGCTATGAAGTCATAAGGTTGTTTCTGATATATTCCGTAAAAAAAACACATGAGTATACTTGCAACGATAACAAGCCCCGTTTTTTGCTGTTTTCCCAGACAAGCCAGCTGCATGAAAACATTCCAGCCCAAAACCAAACCCAAAAGCCAGCCTGCCTGCCATCCAAAACGCAGGCTGCCAAGCAGATATCCGGCCAAAACCCAGTATTTTGTCTGGTCTTCCCGCAAATAAAAATAATACAGGCAAGGTAATATCAAATACCAGCCACTTGGTATCAAGCCTAATAATAAGGAACCGATAAAAAGCGGGATCGAATGATTCCAAGTAAGCTCCGGTTTATATTGTTTTGTTCGAATCAGATCTAAGCGCATAAAGAAAACCTCCCTGATTCATTGTAGAGAGTAAAATCAGGGAAGATTGTCATGCTTTGTCATACTTGTTAAATCTACCATTCACCGTTTAAAAATAAACACTCAACCAATCTTCTCATTACATCTTTAAATAATGGATCTTTTGGTGGTATATGGGCTTTCTTGGCTATAATCCGTGCCGTATTAATATATTTCGCATCATTCAAAAACAAGACAGATGGTTTATTCAGACCCATGACCAAACCAATGCGCATTAAATGTTTTTTCCCGTCCGGGCAATATACTTCATCATAGGCTTGCGAATAGCTGGCTGTATTACTTGTCATCGGAATAACGAAGGCTTTGCCGTTGCACTTTGAAACAACGAGGCCAAAATGCTGGTAGCCAGCTTCATATACAAACGCCTTACCAAAATCAATAAAGCAAATATCACCAATTTCAACTTTAATTCCCAATGTTTCACTGGACTTCATTTGGGAACGATCCATCCAATTTTGCTCGCTGATCAATCTTGCAGATGCTTCTTTCACACTTAGGTGATTGATTTCTCCTTCGACGAATTTCATATAATTTTGCCATTGTTTTGTACAAGCATTGGAATGCAGTGCCAGGGAATTTGATCGTAGTTCCTGACATTCTTTATTTAATTTCATAATATCAATCATGATGTCCCTCCTAGTCGTATTATTATCTTCAATATCATTTTGCCCTATTTCTGTTGATTTATTTCATTTTTGTGTTATTTTATGAGAGGTGATGCATATGATGGTGTTTTTTGTTTGTTTTATGGTGTTTGCGGCGGGATTTGTCGATTCCATTGCCGGAGGCGGAGGCTTGATCTCCTTGCCTGCTTATTTAATGACTGGTTATCCCATCCATCAAATGCTGGGTACGAATAAAACTTCCTCTACATGCGGAACTTTAGTTTCGACCATTCAATATTTCAAGCATGGGCAGATTCACTTGCCATCGGCATTGCTGAGTGCTGCCTTTGCTCTGATCGGCTCTTATTTAGGTGCCAGTGTCTCTTTGCTTTTTGATTCCCGCTCCTTAAAGCTTATTGTTGTAATTCTTTTGCCTTTAGTCAGCCTAATCCTGACTAGATCGCTCCAATATAAAAAAAAGAAGGCTCAGACAGCTGCTGCCAAGACAGATTTCACCATTACCAAGCAAGTACTGGCCGCATGTGCTCTTCTTGGATTTGGAATCGGTTTCTATGATGGTATGCTTGGTCCGGGAACAGGTACTTTTCTTATCATTGGATACAGTGCTCTTGGCTTCTCTTTAACAACAGCTAGCGGCAATGCAAAGGTCGTGAATCTTTGCAGCAATATCGCAGCCTTTATCCGTTTCTTTCTCAGCGGCAATATTATATGGCCACTCGCACTTCCGGCAGCCGTCTGCGGCATTGCCGGCAATTTCCTTGGTTCTCGCTTAGCCATCAAAAAAGGAGAGCAGATTATCCGCCCTCTGGTATATGGTATGGTACTTATTGTTTTCATTACTTTTATATCTGATTTATTCTTCTAATAGAACTAAGCCGCAATAATTGCGGTTTTTTGATCTCACAAATACTATTTTTCTTGCAATTTCGTAAATTATGAAAATTTCAATACTCTGCAGCGAGCAAACAATCCGCTAAATTTCGTGTTCTACCCAACAGGTATGAGCATTGATATCTTTATTTCTATAACCCATCTGCTACAGAAAAAATATAGTTTCAGTATAAAGTTGTATTCTTTTCTCTCGTCATATTTTCTCTGAGCTTGCCATACAATGCAATACAGGAGGTCATTATGGATTGTCCATCATGTGGTTCAGCAAGTGTTAAAGGGTGCATTCTAGGAGATCGCTATCATTTGAAATGGTTACCTGAAAGTCGCAATGTGCTTTCCAAGGTTTGGGCAGAAGGAGGTATTCGTGTCAGTGAACCTCGCGGTCCTTTAGGCCTTGGAAGACCAGCAATGGTCACGTATTACTGTGAAGATTGCAAGCTCATGTTTCTTTATACTGAAGAAGCAAGAATAAATCACGAAGGCACCTAGGGTGCTTTTTCCTTTCATAAAAAATCCCAGACCATATTATCTACGATAACTCACTTATAATTCATACTTAAAGCGAATCGCTGCCAAAAGTCCCTGGCACCCCTCAGATACATCGCTGAAAGTTATTTCATAGTTATTTGTATACCATGGATCAGCAACATCTTTCTGCTCCTTTGCAAACTCCATTAACTTAACGACTTTTGAACGATCAGACTCAGGAAACTGCCGTTCTATATTACGGCGGTTCATTTCATCCATAATCACAATATAATCATACGTTTCCAAATCTTCCTTGGTAATTTGCATTGCTGAGCGAGGTTGAAATGCAATTCCCTTTTTTCGCAAAATAGCTTTGGTCTGCGGATGGGTATCTGCACCTATTTCTTCCCTGCTTGTTCCTGCAGACGCAATATGAAACTTGTTATCCAGCCCCGCTTTTCGCACAAGATCTTTCATCAAAAATTCTGCCATGGTCGATCTGCAAATATTACCATGACATACAAATAGTACTTTTATCATCTTTTTGCTCCTTACTATATTTCTTTTCTCTCTTATTACCATACCAACCAGACTTTTACATGGTGACGAAAAATATGGTATGATACCTATAACTCGATAGATTCCTAGCGGATCTCTTTCCTATGTATCAGTAATGACTCCGTCAATTACATGATTTTTTACTAAGAAAGCAAAGTCGATATGGGAGAGCTGCTAGCATGAAATTATTATTACTTTATGGTGTTAACTGTACAAAAGAGATTTGGGATTATATCAATCCTTACTTTCTTGACTTTGAAGTCGATTATGTAGAATATCCTCATGAAGTAACTGCCAAAGCAAACAACGTAGAGGATTTAACGAAATGGGTCTATGATACATATCATTCAATAAAATATGATGTCATTATCGGACATAGTCTAGGAGGGATAATTGCCCTGCAGTTAGCCGCAAACTATAATATGGAATTTAGTAAAATAATTTTTTTAGATACAAATTTGAAACCAGCTGAGGCATTTTATAGAAACCTGATGACTAAGGAAAACACAGAAAAATACGGCAATATACTTTCACAGATGTTTGATAAAGAACGCTGTTTCTATAGCAAGGAGCTATTTAAAGCACTGCAAGCTGATTTTGATTACACTGAAATACTAGACAATATACCACAAAAAATATTTGGCATTTATGGTGATAGGGGTATTCCAGCATATGCAAATAGAATACATGATTTAAATTTATCAGATAAATCATTGGAAAGGATTAATTTAATATTTATCTCCAATGCTTGTCATATGCCGATGGTAGAAAATCCTGAAGAATTATCTCAAGTGATCCATCATATCGTCAGAAATGCGTAAATTTCTTTTTGAAACGCTGAAATTTTGAGCACCTTATTGATGAAGGCGCTTCTTCAAATACTGCCAGATAGACAACAGCGGCCGATAGCGGTTGCTGATCATACCTGTAATTTCCAGAAATAATTCAACACCTAAGCCAAGCACAAACAACATTCCCAGTCCTAACGCTTTATTCAGGATATATACGTATGCATTCAATGATAATAAGAACGTAAAGAAATAAATAATTAAAACACTGTTGCGATGCCCAAACTCCAGCTTGTACATTAAGACATGATGTAGATGGGAACGATCTGCTTCGCTGAAACTTTTTCGCTGCACCGTTCTTCTCACAATGGAGCTAAGGGTATCCATAATCGGTACACCCAAAACTAAAATCGGAACACCAAGGGTAATGAAGGTAGAACTCTTAAATCCCAGCAAGGAAATACCAGCAATAACAAATCCCAAAAATAAGGCTCCGCTGTCTCCCATAAAGATAGAAGCAGGGTGAAAGTTAAATAACAAGAAGCCGCTGGTTGCTCCGGCTAATACCAATGCTATGGTCATAACATCATAATGCTTGTCGATATATGCCAAAGAGGCAATGGTCAGCAACGCAATTACGCACACACCGCCAGCAAGTCCGTCCAAGCCGTCAATCAAGTTGATGGAATTGGTAATTCCTGTAATCCAGAAGAAAGAAATGATTCCGATCAGAAGTTCTGAACGAATGACAATATGGAATGGCAAGCGAAAAACATTCAATTGTACCTGGCCATAAAAGATCAATAGAAATGCTGCTAATGCTTGAAACAAAAATTTGATTTTAGGCGGCAGATCCACCATATCATCAATTAGTCCGGAAAAAAAGACAATCGCTGAACCAATCATCAAAGCATTGATTTGCTTATCTGCCTGCATAAACAAGCTCATTCCGATCACAAAAGCAAGATAAATCGAAATACCGCCGCAGCGAGCAATCAAACCACTATGTACAGTTCTCTTATTTTCAACCGCATAGATCTTGCAGCGTATTCCAATTTTCTTTACAAAGGGAATCGTAAGTGCCGATATCAGAAGCGGAACAATAAAATAGACTAAATATTTCATCGAAAACTCCTTTCTTCTAAAAATACCGCACAAGCGGTATTTTCTACTAGATGTTTTCCAACATGATACCAGTACCTTCAGCAACACATTTTAATGCATTCTCTGCAACGTATACCGGCACATTAATTTCATTGAAGATCAATTGGTCAAGTCCGTCCAACAGCGAACCGCCACCCGTCAATACAATTCCGCGATTCACAATATCCGCAGATAGTTCCGGAGGTGTTTGTTCCAGAACCGTTCTAACAGCACGGACAATTGTTTGCAAGCTGTTGCGCATTGCTTGTTCTGTTTCATCAGAAGTTAATGAAATGGTATGCGGCAATCCGGTTACCAAGTCACGGCCGCGAACACTCATGGTATCATTTTTGCTTCCACGCCATGCCGTACCAATTGTCATTTTAATCTCTTCCGCTGTCCGATCCCCGATCAGCAGTTTATATGTATCTTTTACGTATTTAATGATATCAGATTCAAATTTATCTCCGGCAATTCTAAGGGATGTACTGTTTACGATATCTCCCAGTGACAATACAGCAACATCTGTTGTACCGCCGCCGATATCCAGCACCATGTTTCCATTTGGCTTGGAAATATCTAAGCCGGCACCAATAGCAGCTACTTTTGGCTCTTCTTCGATATATACTTTCTTCGCACCGGCACGGTACGCAGCATCACGAATCGCATTGCGCTCAACAGAGGTAATATTAGAAGGACAGCAAATCAAAATAGTTGGTCTGGAAAACAGCCCTTTCAATTTCAGGTTTTTAATGAAATAAGACAACATAATTTCAGTCACTTCAAAGTCAGCGATAACGCCATCTTTCAGCGGACGAACAGCCATCACACGCCCCGGTGTTTTCCCTAGCATATCCTTTGCATCGCGGCCTACTGCCAGTGTTTTCTTAGTTTCTGCATCCAGCGCAACAACAGATGGCTCATCTAGAACAATTCCTTGTCCTTTTACATATATCAATGTATTGGCTGTACCCAAATCGATTCCGACACTTTTAGAAAATAACATAACCAAACCTCCAAGTTTTCATACGGTGGTATTATATCATACTTCCATGAAATTAGTTAGAAAAAAAGTCCATTTAAAGCGTACTAATTTTGAAAGATTTAGGATACTTGCCTGGAAGATTGGTTTTGCCTGTTATTTCTTTACGCTCTATCTGCGAAAGAAAAAAATAGGACATTCATTGTCCTATTGGCTGATTCAGCAGCTTTTGCAGATCTAGATATACACCTTGACGAGCAACGGATACATGTACATGTTTCATAAGTTCCGGATTGTATAAGTTTTCAGCTGCTACCCCAATTAAATCTCCTTGCTGGATCGTATTATTTGCCTTTACGGAGATATCTTTCAAACTGGAGTAGGTCGTTACATAGCCATTGGCGCTGGTAATAACAACTGTTCCTCCAAAAATCGGATCATCATAAACATCACTGACAACCCCGCTGGCGATAGATGTTACATTAAAGGCTGTATTATTCAGCGCGAAATCAACACCCATATTCGGACGGTATACATTTTCAAACAAGGTCACAGCACTTACTTGCGCTGTTAAATCCAGATTGAAATCGAAGAATGGTTTTACCACTTCCGCATTGACCGCGAACGGCAATTTGAAGCGTTCCACCGCCACAACCGGTGTATCAGGTGTTTCTGCGCCGACATCAATATCATCGTCCGGCTCTTCATCCTGATCAACGTTCACTACCGGGTTATCATTTGGTTCTTCATCAATAACGGATGGATCGACGCTCATGACTTGATATAGATAATAGCCACCAACACCCACCATAAGAGCTACAATTACAACTGACAGAAACATTCCAATCTGATTATAATACTTTTTCATTACTCTCACCTCATTGGTGAGTTTGCTCTTTATTTCACTCTTTATACTGCGAAAGAGAAATTATTTCAATATTTTGGTAGTAATGGGAAAGAATATCACGATACTTATTTCCCTCTAATGCCATTCCTTGTGCTCCATACTGGCTCATTCCTACACCATGGCCATAGCCTTGGGTTGTGAACTCGTAGCCATTTTTGGTTTTGCGAACCGTAAAATCACTGGATCGCAAACCAAGCTGTTCCCGTATTTCCCGTCCCGTAAATGTTTTATCATTGATACTAACTGTTTTGACTCGATCATCCTGAAATCGATCCACAATCTTAAAAGAGGAAACAGCTTTTGCCATACCTAACGTATTTTTCAATTGATCGTCGCTGAAAAACTTTGTAGCTTGGGCATTAGGATTTAATTCCAAATCCCATGGACTGTCCACAGAGCGCAAATATGGCAAAGCCGATGCATAATATTCTTCCGAATTTGCTGTTTTGCCATTGCTCGTTGAAAAATACAGAGCACTGATAATTTTACCTTGGTAAGTCATTATTTCCCCTGCCGTTGCACTGACAGCTTCTTTAATTTTGGCAATTCGTGTTTGATAGCTGCTGCCCCAAATTTTCTTCAATTCTGCTTCATTGTGATAGGCTTGCGTTGCAGTAGAATCGTCTACTTTATAGTTTCTGCTTACCGCAAATGTTCGGGCTGCAACACTTTGCGCTTTCAATGCTTCCAATTCAAAGCTTGCCGGCATTTCGCTGCCTACCACACCGATCAGATACTCTTCCAAAGGCACCGAAATAACTTCCTGTTTTCTGGTAATGGAAACTTGAATGGTATCATCTATAGTTGGTTTATCAGTATCAGGATTGGCAATAGTAAAGGGCAGTTTCCCAAGATCAATATCCGAAGAAACAAAGTAATTCATCATTACCATCACCAAAACCAGATAGATTAATAACAATGTTACTTTTTTCATACACCCTCCTGTATGCTGAATGCCATTGAATCAAATGCGCAATGACAAGATAAACATACCTACTAGATATGCAAGTGCCATCGCGGCAAAGAAATAAAATAGCTGAATCTGCAATTTGCTGTTTTTGCGGAATAAATGTTCAATTTTCAGCGCACTTAAAATATAAAAACTAATTACAAAACAAATAAGCATGACACTAATTCTTATGATAATGTTTGCCATAACATACCTCGTATCCAATTCTACTCAAAAATTTTGAGGCCAGCAATGCGGCTGAATTACATTATATCATATCATTCGTATGAATTTGATGCAGTTTCTGTTAAACTTACAGAGTATTTGCAGGTAATTGGCGAATAAAGTCACAGAAGAATGATGTCTCTTTCTTTCTGTCATAAACGGTTCAAAGAAGTTAATTACCAAAGATAAACACAAAAATCAGCTATGGCAACCAATTGTTGCGACGATGCAACAATGCTTCGCTTTACAATACATACGTCCATGCATATGCTTGATGAGCAAGAAGGCAGGGAAAGGAGCACACAATGAATTTAGGCAGAAAGATTAAATACGAACGGGAAAAAATGTCTTTATCCCAAGAACAGCTGGCAGACATCATGCACATTACCAGACAAGCAATTTCCAAATGGGAAACCGGACAAAGCTATCCGGATATTGAAAAGCTGCTTCAGCTAGCAGAATTATTTCAGTTGTCACTGGATGATCTGGTTCGTGATGACAATGCATTAAAAAACAAACTAATAAAGGATGGAAAACAACATATGAATGGATTCACTATTATTGCCTGCGTTTTGATCGCAAGCGGTGTTTTAACCGTATTATGGGGTGGATCGCTCTACTCGGTAAATATCATGGACAGCAATTTTATGTCTTTTTTAATCGGAGGATTCATCATCATCTTAGCAGGCATTTGCTTGTTTCCGCAAAGACCCGTCTGGTTGGCCGTAGGGACACTTTGGATCACTGTCATCGCCGTGGTAGTATATTTGATAGGTTTTAAAATGGAACTATTTGTAACTTTGATCAGCATTGTTATGGTGCTCGGCATCGGTGCATGGTTAACCTTATTTATTACAAAACAACTTTGATTGACTGCTGCAGCAGCATAGGATATCATTTTTAGTTCATCTCGGCATTGTTTTTGATGTTTGCTTCGATCTTTATGGTACTGCGCCTAAATCTATGCTATAACTATGAATAACTTAATGGAGGAGTGATCAATATGAAACGATATAATTTAGCGATTCTGGGAGCAACCGGAGCGGTCGGACAGACAATGCTTAAAGTTTTGGAAGAACGCAATTTACCAATAAATGAACTCCGTCTTCTTGCCAGTGAACGAAGTGTTGGTAAAACAATGCGGTATCAAAATCAGGATCTTACGATCCAGCTAGCTGACGAGCATGCTTTTGAAGGCATTGATATTGTCTTAAGCGCCGTTGAAAATGATATTGCTTTAGCCCTCTGTCCTTATGCAGTGGAAGCCGGTGCCATAGTCATCGATAACAGCAGTGCATTTCGGCTGCAAAAAGATATTCCATTGGTTGTACCGGAGGTAAATGCATCAGATATACCAAAAACAGGTGGTATTATTGCCAATCCGAATTGCTCTACAATTATAGCAATGGTCGCGGTTCATGCACTGCATCAATATGCGATCATCAAACGCATGATTGTTTCTACCTACCAAGCTGTTTCAGGTGCCGGCACCAACGGTATTGCTGAGCTGGCACACCAGGCAAAAGCAATTGTCAGCGGTGGGCCTGTTCAAACAAAAACATTCCCTTACCAAATTGCCTTTAACATCATTCCGCAAATCGGCGGTTTTGATGAGGAAGGATATACAAGCGAGGAAATGAAACTGTGGCATGAAGGCCGAAAAATTCTTCACGCACCGGACTTGCAAGTATCTTGCACTTGTGTCCGGATTCCTGTTTATACCAGCCATTCGGAAGCCATCACTTTGGAATTCGAACAGGAAATTGATGCAGTGAAAGCAAGAGAAATTTTGAAGCTAGCTGAGGGTGTTAAACTTGTGGATGATCCAAGCAACCAAAAGTACCCTATGCCCCTTGATACATCTGATCAAGATTTGGTCTATGTCGGACGGATCCGCAATGATCTGAGCAATCCAAAGTATGGACTTTCACTATGGTGCTGCGGTGATCAATTACGCAAAGGTGCAGCTACCAATGCCATTCAGATTGCTGAGGCTTGGATCGCAAAGCAAGCTTCATAGCAAAGCAAGAAGGCAGTCATATCGATTGCCTTTTCTTTATCCATCAACTTGTTTTCAAGATGGTTTGCGTGTCATGATTATTCTCATCGGTGCTTGAATTTGCTTCTTTTATATGCGGTTGCCTGATATCGCCTGAATGCAATAATGCCATTTTAGCACTGACAGGACCAATCAACTCGTATAAAACCGACGAAGATAAAATAATGGTTAGAAGCATGTTTCCCAGTTCATTTGGCAATACCCGTTTTCCTAAGAAGGCAAGACCAATTGCCACGCCTGCTTGCGGGATCAAAGCCAGTCCCAAATAGTTGCGGATGGTGGCAGATGTTTTCGCAGCCATGCACCCTAAATAAGCACCTAAGTATTTTCCTGCAATGCGTATTCCAAAATAAGCAAGACCGATGATTCCCAAAGAGCCAAAAGAACGGATATTCAAACTCATACCGGAAACTACAAAGAACATGCACAGAATCGGCGGCGTAAATTTCTCAATTTGCTGAAAGAGCTGTTTGTCATGCGTGATATTTCTATATGTGGTGCTAAACACCATGCAGGCTAACAGCGGAGAGACATCTACGGCAGCACAAACACCCGACAGAAACAAAATAAATGCTGTTGTAACAATCAAGCGATTATCTTCGCTGCGGCTAGGCGTAATCATTTTGCTTAGCAAAATACCGCAGATAAGTCCCAGCAGCAGCGCCCCCACGTTATATATGATTGGCCGAATCATTTCCATAAATGATATCGATGCTCCTGTGTTCATATTGATCAAAGCAGTTGCAATGCTGAATACAATCAAGCAAACGGCATCATCAAATGCTACTACTTGGAGCAATGTATTCACAAAAGGTCCTCTGGCATGGTACTGCCGGATCGTAACCATCGTGCTTGCCGGAGCTGTTGCTGTTGCAATAGCCCCCAGCAGCAAGCAAAAATTAAAGTCCAAATGAAACATATAATATAAGCACGTTGTTACCAATATACCTGCAAGCAATGATTCCAGCAGTGTAATCATCAGTACGCCAATGCCTGTTTCTTGAAATGCTTCCTTCTTAAAAAAACGCCCTACTCCAAATGCGATAAACCCCAGCGCAATATCACTGACAAAACTCATACTCTCTACAATATGCACAGGAATCAAATTCAGCACATACGGTCCAATTAATACTCCTGCAACGATATAACCGGTAACATGCGGAAGTTTTATCCTGTTGGTAATACGGGTAAATAAAAAACCTGCAAGTAAAATCAAAGACAATGATAATAGTATCATTGTGGTACTGCTCCACTGACTAATTGTATCTTCCATTCTGATTCTCCTCTTCTAATCTTGTTTTTAAAGCACTGATTATATAGAATGACGCATACTATCTTGTCTCGCATCATGATCTATGCTACTATTGTATTCGATATTTATATAAAATAAATTTATGATTATTTAACACAACATAAAAATTCATTATGGTAGGAGCGTGTTTCGATGGTAGATACAAAATTATATACTTTGCTGGCAGTGGTTGAAACAAATAGCTACACGCGTGCAGCAGAGCAGCTTTCATTAACCCAGCCAGCTGTTACCCAGCATATCAAACAGTTGGAAAAAGAGTTAAATGTTAAAATTTTAAATCGCGTTGGCAGTGAAATCAAACTAACAAATGCCGGAAATATCATTGTTCGGTATGCAAGGCGAAGCATTGCGCTATACAATCGCATGGAACAAAGCTTACTTGATGAGCAACGGCAAATACAGCGGCTGACAGTAGGCATTACCCACACAGCAGAAAGTAATGCGGTAGCCGAAGTACTAGGGAAATACAGTGCCAAAAATCCAGGTACCAGCATAGCAATCATCACTGATTCCATAAGCAATCTTTATGACAGGCTAAAAAATTATGAACTTGACCTGGCTGTCGTCGAAGGCACAGTTCCAGATACCAACATTCACTCACTGCTTTTAGATACCGACTCCTTGGTATTGGTTATGTCTAACAATCACCCGCTGGCTAAAAAAAGCATGATAACCATCAGCGAGTTACGCAAAGAACCATTGATTCTTCGCAGGCCTTCATCTGGCACAAGAAACCTGTTTACGGCTCATCTGGAAAGTCATAATATGTCATTGGATGAATTTAATGTAATTTTAGAAGTTGATAACATCGCAACCATCAAGGATCTCATTCGCCGTGATATTGGTGTTTCCATTCTTGCGAAAAGCGTATGTCTGGACGAATTGAAAAAAGGGAAGATTACCGTCTTGCCCATTGAAAATTTGAGTATGATTCGTGAAATCAATATTTTGTATCACAATGATTTCCGACATCCTGAAATCTTGCAAAATATAATGAAAGAGTATAATAAAGTCGTGAAATTTTATGCTTCGTAGAATCGAAAGAATCACAAAAAAAGGTGCTGCTTGCACCTTTTTACTTGTTATTTCTTTTGTTTTATCTGGGTTTGATACCATTCTCTAGCCGCTGTTAATTCCTCCCGCAGCAGCTGGTGTCCTTGTGGCGAAATATATGCTTCATAGCGGATATCCGCTTCTTCCAGCTGTCTTTTCAGACTGGTAAATTGTTCCAGTGACAAATATGGGTCATTTACCCCGCCACTCACGAATATCGCAGTTTGTTTCTGCGGCAAGTACGGAACATGCGCTCTAACCAGCGATGGATGCAATAACAGCACATTGTCAAAAGCTGGCTGCATCTTTTTTAATATATTCTGCGTTATATTCGCGCCATTGGAATAGCCTAAAATCGTCACGATATGATCTGGGCGACGCAATTCTTGTATTTGCTGATATAGCTTTATTGTTTCTTCTTCCAGATTTGCTTCATCAAACGTACCATCTGGTTTCTTTTTAAAATAACGATTCATGCCATGCTCTTGCACTGCACCGCGAATCCCAATAAGGATGGCATCAGGATCAATATATTGGCCAACTTCCAGCAAATCATATTCATCTCCACCAGTGCCATGAAGCAATACAATCATTCGCTTGCTGGTATTTTCATGCATAGTATAAATCATCATCTGCTCATCCTTTCTGCGGTTTTCCCGATCCGTTTCAATAATTCCTGCAGTTGTTCTTCCTCTTGCTGATTCAATACATCAAAAACAGGCCGCACGTAGGCTTCATGCATTTGATAAATACTTGCAAATTGCACTTTGCCGCTTTCACTCAGCGCTAAGCGAAAGACTCGCTTATCTGCATGATCTTGCTGGCGTACAAGGTACCCTTTTTTCTCAAGCTGCGCAACGACATAGGTCATACTGCTGTTTGGTATCAGCACATGATCTGCTAGTTCTTTTGTTGTCAGGCTTTTCTTATGATAGAGTGCTTCCAATGCTGTGAACTCATTCAAATTGATATCGCAATCACGAAGAGATTCTTGTACCACATCCATAATACTTTGGTAAGCCTTAAATAGCACGATCAGCGTTTTCAGTGAACGTTCCATTATAGATATTCCTTCGCAAACACCTTGGTGCTGCGAACTGTGTCAAATGGCTGCAGCTGCTCTTCAATCTGCTGCCGATATGGCCGAAGATGCGGCGGCAAGGTAAGCTTTTCTCCTAAAATCTCATAAGATTCCTCATCATCAATAAATCCTGGACCATCCGTTGCAAGCTCAAACAGTATTTCCGGATATGGTCTGGTATACAAGGAACCAAAGTAGAATCTCTCTACATAACCCGAATGACGCATTTGATAGCGGTCAAAGTTCGTTTGCCATGCCTCCAATTCTTCTCTGTCTTCCACGCGGAACGCCAGATGATGGACACCTCCATATCCTTGTGTTGCTGGCAATGCATGCAAATCCTCTTCCACGATGACAGTTGCTCCGTTGCCACCTTCCCCCATCATGAACTGATGCAGGTTGCCGTCAACTGCCGTTTTACGCATGCCAAGACGTTGAACTAACAGTGCTTCCATTTGAGCCAAGCGACTCACCTGCAAGAATGCCGGTCCTAATCCGGTAATGGCATACTCATTGGGAATCGGTCCCCGTTCCCATGGAAAGCCTGATTCAATTCCTTGATTGTGTTCATCAGAAACCAGTGCATATGGCTGTCCATCAAAGTCTTCAAAGAACAGCATTTGATGACCAAACAAAGTTACCGGCTCATATGCAAGACGGTACTTTGCAAAGCGTTTTTTATAATACGCAATCGCTTCATCGCTTGGTACACGAAAGCTGGTTCTGCTGATCTCGTTTGTACCATGTCTTGCTTGTGCGATATCCGCAAAATCGAAAAAGGTCATAGCCGTTCCGGCGGAACCTCTGTCATCTCCGAAATATAAGTGGTAAGTCTTTACATCATCTTGATTAACATTTTTCTTAACCATCCGCATTCCTAGAATAGTTGTATAAAATTGGTATATATTTGCGGCACTGCTGGTAATTGCCGTTACGTGGTGAATTCCTTTTAGTTGATTCATCTTTTTCATCTCCTTTGTTACTATCATTTTATTACGAATTCGTAATAATTCCAGCAAGATGCTCAAGAAATGAAAAAGCACTTGTTTGAAGTGCCTTAGTCTTTCAGTTTGATCGGAAATAATAGATCCAACTGCATTGTATCAATTCCTACATCTTGTTTCTGCACATGCTTCAGTGTCAGGAACAAATGTTCTTCCAATAAGCCATGCATGCATTCTCCCCCATCCATAGCAAGATTCGCTGCATATTGTTCACTTTCTTGAACCCAGCTTCCGAGCCATTCCCATTCATGGAAATTACCCATCGTAATCATATGAGCTGCATACAAGCCACCTTCCATATACTTTTTGGTCAATGGCATAGGCACTTCCATATCATCGGGAATCGTAACCCAGGATTCATATCCATACTCCGCGGATTGCGGACTTGGATTGGGGTGATTAAACCCAAAGAACCGCAAATCTGGTTTGCGCTGCGGCAAATCATGCTCGCTGACGAAGCGGTCCAATAGTTCTCCGGCATGCTGTTCCGGATCTTTTCCAATGAAATGACTGGACGCAACCGCAGCAGGCGGCAAATACACAATACGAACATCCTTTAATTTTGCTTCTTCTTTTACTTTCTCTAACTCCGACATGATATGCTCCTCCTTCTGTCCGGTGTTCGACAAGGAATCCATTAGTTGCACAATGGATTCATCCTCTAAAAGAGAAAGGCGCAATGAGGTCGTAATATGCTTGGTTAAGTAGGCAATAAGTTCCTGCAAAACAGTGCGAATTGCTGCCAAGCTGGTGATTTCCTGATTTAGTTCCTGAACCTTACGGTCAAAGATTTCCAATGCCTGTACGGCTTTCTCTTCCACCAGTATCTGCTTGATTGCTTTGAGCGGAATTTGCAGCTTTCTTAACACCAGAATCTGACGCAGCCGTTGCAGTGCAAAGGCATCATAGGTGCGATACGCATATCCTTCTTGCTTGCTGCTTCTCAACAGTCCAATCTGCTCATAGTAGCGTAATGTTCTGGTAGATACTTGAAATGTTTTGGAAACTTGGGAAATTGTTTGGATCATGTACCTTCCTCCTTTGAACAGAATCATACAGGTTGACGCAGCGTTCAAGTCAATCCTTAATTTCTTTTTCTGATGCTTCAATCATATCAAGTTTAAGGCGGTGCAATTGCGTTGATAGATCGACATAGTGCTGATGCGGGTTTTCGAAGCGTTGCTCTTCTTCAAATACCTCATTCTTCAGCTGTTTCTGAACAAATTCCCGAATCTCTGCCAAAGCAGGCGCTTGATAAACCAGCTCGCCATTTTGGAAGATTGGCTGCTGCAGCTTCTTGACAGTAAAGTTGGTGATCCAGCGTTTCTTCCACGGTGCGTTCGGATCAAACAGCAGCAGCGGCTGGTCTGGATTGATGATTTCTTCTTCCAAAGCCAGATAATCAGCAATTGCCTTTCCATCTTGCTGGTAGATGCGATATAACGTTTTCTTGCCCGGTGTCGTTATTTTCTCAATGGTCTCGGAGCGTTTGATGCGTGGGACAAAAACTTCTTTTTCTTGTACTGCCACCAGTTTATAGACTCCGCCAAACACCGGTTCTGATCTTGATGTAATTAAACGTTCGCCAACGGCAAACACATCAATGCATGCTTGTTGGTTCATAAGCGATTGCATTAAATATTCATCCACACTGTTAGAGACAATAATCTGGCAGTCTTGAAGCTGTGCTTCATCCAGCATCTTTCTTGCTTCCCGCGATAGGTATGCTAAATCTCCGCTGTCAATTCGTATCCCCTTCAGGCGCTTGCCATTTGGTTCTAATATTTCCCGGGCAATGCGAATGGCATTTTTTACACCGGAATGAAGTACATCGTAGGTATCAACCAGTAAGGTGCAGTGATCCATATAGGCTTCAGCATATGCCTGAAATGCTTCATATTCGGTTGAAAACAGTTGAATCCAGGAATGGGCCATCGTACCTACCGCAGGAACGCCAAACCACTGGTCGGCAATCGTTGTGGCTGTACCTGACACTCCCCCAATATAAGCTGCTCTGGCCCCATAAACAGCTCCATCATAGCCTTGCGCCCGTCTGGCACCAAACTCCAGCACTGCCCGGCCTTTAGCCGCCCGGACAATACGGTTTGCTTTCGTTGCGATCAAACTTTGGTGATTGATGGTCAGAAGCAGCATTGTTTCAATCAACTGTGCTTCAATAACAGGTGCTGTTACGGTTATAAGCGGAGTATTCGGATAGACAATCGTACCTTCGGGAATTGCTTCAATTGTCCCCGTAAAACGAAACTTACGTAAATAGGCTAAAAATGTTTCATTGAATATATTCCGTTTTCGCAAATATGCAATATCTTCTTCTGTAAAATGCAGGGCTTGAATATATGCAATCATTTGTTCCAATCCTGCACAGATCACAAAACCACCGTCATCCGGATTGTGGCGGTAAAACAAGTCAAATACAACAATGGTATCTTTCTTGCCGTTGACAAAATAACCATTTGCCATCGTTAATTCATAAAAATCCATTAGCATTGTGAGATTGCGGCTTTGCTTTTCTATCTTCATTCTTACTTCCTCTTTGCTCTATCAATATATTTTTTGGTTCTTTCATTGATTTAATGCAATGCATGTATTATGGCTTAATATAGCGATATCCCGCTTCCTGCAATTGGACAATATCCAGAACTCCACTCGAAACAACTGTAATTCCTTTAATCAAAGATGTTTCATCAATGTGATTGGCAACCAGCGAATTTTTGCAGATATGATAAGAAACATCAGTATGTAATTGCATTGCCTGATTGGTGAACAGTTGCACTGCTTCTGCATTCACAACCACAACAACTTTGATATCGGCCGCTTCTTTTTTTAAATTTCTAATGTTTGCACTTACTAAATTCCATTTATCAGACTCATCCATGTGAAATACTGCTTTCATATACTCACTCCTTCAATCATTACTTTATCATATTTCTTTGCATATAAATATTTCTATACATAACTTACGATCAAAAAAAGAACATCTTTTGATGTCCTATCTACATTTCTTTACAATCGGCTTAACCCATTTTGCATAGCATGCTGGATCATGATAGAAGTAAGAAATTCTGCCAGCCGTTTCATCCAGACGATATTCTGTTCTTTCAAAATGGAACAATTCCATCGCTTCTGCCAGCTTCATACCTACTGTTTCATTTTCTTGTTCATAATCAAATGCGCCATGTTCAAACACGACATACTCTGCTTCCGGTACATCCAGCAAAGTCATTTGCTTTGGCACAACTCCTTTGTAATCCAGCGGCAAACGTATTCCATATGCCTCCGCTCCTTTTCCTGCATCTTCATAGAGTCTTGCCATTATTTGACCGCTGAATTTGCCAATTACATCCTGGCTGCCATCCAGTTTACCCTTGATACTATCAAGAAGTCCGCAAATGGTGTGGCAATCCTGATCAGGAATTAATTCTTGCTTTTCCCAGAAATCGAAATAGCCGTTGCTCTCATAGTTCTTGATATGCAGAAACTTGTGAGCAGGGATGGAAATAAAGTAAATCTTAATCTCTTTTGTTGACTGTATCATACCGATCTCTCCTATTCCTAAGATATAGCGATCAAAGGTATTGATTTTTGTACGAAGAACAAGCGGAACTGGTTTTTGCCGGTACATAATCGGTGTAAGTCCATACGCAGTTTTGAATGCTCTGGTAAATGCCTCATGGGAGGAAAAGCCATGCGCAATCGCCACTTTTAAGATCGACATTTGACTATCGCGAATATCCACCAACGCAAAGGCTAGTCTGCGAAGGCGCAAATATTCCCGGAAGGTAATACCTGCTATGTCTTTGAATTTACGAGTCATATGATATTCGGAACATCCAAATTTCTGAGCAAGTGCATGCAATGTTAAGGCATCATCTTCTTGTTTGATAATGCTTTCGTCCACGTGATCAATAATAAGTTGAATTTGCCGGTGCCATTCGTACATATCTGTCTCCTTTCATCGCTGGATACATCATAGCAAAAGGCAAAGCATTATATTTGATTTGAGTTGCGGTTGTTTGTCAGCGAACGAAATTTTCATAGATCACTTGAATTGTGTGTTCAAAGTCTTTATTTTCCACACCAATGATAATATTGATTTCATCAGACCCCTGAGCGATCATCCGAATATTGATCCCATGACTGCCAAGTACGGCAAACAGCTTTCCTGAGATCCCCGGACGATACACCATGTTTCTTCCTACTGTCGCAATTAAGCTCATTTCATGGATTACATGTACTTGCTGGGTATTGCATGCTTTTTTGATATCCACTATGATATCATGGATATGCCGCTTGACATCTTCAGAGGCTACAACAACCGAAAAACTGTCAATTCCTGAGGGGATATGTTCCACGCTTATTTTATAATCTTCAAATACCTGCAATGCTCTGCGGATAGTTCCGACTTCATTGGACATATGGTTCTTATAAATCGTGATAACACTGAAATCCTTTTTCCCGGCAATCCCGGTAATAAATTGATTTTCTTCATCCATCTCATGATTTTTTTCTACGATGATAGTTCCCGGATGATCCGGTTCATTGGTATTGCGTATCTGGATCGGAATATGAGCTTCCATAACCGGGAAAATCGCTTCTTCGTGCAAGACGGTAGCCCCCATATAGGACAGTTCCCGCAATTCCCGGTATGTAATGGTGGAGATCGCTTTGGCTTCATGTACAATGCGCGGATCAGCAACCAGAATGCCGGAAACATCAGTCCAGTTTTCATATAAAGTGCTGTGTGTCAGCTTGGCAAGAATAGATCCGGTAATATCTGATCCGCCGCGATCCATTACTTGAATACTGCCATCAGGCATAGCACCGTAAAAGCCCGGAACAACAATATAATCATATTTCTCCAGTATAGCATCAACAAGCGTTTGCGATGTTTCTTCATCCAGCCGATGATGATAATCAAAGCGAATTAACTCACTGGCGTCCACAAACGGATATCCCAGATACTCTGCCATCAGTTTAGCTGTCAAATATTCTCCTCTGCTAACCAGATAATCGGCATTCATTGTTTTGCTAAGAGATTGCTTGATCAAAGCAAATTCATGTGTTAGATCCAGCTGCAATTGCAGTTTTTGCTTGATCTCTTCAAATCGTTGTTCGATCATCCCTAAAATCTGATCGTAATTAACCGAATATTTGATATGCGCATGGCACAGATACAACAAATCAGTAATTTTATTGTCTTGCTTGTTTCTCTTTCCACTTGCCGATACAACGATAATCCTCCGTGAGCGATCTTGGAATACAATATCTTTCACTTTCGCAAACTGTGCCGCATCCGCAACACTGGAACCGCCAAATTTAGCTACCTTAATCATACCAAAATCCCTTTCTTCTGTTTGATAAATTGTTCATCCTGCTGGAATAAACGAACATAGGAAATCGTTATTCCTTGCTGTTCAATTGCATGCAATCGTTGTTGCAGTACACTTGCCATAACGGGTTTTGTGCGATAAAAAGATGCCGCACTATATTCCTCTTTTTCAGCTAAAAGAACGTGCAGTTCTTTTTCCGCTGCTGCCGCTGACGCAAAATTTTCTGCATATACCATATATTCATTTTCCTGTTCAATCAATTCCGGCATAGACTGTTTAAGCGAAATAGGCGTTCTGTGCATCTGCTTCTTGATATCTAGAACATTTTGCACGACTGCATTTGCTGTGGCTTCTTTGCCCGCTCCTTGACCAATAAATTGCAATTCACCGATGCTATCACCTGCCACAAGGCCCCAGTTCAAGTTGCTGTGTATTTGTCCGATGATGGAATTCTTTTGCACAAGTACCGGCTCAATCCGGAATTGATAGCCATTTGCATATTGAACTCCTTCAGCTAATAGTTTTACCGTTCTGTTTATTGTTTTATAGTACGCAATCTGCGTACTGGTGATCTCACGAATGCCGCGCACAGCAATTTGGTCTAAGCTAAGTGGAATATCCCATGCCAGTGCTGCACTGATCAATAGCTTGCGTTGGATATCAATGCCATCAATATCGGCAGATGGATCTGCTTCGGCATATCCCAACACCTGTGCTTGAGCCAATGCTTGGGTAAAGCTTAATTGACTGCGGCTCATTTGATCCAGCATATAATTGGTTGTTCCGTTTAATATTCCCTGAATATATCTTATGGAATCCACTCTTTTAACGTCTTGTATGGATTTCAGCCATGGCATTCCGCCACCGACACTGGCCTCAAACAAGAGCTGCACTTGGTTTTCTTTGGCCAATATTGCAAATTCTGATAGATGTTGTGCAAGCACAGCCTTATTAGCCGATACCACATGTCTTTTTGCTTTTAATGCCTGCTTGATATAAGCGTAAGCAGGATCAATGCCTCCCATCACCTCTACAACGCATTCGATACTTTCATCCGCAATAATTTCCGCAAAAGAATCGGTGACCAGAACTTGCTTGCGGATTGCTTCCCACCTTGGATCATTGCGCTCTTTTACTAAAATTGCGCCAACAGACAATCCAACCATCTCTTGCGTTCGTTTCTTTTGTATTAACTCCAGTACGCCACTGCCCACAACACCATAACCTAATATCGCAATTTTCATAGAAACCTCCGCCTTGTAACTGTTTCCAAAATAAATACACTTGTATTTAAATTAAAGGCATTGTATCATACTGTTATATTGATTACAAGAAAGAGGTATTTGTATGCATTATTTTAGTACCCGCAATAAACAAAAAGAATACACTGCAAGTGAAGCCATCCTGCAAGGCATTGCAGAAGATGGCGGACTATTTGTTGATCCATCCATTAGGTCAAAGCAGATTCCTTTAGAATCTTTGCTGACATGCAGCTATCAGGAACTGGCAAATGCGATATTTCCTCTTTTTCTTTCTGACTTTTCATCCGCTGCAATTTCGGCTTGTGTCCAGCTGGCTTATACCGATACCTTTGAAGATGCTGCCATTGCTCCAATCAAAAAAGTGGGTACCGATTATGTTTTAGAGCTATATCATGGCCCAACTGCCGCTTTTAAAGACATGGCCTTAGCAATCCTGCCTCATTTGCTGACAAAAGCCAAAGAGAACTTGCAGGATAAGCGGGAAGTGGTGATCTTAACGGCTACCTCCGGTGATACCGGAAAAGCAGCATTGGCTGGTTTTCAAGATATACCTAATACCAAAATTATTGTTTTCTATCCTAAACATGGTGTCAGTGCCATTCAAGAATGGCAAATGATTACCAGTGAAGGAAGTAATGTCATCGTGTGCGGCATTGAAGGTGATTTTGATGATGCACAGCGCGGCGTGAAAGAAATCTTCGCAAAGCAGCTGTCTAATGATCACGTACAACTTTCTTCCGCAAATTCTATCAATATTGGCAGGTTAATTCCCCAGGTTGTTTATTATTTCCATGCGTATCTGGAACTTTGCCGCAAGAAAGAGATTGCCCTGCATGACCCGGTCAATTTTGCAGTTCCAACCGGAAATTTCGGAAATATATTGGCTGCTTACTATGCCAAGCTGCTGGGATTGCCGATTCATAAGCTACTTTGTGCTTCTAACCAAAACAACGTCCTTTATGATTTTATTCAAACAGGGCATTACAATCGCAATCAGCCGTTGCATCAGACAATTTCCCCATCGATGGATATCCTGGTTTCCAGTAATCTGGAGCGCTTCTTATATGAAATAGGAAATCAAGACAGCCAATATATCAAAGAATTAATGGAAGAACTACAAGGAACAGGCCAATATCAAATCCATGAGACGTTACAGTGTCACATGCAAAAAATTTTATATCCTTCATTCTGCAATGATGAAACTACCAGAAAAACGATTCAAGAGTGCTTTTCTGAACATGCATATCTGTTGGACCCGCACACAGCGATTGCTTATCACGCCGCCAAGCAATACCAAAAAGACTATGGACATGCAACGCCTACAATTGTTGTATCAACCGCTAGTCCCTTTAAATTTGCCCAGGATGTCTATGAGGCTTTATTTGAAAGTTCTGATAGCTTAGACTCCTTTGCGATCATGGAGCAGTTAGCACGAGACACCAATACTGTGATTCCACGTTCTTTATCGCATCTGAAAGATCGCCAAGTCCGACATCAAGATGTAATTCCTGCTTCCCAAATGGAAGCATATGTTCGCGCTATATTGAACAAGGAGGAATGACAAGATGCTAACCATTCGTGTTCCGGCAACATCTGCCAATCTAGGCCCCGGCTTTGATTGTGCAGGTATCGCTTTAGGTTTATATGCAACATTTCAATTTCAAAGAAATACTTCATTGATTATATCTGGCTGTGATCCGGAATTTGCCAATGAATCTAATTTGGTCTATCAGTCATATGCACACATTTTGCAGTACTATCAGAAACCAGTCCAGCCATTTCTCTTGCATATTCAAAGTGATATCCCTCTTGCTCGAGGACTGGGAAGCAGCGCTGCTTGCATTGTGGCAGGAATTATGGCAGCCAATTTCTTTTATAACTTAGAGCTTTCGAAGGAAATTATCTTATTTCATGCAACATCTTTAGAAGGTCATCCGGATAATGTGGCTCCTGCTATTTACGGCGGTTTGGTCCTTTCAATGGTGGATGACAACCAACCTTACTCTGTTTCTTGCCCTATTCATCCAGCTTATCAATTCTATGCTAGTATCCCTGACTTCACACTTTCAACAGCGAAAGCCCGTGCAGTATTGCCAAAGCAAGTATTATTCCATGATGCAGTTCATAACATAGCACGTACCGCACTAGCCATGAAAGCATTGGAGTTGAATGATGCCGAACTCTTGGCAAAAGCGATGCAGGATGTCTTGCATGAGCCTTACCGCAGTCAGCTGATTCCTGAATTTGCGAAGATCAAGCAGCTGGCCAAGATTCACGGCTGCATCACCAGCGTATTGAGTGGTGCAGGCCCGACAGTGTTGCACATTGCAGCTAACCCGATTGCAACAAAAGAATGGCAAGCTGCCATGAACCAGCTGTCCCATCATTGGCGCTTAATATCCCTTCCAATCAATACAAGCGGAGCAACTATTTGCAAGGAGGAATCATATGAATGATCAATATTTAATCGTAAGCCGTAAGATTTTGCCTGAATTCTACCAAAGTGTCGTTGATGCTCGCAATATGATTCAGAATGGCAGTGCGAAAAGTGTCAGTGAAGCAGTAAAAGCTGTTGGCATCTCTCGAAGTACCTATTATAAATTCAAAGATTATATTTTCAGTCCATCAGAAAACAGCATGGGGAAAAAAGCTGTTATCTCCATGTTGCTGGATCATGAAAAAGGTGTGCTATCCGAAGTCCTGAATCTGCTTGCTACTGTGAAAGCTAACATTCTCACCATTAATCAAAGTATTCCCGTCAGCAACAAAGCTTCGGTAACGATAGCATTGGATATGAGCGATGCAACGGCAACGATGGATGTGGCAATTCATCAGCTGTCCCAACTGGCGGGTGTCAACATTGTTCGGCTTGTGGCACTGGAATAACTTAACATACAATCAGCCTTCAGCGTTCCAAGCAGCTCATGTTGAAATCACTTAAATTTAAATTCTTCAAATAAAAAGTCATCATTGATAATATGGATGACTCTTTTGTGTTTTTGCTATTCTTGCTTTGATTCATTTTTCTCCACTACCTTAAATTCTTGCCATATCCCGTCTACTTGCATCTTCAAGGTGGCACCATCCCATGAGAAAGGCAATTCACTGGAGTTGATGGCTGATTGGCTTTCTTTCTCAAAGTCCAATTTAATTGTTTCGTCAGTGATGGTATAGCTGCCATTGAAGATATTGATGCAGCAATCGCTTTTCGTATAATTCGCCATAAAGGTACCATCTTTTTGAAAATTAAAACTTAGTTTTAGTGTATTTGATGACTGTTTTATCCAACGATCCATATACGGAAAATTCTGTTCCACCGCTTCATTGTGCAGCGGTATTTTTCTAATGCTTCGATCAGCCACAATTTCATTATATTCGCCAAAGATATTGGCATTGCGCAATATATCAAGACCGGAAGTCCGTGCCTCAAGCAGATAATAGCGTTCAGCCGTCTTCCAAAAAATAAAATTCTCCTCTATCAATAAGTCCTGGTTCTGATCTATCTGTTCAATCTGAAAGACACTTTGATAATTGCTATGTTTTTTTACAGGAACACTGGAGATATGAAACAAACCATGATTACCACGATGAGAAAAGCTAAACGATGCATAATATGCACCAACCTCTTGGGGAATTCTGCAATTTTTGATCTTGCCATAAAGGGTGTAACGTCCTTCACTCACCAACTCAAAAAGCTCAGCAAAATCTTTTTGGGTAAAAAGTTGTTTCTTTACCTCTTTCTTCAACTGTCTTTCTGAAACTTCAATCATATTCTCATCACAAAACCTAGGCTGGTTTGCTTTTTGATACCAATACCAACTTCCTAAAAGCACCACAGTAATCGTAATACTAGTATAAATGATTCCTTTTTTTCGTTGTTTCATATACCCTCCCCAGCAGTCATGATCTTGGCCAAATTATATCACAACATTTTAGAAAAGATATATTCATCACTAATTAAATGAAAAAACCAGCAATGCAATGCATCACTGGTCTATTACTATTTTGCGACACTAATTCTGTTAATTGCTTTGCGCAGGGCTACTTCAGCTCTTAGGATATCTATTTCTCCCTTGGAACTGATTCTTTCCTGTGCTCTTCTTTTTGCTTCTTCCGCACGTTCCAGATCAATTTCATCGCTGCGTTCAATCGCATCCGTCAAAATTGTTGCTAGATTGTCCTTGAAATATAACATACCACCACTCAGAGCATACTCATAGCGTTGTCCATCTTCGATCGTTGACATTTCACCAATGGTAAGCATCGTCACGAGAGGTACGTGATTGGTTAAGATACCACGTTGCCCATCTGTAGTTCTGACATTTAAGATACTTGTTTCGAGGACTCTGTATAATCCTTGTGGTGTAACCACTTTGACCTTAAACATGTTATTCCTCTAATGTTTTTGCTTTCGCAACCGCATCTTCAATCGTACCTACAAACATAAAGGCTTGTTCTGGAAGATGGTCATATTTTCCTTCCAAAAGTTCCTTAAAGCTGCGAACAGTTTCGGTGCGCGGAACAAATTGTCCTTGCATTCCGCTGAATTGTTCCGCAACATGGAACGATTGCGATAAGAAGTTACGAGCACGGCGGGCACGGTTAACAATAATCTTATCATCCTCAGATAGTTCGTCCATACCAAGGATTGCGATAATATCTTGCAGTTCTTTATAGCGTTGAAGCAATTGCTGAACACCGCGAGCTACTTGATACTGTTCATCCCCTACTACCAATGGATCCAACATACGGCTGCTGGATTCCAGCGGGTCAACAGCCGGGTAAATTCCCAATGCTGCGATACCGCGATCCAATACCGTCTTCGCATCCAAGTGCGTAAAGGCCGTAGCTGGAGCAGGGTCCGTCAAGTCATCCGCAGGCACATAAATTGCTTGAACAGATGTGATAGAACCACGTTTGGTTGAAGTAATCCGCTCTTGTAATTGACCCATTTCGATTGCCAGCGTTGGTTGATATCCAACCGCAGAAGGCATCCGGCCAAGCAATGCTGATACTTCCGAACCAGCTTGAGTAAAACGGAAAATATTGTCGATAAAGAGCAATACATCCTGTCCTTCAGAATCACGGAAATGCTCTGCCATGGTTAACCCGGAAAGAGCAACGCGCATTCTCGCACCCGGTGATTCATTCATTTGTCCATATACAAGAACTGTTTTATCCAAAACGCCGGAATCTTTCATTTCATGGTACATGTCATTTCCTTCACGGGTTCTCTCCCCAACACCGGCTACGACAGACATGCCACCATGTTCTTTGGCAATATTATGAATCAACTCTTGCATCAATACGGTTTTACCTACACCGGCACCACCAAACAGACCAATTTTACCACCGCGCGCATATGGACACAGCAAGTCAATGACTTTAATCCCTGTTTCCAAAATTTCCGCAGTTGTCTGCTGTTCTTCAAAAGAAGGAGCTGCACGATGGATTGGCATCCGCTTCACTTCTGATCCCAGGGCTGGCAATCCATCAATTTCATCCCCTAGTACATTAAACATTCTTCCTAATACTTCACGACCAACAGGAACCGAGATCGGCGCTGTTGTGTCTTCACATTCCATGCCACGAACAAGACCATCCGTAGAGCCCATTGCAATACAGCGGACACAATCATCCCCGATGTGCTGTGCAACTTCTACGACTAGCTTGCTGTCATGACCCTTAATTTCAATTGCAGTATTGAGAACCGGCAACATTCCTTCATCGAAGCGAATGTCAACAACCGGTCCAATGACTTGTACGATTCTTCCGATATTAGCCATTTCATCACATCCTTCTACAGTGCATCGGAACCAGCAACAATTTCCGTTATTTCCTGGGTAATTGCAGCTTGACGTGCCTGATTATATTGTAATACTAAGGAATCGATCAATTCTTCGGCATTATCCGTCGCATTTTCCATCGCCATCCGGCGGGATGCCTGTTCACTCGTTTTTGTTTCCAACCAGTAACTATATACCAGTGAGCGCACATACATAGGGATCAGATCATTCAAGATTGCATTTGGATCTGGTTCAAACAAAGTCTCAATATTGGAATGGCTTTGTTCGAATTCTTCCTTCTGCACAGGAAGCAAAGTAACTACTTCCGGTTCAAAGCGAATCGAATTCACAAATTTCGTATAAATAACCCGAATGCTGGTGATTTCTTTTTGCTTAAACATATCCAATGCCTGATTTGCCAGCTTAGAAAGATCTGCAAATGCTACTTGGTCACTGCCCACGTATGGGTTAATCACGGAATACTTGTTCTTGCGAAGCCAGGTAATACCCTTGATTCCTACCAAGATGGTTGGATGACCGGTATTTGCATGCTCTTTCATAAAGCGATAAATATTGGAGTTGTAACCTCCGCATAATCCCAAATCCGATGTAAAGACAATCGTCAGAGGGTTGGTATCTTCTTGTGCGATCAAATACGCATTTTCGATATTGGCATTATCTGCCAGTATCTGCTGTACGGTATCTTTCAAATACTGAGCATATTCCTTATTTTGTTGCATCAAGCCCTTTTGCTTCTGCAATTTTCCCGTTGCAATCATTTCCATTGCACCAGTGATTTTCTTCGTTGCCTGTACTGAACGAATCCGTCTCTTTAAGGCTTGCTTTCCTTGTGCCATATACTACGCACCACGCATCAATTTAAATTGCTTAACAAAAGCAGCCATAGCTGTATGAATTTGTTCTTCCAGTTCCTTGGAAATCACTTTGCTGCGATTGATCTCATCATAAATTGCTTGATGGTCACGTTTAAAGAAGGAATGTAATTCTTCTTCGAACTGGCGGATTTCCTCTACCTCAATCGTACGCAGATACTTATGTTTTGCTGCAAAGAGCGACAGAACTTCTTCTGCCAAATCAAGCGGCGCGTATTGTTTCTGCTTCAGCAGCTCCGTCAAGCGTGAACCATGATCGATAACAGACTTGGTAGCTGCATCCAGATCACTGCCAAATTGGGAGAATGCCAGCATTTCCTGATATTGTGCAAGTTCCAGCTTCAAAGAACCAGATACTTGTTTCATCGCTTTTGTTTGGGCATTGCTTCCAACCCGTGATACAGACAAACCGCTGTCTACTGCCGGTCTTACCCCGGAGTTGAACAATTCTGTCTGCAAGAAAATTTGTCCATCAGTAATGGAAATAACATTCGTAGGGATATAAGCAGAAATATCTCCTGCTTGTGTTTCAATAATTGGCAATGCCGTCAAAGACCCGCTGCCAAGTTCATCATTCAGCTTCGCAGCACGTTCCAGCAAGCGGGAATGCAAATAGAATACATCTCCCGGATATGCTTCCCGTCCTGGTGGTCGACGAAGCAACAAGGACATGGTACGGTAAGCCACCGCATGTTTACTCAAATCATCATAAACGATCAGAACATGCTTTCCTTGTTCCATCCATTCTTCACCAATGGAACAGCCTGTATATGGTGCAATGTATTGCAGCGGAGCTAGTTCGCTTGCTGTTGCTGCGACTACAGTTGTATAGCCCATTGCATTGTGGCTTTTCAGCTTTTCTACAATTTGCGCGACAGTGGACGCTTTTTGCCCGATTGCTACATAGATGCAATATACATCTTGTCCTTTTTGATTGATAATCGTATCAATTGCCAATGCTGTTTTCCCTGTTTCTCTATCACCGATAATCAACTCCCGTTGACCACGGCCGATCGGAATCATGGAGTCAATGACTTTCAATCCGGTTTGGATCGGCTCATGTACTGATTTTCTCGTCATAACGCCTGGTGCAACCCGTTCAATTGGACGTGACTTGGTCGATACAATTGCAGCTCCGCCGTCAATCGCTTGCCCCAGTGCATTTACTACACGGCCAAGCATTCCATCACCAACAGGAACTTCCACAATTTTACCTGTCCGTTTTACTTCGTCACCTTCGCGAATTTGCGCAGTGCTGCCAAGCAATACGGCACCAACATGATCTTCTTCCAAGTTCAGCACCATACCGTAGATGTCGTTTTTAAACAACAACAACTCCCCGGACATTGCTTTTTCCAGTCCTTGAATCAAAGCAATACCGTCACCAACACTGATTACATAACCAACATCGTTGGCTTCTAAGCGATCTTCATAGTGCTTAATCTGCTCTCTGATTAACGCACTTATTTCTTCAGGTCTTAATTCCATGTTATCACCTGCTTTCTCTCAATAACTCTGCTTTTAATGATTGAATCCGATATTTCATTGATCCATCAATGACTTGATCTTCAACCACAACCTTGACACCTGAAATCAAATCTTTATCGATTCGGTTTACAAAAGAAACCCGATATCCAATCTTGGCACCAACAGAAGCTTCAATTGCTTGCAATTGATCTTCTTCCAGTTCGTTAACAGAATACACGATTCCTTCTTTGATTTGCTTGCTTTCATTGCATAGAGAATTAAAGGCATTTGTGATTTCCAGAATTCCTTTGATTCTTTTTTTATCAACCAAAAGCAATAAAAAATGCAGTACTTCTTTATCCAGTTTTTCAGAAAAAACGTTCTTTAATACTTCTTTCTTCTCAACATCTGCGATTCGATAATGAGCAAAAAAAGCCAGATACTCCTTATTTTGCACAAAAATTTGCTTCACTTTCTTCATCTGCTCTTGCCATGCATCAATGTTGTTTCGTTCATCGGCAAGTTCAAATAAAGCTCTCGCATAGCGGTTGGCAATCTGACTCATCGTGCAACTTCTTTCACGAAGCGCTCAATTGCTTTGCGATCTTCATCTTCTGTTGCTTTTCCTACCAGCAATTTCTCAGCCGCAGCCATAGCAACGTCAACAATCTCTTTTGCGACATCATCGCGCATCGCTTGCTTCTCAAATGAAATCTCACGACGAGCAGCTTCCAGTTTCCCTTCTGCTTCTTGTTTTGCGTCTTTAACTATCGAATCTTTTAATGACAAGCCATCTTGCTTTGCTTTATCAAGCAGATCTCTTGCTTGTGCTCCGGCGGATTTCAATTGTGCCGCAGCATCACTATGTAAGCTTTGCGCTTCCACTTTCAACGCTTCCGCATCTGCTATTTGTGCCTGTGCATACTCTGCCCGCTTATTTAGATATTCGCGAGCAGGAATCCACAACAACTGTTTTACAAAATAAAATAAAATAGCAGTTGAGAGCAATTGAACTATGATTGTTCCCAAATTGGGAAGCAAATCTCCTGCAATATTAAAAGTCAATGCTACCACCTCCTGTAGTTATAGGACCTGGTAGGCCTATCTAAATACGAAAATCAATAAGAACGCAATCAACATCCCGTAGATTGCACAAGTTTCCGCAACCGCACATCCCAAGATCAACATGGAACGGATTTTACCTTCTGCTTCCGGGTTCTTACCAACAGCCTCAACAGCTTTACCAGCTGCATACCCCTGCCCGATCCCTGTCATCATACCTGTAAATACTGCAATACCTGCTCCAATTGCTACTAAACCTCTGCCGATTCCTTCCATAAGTAATTCCTCCTATTTCTATTAATTCTCACTTGGAAGCTCATTTCCAATATAAACCATTGTCAATGTGATAAAAATAAACATTTGTATGCTACCTGAAAATATATCGAAGTAAGCATGTAAGACTGGCGCTACAATAGGGCCAATAAAATTAAACTTGCCAATGAATGGTACCATTGACGACAACCAACCTGTGAATGTATAAACCAAGGTCATAATGACGGACCCGCTGACCAAGTTGCCAAATAAACGAAGTGACATGGATATCAGCGGTGCAATCTTCCCAAAGAAGTTTGGGATAATAAATGGTACAATCGGTTCTATGAACCCATGCATATAAGCACCAAAGCCATTTGTTTTGAGGGCTTCAATTTCCCGCATAACCAGCGTAATCAATGCCAGTGAGAAAGTCACACTGTAATTGGATGTCGGTGGCTTTAATGCCAATAATCCAATGAGATTGCTGGTTAGCAAGTACAATGCTAACGTACCAATATAGGGTGCCAACGTCAAAGCCTTTTTGGGATTTGTATTCTCAGTCACTAATTTATCCAGTGTGCTTACAATTAGCGTGGAAACTAGAACCAGACCAGTTGGTTTTGCCATCACATCTGCTTTTTTGATTGCTTGGCTGCAAAAGTAGCAGAAACAAATCAAAACAGCAGTAATCCCAACGATCATAAATACATCAGTTTGGATCGTAATTACATATCCCATATAGGTGGGCGTAAGTCATCTCTCCTTTCTAGTCAGTAAAAAGGACTCCAAATACAGCACAATCTTGTGCAGTACAAGTCCAAATGCAGCTCCAAATACATTGACTAAATTTGGATAGACGCTGCCTATGTATAACGGTATCGCAATCATACCGAAATTACCAATAAAATACAGGATAAACATGAAATAATTCATGCTTCCTACTCCCAGCAAAGCTGTGAAAAAAGAACTCATTGCCATATGCCTAACTAGTCCGATCAAACTTCCTAGCAGGATGCCAAAAGCTATGGGCATTTGGTAAAAGGCAAATGCAGTTGATAGCGCAAAGGCAATCGCAATGGTCAGGACATACACTGCATATTCTTGCTTCTTCATTTTTTGCTTGCCATGTTGTAGAGAGCCATAAATGCACATCCGGTTCCTAACAGCAGACCCACAATCATAAATGTTGGCGAAGTTTTCGCAATCGAGTCAATTCCATACCCCACTGCCAAACCTGCTACTATACATAAAATAATCGTGATTGCCAGATTCAAAGATTTACCTAAATCTTTCATCATTTTGTACCGAAAATTCGATCCCCTGCGTCACCTAAACCAGGGACGATATATCCTTTCTCATTTAGTTTTTCATCTAATGCCGCTAAAATGATATCCACATCCGGATGATCTTCCTCAATGCGTTTTACACCTTCCGGAACACCCACCAAACAAACCAATTTAATCTTCTTAGCGCCACGTTTCTTTAAACTGTCAATTGCGGCGCTGGCAGAACCACCTGTTGCAAGCATCGGATCTACCACATACACTTCTGCTTCTTCCAGCATTGGCGGCATTTTAAAGAAATATTCATGCGGTTCCAATGTTTCTTCATCACGGTACAATCCGACATGCCCAATTTTGACTGTAGGAATAATATTGGAAATACCATCTACCATTCCAAGTCCGGCACGCAAAATCGGGACTAAGATAATTTCTTTTGCCAGAACTTCTGTCACACATGGTCCCATCGGTGTATCAACAGTTACTGCTTTAGTAGGCAAATCTCTTGAGATCTCATACGCCATTAAGCCGCCGATTTCACTTAAATTTTGACGAAAATCTTTCGTTCCCGTTCCTTTATCGCGCATAATGGCCAGCTTGTGGGTAATCAGCGGATGTTTTAATACAATCAACATTCCTTAGTCCTCCTTGTATATTGGAAATGATGCAGTTAGCTGCTTCACCTTTTCCCTTAGTATCTGCAGCTGCTGTTCATCATCTTTGGCATTCAGAGCTTCAACAATAAACATTGCTACTTGTTTGAATTCTTCTTCCTGAAATCCCCTGGTTGTCATTGCCGGTGTTCCCAAGCGAATGCCGCTGGTTACAAATGGTTTCAGAGTATCAAAAGGAATCGAATTTTTATTGCATGTAATATTTACTTTATGCAAGATCGCTTCGGCTTCCTTGCCGGTTACATTGAAACTTTGCTTTACATCAACCAAAAGCATGTGATTATCACTGCCGCCACTGACAAGCCGGACACCATATTGCTTCAAGCTTTCGGCAAATGCTTGCGTATTTATGCGCACTTGCTTTTGATAGGCTGCGAAGGACGGATCCAATGCTTCCTGAAAGCAAACTGCTTTCGCGGCAATGATATGCATCAATGGACCGCCTTGAATGCCCGGAAATGCCGTTTTATCAATTTTTTCCGCAAACTCTTTTTTGCACAAAATAATACCACCACGCGGTCCACGTAGTGTTTTATGAGTTGTCGAGGTCACAAAATCTGCATATGGCACCGGCGAAGGATGTTCCCCTGCTGCCACCAATCCCGCAATATGCGCCATATCGACCATGAAATATGCACCAACTTCATCGGCAATTTCTTTAAATCGTTTAAAGTCAATCGTGCGCGGATATGCACTGGCACCTGCAACAATCAGCTTTGGCTTTAATTCTATTGCAAGTCTATGTAATTCTGCATAATCAATCATTTCTGTTTGAGGATCTACGCCATATCCATGAAATTCATATAATTTACCCGAAAAGCTAAGTGGATGTCCATGTGTTAAATGGCCGCCATCACTTAAACTCATTCCGAGAACGCGGTCCTTTGGCTCTAAAATACTCATGTACACTGCCATATTGGCCTGGCTTCCGCTATGCGGCTGGACATTGGCATGTTCTGCCCCAAACAAGCGTTTTAACCGTTCAATTGCCAGTTCTTCTACGATGTCAACATATTCACATCCGCCATAATATCGTTTATGCGGATAGCCTTCCGCATATTTGTTGGTTAAAATACTTCCTGTTGCATCTAATACATCTTGTGAAACAAAGTTTTCACTGGCAATCAATTCAATGTGTTCCTGCTGGCGCTTTCGCTCTAATGCCATTGCTTCTTGTAACTGTTGATCGATCATGCTAGCATCCGCCTTCTATTTTGGCGATCCGCCGGCTATGGCGTCCACCTTGAAATGGTGTTTCCAACCAAACACGCACAATTTCCTTCATAAGCGCTTCCCCTAGAATAAATTGACCCATGGCAAGCATATTGGTATCATTGTGCTCCCTAGTTAGTTTCGCTGTCAGCAAATCAGATACCAATGCACAGCGAATCCCTTTCACTTTATTGGCAGTAATGCTGACACCGACTCCGGTCGAACAAATGACAATACCGCGCTCACATTCTTGTTTTGCCACAGCTTCACTTGCGGGAATTACCACATCAGGATAATCCATGCTGTCTTTGCTGTAGGTTCCAAAGTCTATATACTCATGTCCCAATTCGGATAGATATGCTTTCAGAATCTCTTTGTATTCAAAACCGCCGTGATCACTCGCGATTGCGATCTTCATGTTCTCTCGCCTCCTTAATACTATATAGCACTCGATCAATTGTAATCGGACCTTCCCGCAATACTTTGATCTCTTCTTCCGTTAAATCTAAGATTGTTGAAGCACGTCCGCCTTTGCTGTCACCTTCGACAATGCCATCGATTCTTCCATCCAGCTGATCAAATGTTTCTTTGCTGGTTGTGGCTGCACTTTGTCCGCTGATATTGGCACTCGTAACCAGCAACGGTACTCCTACTTTCTCAATCAAGCGAATTACAAATTCATCATCTGCCATGCGAATAGCAATCGTTTCCTCACCATTTGTTACAAAAGCAGGAACGGAGTCCTGTTTTTTGAGTACAATGGTTAATGCACCTGGCATCCATTTATCAATAATAATTTGTGCTTGTTCATTTACTTGTGCAATAGAATTGATTTGGTTCTTATTTGATACCATCATGGGAAGAGGTTTGGTATCCGGTCGAACCTTCGCTTCTTTCAATCGTGTAATAGCATCCTCTGAATCATACCGTACTGCTAATCCAAATACTGTATCTGTCGGAAAGGCTACAACCTGTCCTTCCTGCAGCATTGCGGCAATTTCATCAATCTGAATACTGTTGAGTAGTTTTGTTTTCATAGTCTATTCTCCCGCTTTCTATTCTATCATATTTGCTTCTATTTTAAGCATTGATTTGATGCTTTATCCGTATTTATCTGTCGAATGATTGTTTGTTTTTGATCCTTGACAGGCAAATTCCGATTTATGAAAGCGCTTGTGAAATTCGTTATTATAGTATCATGCTTGTTATGAAATCTCAATAAGATTTAGTGTAACTATTGATAGGTTTATCCTATATTCTTATTAGAATACAGAAAAATAAAGATAAAACAGAAATACGATTCAATACATTCTTATATGCAACTCATGGAAAGGCATTTCTGCTCTGCTTTTAATTCATACGATTATCCGCTTTCTGCACAAGCCGTAATTTCAATGCAAGCACAAACACTATAAATTCATGCGAAAGCAGATTGTAAATTTCATTTCACAAACTACAGCACTTGGATGTATGTTAAAATACAATACGAAATGAATTTACGCTAACTCTGCAAAATAAGGACAGTAGGTGATAGTATGTTGTGGAAAATGCTGCAGTTTGGTTCAAAGCTAGGGATGGAACTTTACTACCGAAGGGATCCTCGTCCTGCTGAATTGCCGATCAAAGAAAATATCCCTTATACTGCAAGCGGCTTAGAAGAACATAAGCTTGATATTATTTATCCTGCAAGCAAAAGGCAAAAATACCCTTATATTATAAACGTTCATGGCGGTTCTTTTTCCATGCATTCAAAAGACAAACTATACCGGCATTACGGCATGCGTTTGGCAAAGAGCTCATTTGCGGTGGTAAACATCAATTACAGGCTTGCACCGCAATTTACTTATCCTGCACAAATTCAAGATATGTTAGCTGCCATACAATTTATTTACGAATATGCAGACAGTCTATATTTAGATAATAACGCGATGTTTTTGACTGGTGATTCTGCAGGAGCTTATCTCGCTGCAATGGCTGCTTGCATCATGACAAATCCCTCGTTGCAAGAGAGCTATCAATTTCACAGCAATGCTGCATGCAAAGCAATTGCCTTACATTGCGGCCTGTATGACTTCACTACTGCTATGGAACCGGCTATTACATTTCCAATGAAACGTCTTATGATTCAGACACTGTTTGGGAGAAAAGATTATACGCAAGCACAACATTTTTCTGCTTCATCTGTCTTTGCATTGCTAACCAGCCAATTTCCGCCTGCCTATCTTATGGACTATGAAAAGAACTCTTTTCACCTTGAAGCACTCCGATTTGCCAAATTACTGGAAGAACATCAAATTATTCATCAGCTTCATTTATTTAAAAAAGAAGAAAACCTAATTCATTCTTTTCATATCATCAGCAAATATCCGCAAAGCACTATTGTTTTAGAAGAAACTCTTTCCTTTTTCGAATCCTTCATCGAGTTATGATTGAATTTAACGGTATTTTTTGTCTTGCCTAATAATTCATTCGACCAATATAATTCATTGGTATCTATTGCATTCTTATATCACCATCGTTATAATAGTCCTATTAGTAGAAGAGGTCACATATGCAAGCAAAACACAAACTTATCAGCAATCAAATTGAAGAAGATATCATGAATCATGTCTATACCACAAAATTACCAACTGAAGATCAGTTGATTGAACGATATGAAGTCAGCAGAAACACGATCCGCAAAGCAATCACAACCCTGGTGCAAAAAGGTATCATTATGCCCATTCAAGGGAGCGGAATGTTTATTCGCAAAAAATATGCCGAAGGATATCAAGTACTGGAAAATTTCCGCGGCTTAACACAAGATGTATCCCGCCGCACTTTGGAGAATATTGTACTCGGTTTTGATCTTGTGAAAGCTGATGAAAGACTGGCAGAGATCATGGGATGTGAGATTGATACACCGCTATATTATGTGAATCGTTTGCGTATTGTAGATGGCAAGAAGTTAGTTGTGGAATATTCTTATTTCAATAAGCTAATCATTCCTTATTTAAGCGAAGAGATTGTTAAAGGGTCAATCTATCAATATGTGACCAACGATTTACGGCTCGAGATCGGCTATGCAGACCGTATCATCAGAGCAGATAAACTTGATAAAATAAATGCTGAACATTTGGGTTTGCAGGAGCATGATCCAGTATTAGTCACAGAAAACTTGGCAATGCTAAAGAACGGCATGATCTTTGACTATTCATTTGACTACTATCATTATGAGCATACAAAATTCCTGAAACTATCTAATTTTCTATAATTTCTGTATAATTCCTATCGCGGCGCTATCTTTAGTTTTGACATATTCATTGAAATGGATATGTTTTTTGTCTCAACTATGAAATATGGTTATTCAATTCTTATTTTTTCAGGCACAACATTTATTATTCGGTCATTCTCGTCATAAAAAGATACAATAGAATTTGCAGGAGCAATCCAAACAAAAGGACGAAACTGGTCTATGTTTTGTTCTTGGACGGTTTGACCATAATCAATCACAAGCCGCTTTATCCGAAGGTAATTCATTGACAGATAAATTACTTGATCCTCTGTTTCTATCTGTAAAACAGAATCTGCAATAAAAGGGCTTTGACCGCCAGCTTTGAACAAATAAGTACCGAACAATGCATTCTTTTGAACATATAAAGAATATACATGACTACGATATATATCATCATAAAATAACATGGCTATGACTGCATTCACCTTTTCGGATGATACCTGCCAATCTGCATTAATTTGCTGTGATGATCTAGCATCTTGTTCGATCTTATGATTTACCACACCAAACAATCCACTTTCATAGAGAAAAGCTCCTAAAAGAACAATAATGATTAACTTATATGCAAATCCTGTTATCTTCTGTTTCATGAGCTCCCCCTACGCACTATGCATTAAGATTGCCTGCATAGTCTGCTGCTCGTAATCATATCATTTATACAATATATAGATCAATTAAACTTGATAATCTCTTTTATTTTGTGAAACAAGAAAACTGCCCCGATTCACAAGAGCAGTTTCTTAATTTTATTTAACTCTTTTCTTTCAAGCCCGCAATAACTTCTTTGAACTGTGGTAAATGAGCTTCATTCGCCACTAACATTTCATCCAGCAATTCCTTGCAGATACTGCCGGAAGGAATCAACGGATGCATGGTAAATGCTTGCAGTGCCATTTGATAGTTCCCTGTCACACCCGCTTCTATCATACATTGCTCCGTTGCTTTCAGTTGCTGAATCGTACCTTTTACTGTCGGTTCAAACGTCCCCCAGGTTAATGGGACAGGTCCGTGGGATGTCATGATGGCGGAAATCTCCACAACAGTGTCATATGGCAATTCTGCAATAGCGCCTTTATTCATCGTATTCACGACCATTGTATTACGCTTGTTATTGAAGATCGAAGAAATGCACTCACATGCAGCATCGGAATAGTGCGCACCCCCACGCAATGAGAGCTGAGGAGGTTTTTCTTTTAATTCCAGATCTTTATATAATTCAAATAGCTCCAACTCTGTTTTTTTCACTACTTCAGCTCGCGTTTGATTGGTCTTGAATTGTTCCAATTCTTCTTTCAGCATATCTTTTTCTAGATAGAAATAACGATGATAGAAACATGGAAGCAGCTTTGTAGCCGCAACTTGATCATAGAGCATTGGAATATTCTTAATATTTTTTACTCCTGCAAATTGACTGGCATCTTCCAGATAGAACTTTTTGATTAAGTCAGCAGTGAGTTCGGTTCCCTCCTGATCCCAGACCCGATGATAGACAAAATGGTTTAATCCCCCGAATTGGAATGTCAGTGTTTGGTCAAAATCCGGATATCCCATTGCTTGGTTATCCATTTGAATTAAAGACAACGGAACATTGCATAGACCGATTGTTTTCGGCCACTTTCCAAACCGAATGACAGCCTCTGTAATCACACCAGCAGGATTGGTGAAGTTAATCAGCCAAGCATTCGGACATTTGCGCTTCATGATAGCAACCAAATCCAATATAACGGGAATTGTCCGAAATGCCTTCATAATGCCGCCGGCCCCATTCGTTTCCTGGCCGATAATTCCTTTTTTAAGCGGAATTCTTTCATCTAGCATCCGTGCTTCTAATTGTCCAACCCGAAATTGCGTTGTTACGAAATCAGCATCTTCCAACGCCTCTTCTTTGTCATAAGAAAGAACAACTTTCCATGGCAGTTTCGCATTTTCAATCATTCGTTTGGCTAATGCACCAACAATCTCCAGTTTTTCTCTTCCCTCTTCGATATCAACCAGCCAGATTTCCTGAATCGGCAGTTCTTTGCTTCGTTTTATAAATCCATCGATCAATTCCGGCGTGTAGCTGCTGCCGCCGCCAATCGTAACAATCTTCAGTAGCTTCTTTTGTTCCAACTCGTTCACCTCCAAATCAAAGCCCATTCTGCTTGATTACTTGCTGATACCATGCAAAAGATTCTTTCTTAATTCTCGTCAAATTTTCATTCTCGAAATCAATATAAACGAAACCATAACGCTTTTGATACCCATTCAGCCAGCTCAATAAGTCAGTAAAAGACCAAGTGCAATATCCCAGTAAATGAACACCTTCCTGAATTGCATCATAACATGCACGCACATGCAAATCTAAATAGGATATACGATAGTCATCCTGAATTTTGCCATCAACCAACTGGTCATAAGCACCAAGTCCATTCTCACTAATTAAGATTGGAAGATGATAGCGGCTTTCCAATTCCCCAAGAGCTTTGGTCAATCCGGCCGGATCGATTGCCCAATCCCAATCAGTATAAGAGATCAGCGGATTATGCACTTGCTTATAAAGTCCTGGAATACCGCTTTCCTGCTGTGTTCCTTTTACACCATCAGTATTCATTTTGGCGAATGTAACACCATCCAGGGGATTATGCGCCAGCATTGCACTTTGGTAGTAGTTAATTCCAATAAAATCAGCCTGGGTACATCCTTCCTGAAGCAGCAGTTCGTCCTCTTGCGTCATTGGTAGTTGATATCCCATACGTTCGATGAGAGCTTTACCTTTTTGCGGATATTCCCCTTTATGGTATAAATCCATCAAATACCAGCAATTTGTTTGATAGTAACGATCCAAAGCCTCTAAATCCTCTGCAGAAGAGGTAGCCGGATAGCCCGGTGTATAGGCAATAGAAGATCCGATTTTACCTTCATAGCCTGTTTGCTTGAAGTGCTTGATTACTGCCGCATGAACAAGCGCCGTATGATGGAAGGTATTCAAATATTGCTGATAGTCTTGCAACTTAGGAGGATGCATTGCCAGCAAATATCCCAATTGCGTAAAAATATTAGGTTCATTTAATACAATCCAATAGTTCACTTTGCCGTTGAAACGTTGAAAACATACTTGTGCATAGTGCAGAAAATCATCAACGATTGCTCTTGATTCCCAGCCTTTATACTCCTCTTGCAAAGCAAGGGGCAAATCCCAATGGTATAGTGTTACAATTGGTTCGATTTCTTTTTCCCGAAGCAAATCAATAAGCTGTTCATAGAACTGCATTCCTTGTTCATTGACCTCTCCCCTGCCAGACGGCAAGATGCGCGGCCAACTAATAGAAAAACGATATGCTTTCAAGCCCATTTCTTTCATCAGCTGGACATCTTCTCGCATCCGATGATAGTGATCACAAGCGACATTGCCATTTGTATTCTGAAACGTGTTCCCCGGTATATTAGCATATACATCCCAAATGGAAAGGCCTTTATGATCGGCTTGATAAGCTCCTTCTATTTGATATGCGCTTGATGCACTCCCCCATAAAAAATTACTGGGAAATACGATCTTATTCATAATCCACCGTAAAGTACAATGCCGATCCGTACTTGGACTTTTTAATTTCTTTTTTTGCTGCTGCCGCTGCTTTTTCCGCATCCCCTGTATGCTCAAAAAATAATTTCATATTGTCCTTATGATGCAATTGAAATGTAATATCTTCTATTGTCTTTTCATGCAATAACTCTATAATATATTCTCTTTTTAATGGGCTTTGAACACATACCATACATCATTCCTCCTGCTTTATGAACTTTCGATCATTTGTTTCATCCGCTTTAACCGTTCAAGCAACTTGCGTGTTGCACCGCGACGTAAAACCGGCAATGCCATCAATTTGTAATTCCATAACCGATATTGCTTGCTGGAGGCTTGCGCTTCTTCCTGCAAGGTTAAAATAGTAAACTCTTCACTTGGTTTTAACTCAAAGATCGTGCTAACCAGATCATGAGTAGAAGTTGTTTCTAACTGAATAGAGTGGTTTTCAATCATTTTGGAAACACGTTGCTTTACCTGAATTTTCTGCGCCATAAAATTCAGTGTCTCCAGAGTGATTTCTTTTCCTTCAAGTTCTTCTTTGCTTCCATAGGAAGCAGCCAACTGCTCAATCAAAAAAGTCCAAACTTGTTCGATTGGTCGTTCAACCAGCACTTGTGCCTGCATCCTCATCCCTCCTTTGAAAGAAACGTCCCGTTGCATTCCAACAGGACGATTCTAATTATGCTGCTTCTTTTTCTGATTCTTTATTTGCCATGATGACAAATGGAGCGTAGATTGCAAATGCCACAATCAGATTGACGATTGAGATAACAACTGCTCCCATGGAACCATTGGTTGCCAAGAAACCATTTAAGATTGGCGGAGTTGTCCATGGAACGGAATTTACTACCGGACCAGCAAATCCAACTTGTGTTGCAAAGTATGCAATTGCGGTCAAGATTGGAGAACTGATTACAAACGGAATCAGGAAGATTGGATTTAATACAACTGGAATACCAAACAAGATCGGTTCGTTGATCATGAAGATACCAGGGGCAAGACCTAGGTTGGCAATCTCTTTATGAGATTTTAGTTTTGAGAACAAGATAATTGCAACGATCAACGGCAATGTAGCACCGGAACCGCCAAGGAATACATATGCATCCCAAGATCCACGTACCCAAACAGAAAGTTGATCTGCACCGTTACCTACTTCACGAATCCCTCTTGCAAACAAGTCGATATTTTGCAAGCCCATTGTTCCATAAACCGGAGACATGATTGCTTCCAGTAAGTTAGCACCATGCAGCCCGAAGAACCACAAGAACGGAACTAATGTAGATATAATCAAAATTGATATAATATTTTGCCCTAAATTCATCAAAGCGCTGGAGATATTTACTTCAAACCAAGTAAATGCACTCATGCCTGTGAAACGGTTGAAGCAATATGCAATAATACCCATTGCAAATACTGTTAAGAAACCTGGGATAATAGCAGCAAAACCGCGGCCTACTGCTGGTGGAACAGATTCCGGCATTTTGATAACCCATTTTTTATTAACTACCCAGAAGAAGATTTCCGGAGCTAACAAACCGATTACCAAGGAAACGAAGATACCTTGTGCAGCAAGGAAGTTAGTAACCCAGCTGGCAACTGCTTCATTGTTTCTTGATAGAGCACCTAGCATAATGAAGCATCCGACATTAATCAATGCCGTAGAGATAGCATCTTTATTTTCTGCAATTGCCCGATTGTATCCTAGTGAGAAGCAAAGAGCCATTGCAAGAATACCGAATGTACCGCCTTCCATCAAACTGAATAACGGTGCAAGGTTGGCATTTGCCCAGACGATGAAACCTGATTCAGCTCCAATGAAGTTGGCCAAAAGGGACCAAGGAACAAAGAATACGTTGTTTAATAATACCGCAAAGGCTCCCACCATAATAAGCGGCATCAGAGCAGCAAATGCATCACGGATTGCAACCAAGTGTTTTTGAGACCCGATTCTAGCTGCAATTGGAACGAATTTTTCTTCTAAGAAATAAATGAATCCTGACATAGCATTACCCTTTCTTTTTAGATCCATCGATCGTTTTATGTGAAACAGTCCTTCAGACGTCATGTTAGACTGTTTGGCACCGATATAAACCGCTTACATCATTCCCTATACTATTTCGATGTTTACAATTCATTGGTACAACTTACATTTATTATTATATATATGATTGATACTAATGTAAATAGGTTTTTCTATTCTTTTTCATTTTAAGCAATTTAATTCTGCTTCTGTGGTGAATCTTGTCGAACTTCATTCAATTCTATGAAAGAATTAGGGAAAAAAGTAAGAAAATTAAAAAGAAGGGTATTCCCTTCCTAGTTTTATGATACAAATAAACAATATTATCGAACTGCAATCAGATTTACACTGCTTTATTAGAACCGTTCACAACATTGAACTAATTCGTTTCATCCTTTTGAATCAATTCAATGCCACGCTCAGTAATACGAATGATCCCATCTTTGTATAGTTTGCCAATCGCTCTTTTAAAAGCTGCCTTGCTCATCTGAAGCTCACGATTGATGTCATCCGGATCACTCTTATCATGCAGTGATAATCTTCCATGCCGGCCTTTCATCTTTTGCATAATTTTCTGACTATCAATTGTCATCTCATTCACAGCCGCATCCCGAAGACTCAATTCCAGTTTACCATCCGCTTGGACTTTTTTCACTCTAGCAGCAACAATCATACCTTCGCGGTAATTGCCAAAGCATTCTTTTAAAGGAACCAGACCATGGAAGCGGTTCTCAACGGCAACAAAAGCTCCATATTGCGGATGAATTTTATACAGCATACCTTTCACCCGATCATTCAAATGATATGGAGAATCTGAACGCAATTTCTCGTAAACATTCATTGTTGCTGCCAGTCGCTGCGTATTATCAACATACAAAGCAACTAATACTTCACTGCCTTTGGCAACTCTATATGTTTGTTCGCCATATGGCAGCAACAGTTGTTTCTCAAGACCCCAGTCTAAAAATGCACCCACAGCGTTTAACTCCACAACTTTCAATACCGCCAGCTCACCTACTGTCAATTTGACTGGTTTTAACGTACTGACCAGGTGATCATCGGAGTCCCGATATATAAATGCTTCCACTTCATCGTTTGCCGTCATTGTTCTTTCCAATTCATGCAAGGGCAAAAGAATATCTTCATTTTGCTCAAGCTCTTCATTTAAAAAGGCACCATCTTTGGTAATACGTTTAATTCGCAGTTTATGAATCTTTCCTAGTTCAATCATCTATTCCTCATTCTAGTCATACAATTTGACTTGCTCTTATTTACTTATCTTTCCCTTTGCCATTATACCTTATTGAAAACACTTTCGCTTCTCTTTTTTCAATGAAATGATACCAAGTCTTAGTATGGTTCAACTTTCAATTAACCATGATGCAGCATAGCCAGCAATTCCTCTTGCATAAGCGGTTTACTGAAATAATAGCCCTGGATTTTATGGCAATTATGTTCCTTCAAGTACTTCATTTGCCCTTCTGTTTCAACACCTTCAGCAACAATTGACAATCCCAAATGGCGGCCAATCATAATGATCATGCTCGTCAGTGATTTATCATCCTTATCATTTGAAATCGTATCGATAAAGGTTTTGTCAATTTTCAGAGTATTAATCGGAATGTGTGTCAAATAGCTTAATGATGAGTATCCTGTGCCAAAATCATCTAATGCGATCCGAATCCCTTTCGCTTTTAATTCCAATAGTTTATCTTTAATCCCATCGTAGGATTCGATCAAAACAGATTCCGTAATTTCCAATTCAATAAATTGTGGTTCAACATTCGTTTGGGCAAGAATATTCATCACCTTTTCAATAAAGTTCTGCTGCAGCAGCTGAATAATAGAAACATTCACAGAAACAGAAATATCCGCAAATCCTTGATCATGAAGCTGCTTTAAAAAGGCACAGGCATGAGATAGAACCCAATCCCCGATGGGGTTAATCAAGCTCGTCTCTTCCGCAATGTGAATAAATTTTGCCGGTGATACAGAACCTAATTTTTTATTATCCCACCGAAGCAAAGCTTCCATCGAATGAATTTTCCCGGATGAGATATCCAGCAGCGGCTGAAAGCGCAGACTGAATTCTTCTCGCTCTAATGCTTTTCGCAATTCATTTTCCAGCAGCATTCTTTCCTGCATTTGCATATTCATTTCCTGATCAAACAGAATATAACTGCCACGATTGGCTACCTTCGCTTTGTACATGGCAATATCCGCAAACTTAAGCAATGTATCCAGATCATATCCATGCAGAGGATAAAGGGATATTCCCAGTGATATTGTAACTGCGAGCAAATTATCTGAAATTGTGAACGGCTTGCTGAATGCCTGCAGAATTTCCTCTGCATGCGTTTCCACTTCACTGCGATCAGTAAACTGGTGAATGAAAACAATAAACTCATCTCCCCCAATGCGGTAAATAGAGCGGTTGCTGTTGGCAAGTCGCAAGAATCTTTCACCAATGCTTGAGATTAGCTTATCTCCTGAAATATGTCCCATCGTATCGTTAATATATTTAAAATTATCGATATCAATAAACATCAATGCCATTTTTTTATCAGTATTACTTTCCAGATCCTGTTTCACATGTTTATAAAAAGCAGAGCGATTGGGCAGGCCCGTTAAATAATCCCAATAAGCAAGCTGTTTCAATTGCTGCTCATATTTTTTTACATCCGTAATATCTGTGTGTGAACCGGCACTACGCACAATATTACCGTTCTCATCAAAAAGCAGTTTTGCCCGCGATAATATCCAGTGATAACTGCCATCTTTAAAACGGAGCCGATATTCTGAACGAAAGTTAGATTCTTTGTTCTTCTTATTTTCTTCCTGCTGCTGCATCACTTCGGAAACATCTTCAGGATGAATCAACAACATAAACCGTTCCAGTTCTATAATTTCCTGTTTGCTGTAGCCTGTTATCTCATACCAACGTTCAGAAAAGTTTCTCTTTCCATGTATTTCATCCCAGATCCCGTCATTTGCGGATTCGGAAATCAGGCGATAGCGCTCCTCGCTTTCTTTCAGCATCTTCATTTGATTTTGCAGATTTTGCTGTGAAGCTTCCAATTCCTGATACACCGTAGTTAGTTCTTTATACCGCGTCAATAACTCCTCACTGACAGCTTGAATTCGTGAGAAGGAAATAATGATGAGGTAGTGCAGCAAGAGTGCTGTTACCAAAATATAGAACCACCCTTTTACTGTATTGAGAGTAGAAACACGCTGCGGGTCATTGACAAGTGCCAGAAGAATGCGGTCAGACAGCAAAATCCACAATACGCCAGCCACCAAATAACTGCCGGAAATACGGATAGCAATTTTCTTAGGGCTGAAGTTAGCTAGGACAGCATTCAAATTCGACAGTTTGTCCCCGACTTGAAATTTATCAAGCTGCTTTAATATATTTTCTTTTTTATTCATTGTTTCTCCTCTCTAACCTAAGGTGGCGTCTATTTCTCGTGGTGAATACTGAAATAAATGTATTCGGCAATACACTTAGCATTCATTGCCTTTGGCAAATTAACATGCCCATTCAGCTGTTGCTTTAAGATCGGTAATGCCAATATCAATTCTTTATTATGAATAGCAGCAATGTCATTATCATTCATATAGGTTTACGTTAGAATTCCTACTTAAATACTATCAAATATTTTTACAGCCTTCAACAAAAACGAATAAAATTTGCCTGATGATAAGCAGCTGTACAATCAACTCACATGCTAATCCGATTATAAAAAAAGATCGTTATCTTCGTATGAAATGATAACAACCTTTTATTGAACTTCATGAAGCAAAGAAGTATTTTTTAATGCACATATAATTCATAGTAATTTGTGACAAGATCACAAAGCATAGCTGCCTGCTCTTCCGTTTCCATCTCACAGCAAATCCGCAGTACAGGTTCTGTTCCTGAGAAACGAACAACAAGCCAGCTGCCATTTGTAAAATAAACCTTGCAGCCATCCTCATACGATACCCTTTCAACAGAATGCGGAAAAGGCGGAAGATCATGGCGAATCATCACTTGGTTTAGCAGTGCTTCTTTTAGCTGCTGCGTCATATGGAAATCTCTTTCCTGCCAGTACAATTGCCCAAACTGCGTTCTGATTTCGTCCATCAGTTCAGATAATTTTTTTCCTGTCACTGCCATCATTTCAATCAATAGTACAGCAGCATAAATACCATCTTTTCCATTGATATGACCTTCAATGGTCAGGCCACCGCTGGATTCTCCGCCGATAATCGCCCCGGTTTTCGCCATCATGCCGGAAATATGCTTAAAGCCGACATTTACCTCATGGCAAGTTTGCGCAAACTTATCAGCAACACGATCCAGCATGTGGGTAGTCGATAAATTGCGAACCACATCGCCTTTCCATCCCTTATATGCCAATAAATAATAATACAGCAATACCAAAATATCATTAGGGTGTAGGAATCGTCCATAATTGTCAATTACCCCAATCCGGTCAGCATCACCATCGGTCGCAATCCCAATATCACATTGGTGCTCCATTACATAGTCCTTCAGATAATGCAGCGTGGTACTGGTTGGAGTTGGAAGCTTACCGCCGAATAACGTGTCGTGACGATCATGGATGACTGTCAAATCACATCGTGTTGTCATCAACAACGTTCTTAATGAAGTTTGCGATACGCCGTACATAGGATCTAGCACTACTTTCAGCTGCGCTTTTTTAATTGCTTCTACGTTGGTCTTATCCAGAATATCGTCAATATACTCATTAAACAAGTTAATGACTTGAACCTTGCCTTCCGCTTTTGCAGTTTCATATTCAATCACTGAAACAGACTCATCTTCAATCAGGCGGATGTATGATTCAATCCGTCTTGTTGTTTCCTCATTGGCATCACGTCCACCTTTGGTAAATACTTTTATCCCGTTGTATAATGCAGGATTGTGCGATGCCGTAACTGCCATGCCATATCCCATACGGCAGTGCTGCACCGTATACATGATTAATGGTGTGGGTGCCGGCTTCTCCATAACATAGCAAGTGATACCTTCGAAAGCCATTACTTCCGCAGACCACTTTGCAGCTTCAGAGGACAAAAATCTGCGATCATAGCCAATACAAAATCCGTTTTCTGTTTCTTTTTCATCTTTCATCATCTTGGCGATGGCCTTCACAATTAATTGGACATTCTTTTTCGTGAATTGATCCCCGATAATCTGCCGCCATCCGCCAGTTCCAAATGCAATCATACGACAGATACCTTCCCTTTGCTGATAATCATAAAGATTCCTAGTGATACCATGGTTGCGACTGTCAGAATCGTTGCAAGTGCTGCCGCGGTTCCAAAACTATTGCGCACTACTTCTGTATATATCGCAATGGAGATGGTAGAAGTTCTGCCTGTATACAACATGATAGATGTGGATAATTCATTGATGCACGAGATCCAGCTTAAAATTGCTCCGGAAATAACACCTGGCATCATGAGGCGAGCCGTAATTTGAAAGAATGTTTTCATTGGTGAAACACCCAAGTTGATACTGGCTTCTTCTACACTTGGATCCATCTGATGCAAGAATGCAGAAGCAGAACGCACAGTAAATGGCAGCTTCTTGATGATGTAGGACAACACCATGATGAACGCTCCGCCCGCGAGAACCAGCGGTTTTTTATTAAATGCAACCAGCAAGCAAATCCCTAGAACAGCACCAGGTATGACATATGGAAACATGATCATTGCATCTAAAATCTGACCAACTCTTCCTGCTTTCCTGACCGTAATGTAAGAGATCAGCATTCCCAGCAATACAATAAAGATAATGGCCAGGAAGCTGTATACAAACGTATTCGTAATATTTTGCGACAAGCGGTTGATGATGCTGGTGTAGCTTTGCAAGCTGAACCCTTTGGTGAAGATCGGTCCATTTGTTTTCACAAATGATGTAATAATAACAACAACCTGCGGCAAAGTCGATAGCAGGGCGATCAGCCATGGCACAAAGGAAGCAGCAGCACGTTTAAAGCCGGTTAATTGTTCCTCTTTCGGAGGCCGCATTGACGTCATAACATAATTGCGTTTTGACACCAGATATTTTTGCAGAATTAAAACGGCCGTTGAGCAGATTACAACAATCACGCTCAAAGCACTGGCCAGATTCGCATTCCCGCCCATCTCTGACATATATTCTTCATATACCAAGACCGGCAAAACTTTAAATCCTTCTCCTAATAGCATCGGTGTTCCGAAGTCAGCAAGAGCAGTCATGAAAACAATAACGGCGCCTGCTGCGATAGATGGCAAAATTACTGGAAAGGTGATTGTCAATAACCGGCGCAACTTTGAAGAGCCAAGATTTTCGGCAGCTTCTTCCAAGGAAGAATCAATGCTCGATAGCGCACCTGACACATATAGATACACATATGGAAATAGTTTTAAGGTTAAAACAATCATAATCCCGGCTTTGCCGTAGATCGTTGGTACTACCATGCCTAGCGGTTCCAGCAGCTTAGTTACAAAACCGCTTCTCCCGAATAGCATAATCCAGGAATAAGCACCGATAAACGGCGGTGACATCAGAGACAAAATAATCAAGATATGAATCAGCTTTTTGCCGATTACATTAAATCTTGTCATGATATAAGCAAGAGGTACGCCCAGCACCACAGATGTAATCATCGTGATAAAGGAAACCTCTAAGCTGTTAAACAGCGTTGTATAATAATATTTCTTGGAAAAGAATGTAATATAGTGTTTTAAGGTAACACCATCTACTTTAGCAGCAAAGAATGAACGATAAAGCAAAGAAGAAAATGGATATACAAGGAATACCACAAACAGCAGAATTACGGTAAGCTTGACAATATTCCAGAAATCCAATCGAAAATGATTTTTTACCATGTTAGAAGTTCATGGGTATCTTTGCGGTAGACGCTGACTTTTGTTGCATCAAACCGGATATAAACCCGTTCCCCTACTTCTCGCTTGCTTGCAGTATCTTTACGGTATTCGTTCAACTCAATGCTTTTTTGATTATCCAATACAATTTCATAGCAGACAAAATCACCTAAAAATGTTGCCAAGATAATTTCTCCGGCAATTCCGCTATCCGCAAAAAATAATTGTTCTGGACGGGCCGATACAATTACTTCCCCATCATATTCCTGGCAGCTTAGCTCCATCTGCAAGCCTGACACTGTCAAAGATGCGATATCCTTATTTTGCTTGGCAAGTTCTCCCACTAAAAAGTTAGAAGTACCGATAAATCCGGCAACAAATTGGTTTTTCGGTTTCAGATACACCTCTTCGGGTGTCCCAATTTGCATAATATTGCCATCTTTCATGATTGCAATGCGGTCTGAAATGGCAAGCGCTTCTTCCTGATCATGGGTTACATAAATGGTTGTAATTCCCAAACGGCGCTGCAGTTTTTTAATAACCGTCCGCATCTGCACTCGTAACTTAGCATCCAGATTACTCAGCGGTTCATCCATCAAGAGCACTTTGGGTTCAATCACAACAGCCCGCGCCAATGCAACCCGTTGCTGCTGTCCTCCGGACAACTGAGCAGGCATTCTATCTGCCAGCACAGAAATCTGCACAAGATCCAGTGCTTCTTTTACGCGACGGTCTATCTCATTGGCTTTCACTTTCTGCGCCCGCAAGCCGTATGCTACGTTCTCATAAACACTCAAGTGAGGAAAGATAGCATAGTTTTGAAAGACCATTCCAATGTCCCGTTTATGAGCCGCCACTTGGTTGATAGACTTATCACCAAACATAATTTCACCGCCATCAATTTCATGAAAACCGGCAATCATCCGCAATAGTGTTGTCTTCCCGCAGCCAGAAGGGCCAAGCAAAGTAAAGAACTCCCCTTCTTGTATTTCAATATTGACCTGATTTACGGCAATGAAATCCCCAAAGCGTTTCAATATATCTTTTATAACCACTTTATGACTCATATTCTACCCCTTTTCTAAAAAAGTGGGAATCCCCACTTTTATTCTCCTACGATAATATTCTTCCACTCTTCCAAAATTTCTGCCTTGCTTCCGCTTGCCCAAGCAAAGTCATAGTCAACCACTTTAATTTCATTCAATGGAATCAGACCTTCAGGAGCAGGCAAGTCAGAACGTACAGGACGACGGTTGTATGTTTCTGCCATCATTTTTTGGTTTTCAGCGCTAAGCATGAAGTTAATGAAAATTTCAGCTGCTTCTTTGTTTTTAGCGCCTTTCACCAAAGCAATACCATCAGGTACTGTACTTGTACCTTCTTTTGGATAGATAAATCCTACTTTATCCGGATCCGCTTTCACATATTCCTGAGCAGATTTTTCCAGTGTTAAGCCAACAGCATATTCACCATCATAAACACCTTTATATACTCCGGAAGAACTTCCCAATACTTTGCCATCCAAATTAGCTACAAACTGCTTGATGAAATCCCATCCTTTTTCCTTGCCGCCAAATGCCGTAACCATTGTCGCCAAGATTGTAAAAGAAGAACCTGATTTAGCCGGATCAGCATATGCGATTTGACCTTTAAATACCGGTTTCAACAAATCCTCCCATCCAGTAGGAATATTTTCTTCAGCAACCAGCTTCTTATTGTACATGATAACCATCGGAAGTGGTGATTCCCCTACCCATTTGCCGCCAGCATCTTTGTTAGCCGCACTAATGACACCATCTTCGGTTGACTTAAAAGAATCAAAATATTCATTGTAAGCAGCAAGTGATTCAGCACCGCCACCCCAAAGGACGTCTGCCAATGGATTATCCTTTTCGGCTTCAATTCTTTTCAGCAATTCTCCCGTTCCTGCTGCAACAACATTTACTTTAATGCCTGTTTTTTCTTCAAACAATCTGACACCTGCATTCAATGGATCAGCAGGGTGCGGTGAGTAAACAGTAACTTCAGTTGGTTTCTTTGTTTCTGGCTTTTGCTCCGGAGCTTCTTTAGAGCATCCAGCCAAGCCAGCCATAAGTGCAATAGCCAATACACTGGCAATCAACTTCTTCATAATTTCCTCCTCTGTTTTATGACGATTGTCATATCTGCCACCATTCTAGCATAAAAGCCCTTACAATTTGGGTTTATCTGCCAATATATGTCATTTTTATGCCAATAATGTTTGATTTTACCCTATCGATTCCTTTGTTTGTTTCGTACGATGTAAGTAATCAGGAGGTTTCTAATGATCAAGACCATTATATTTGATATCGGACAAGTTTTATTGCAATATCACCCAAAGTCGTTTCTGCTGGAACATTATAAAGAAGAAGATGCCTTATTTCTATTAGATACTCTGTTTTTATCACCGCTTTGGCTGGATTTGGACCGCGGCACCAAAGCGTATGCCGAAGTGCAGACACTGCTTGAAAATTCCTATCCTGCCTACCAGAGCGAATATAAGTTTCTGCTGGCCAACTGGCCTTCTATGCTGCAGCCAATTGCCTCTACAACTCATATGCTGCCAACATTAAAAAAGCTGGGATTCCAGCTATTATATTTATCGAATTTTCATGAATCAGCATTCCAAAATGTGTTGGAACAACACCAATTTTTCAAATTATTTGATGGCGGTGTCGTATCCTTCCAGCAGCACTTGATGAAACCGGAGCCGGAAATTTATCAATCCTTGCTTCATGCATATGATTTGCTGCCAAATGAGTGCCTCTTCATTGATGATTCATTAGCTAATGTTTTAGCAGCTAAACAACTTGGATTTCATACCATTCATTTGACACAAGATCTTGATTTGCAAGCTGTTTTGCAGGACTATATTCCGTTACTTACCCAGTAATTCGAGTATCATGGAACGTTTTTTTACTTCTGCTTTGCAGACGGATTCCAGCGAACCTCGAATCACCATGCCTTTGCCGTCACCAATTACAATTTGAATCACTGAACCTTGCAGTGTCGCTTTACTGTTGGGAATCTGTTCAAATTGCGATATTGCACTGCGCACCATATCAATTTGATATTCTGCATCAACCTGACTAACCAACTCCTGATAGATTTGATGAACTTGCTGTTTGATTTCAAATGTATTGGGATTCAGGCTTGCATAGTGAATTTCATATTGCAGCTGCTTTGTTGTATTGCTGGCAACAGTCAGAACAGTATACCAGATTGCAGCCAGGAGAATGATACTACGCTTCATAAAAGACCACCCTTTCATCTAAAAGGATGGTCTGTTTTTATTTCTTCAATCGCGGTAAAAATCGACAAATAACATCCGGTCTTTGCCATTGATATCGGTAAGAACTTCCGCCTTAGCAGTTGGAAAGCGCCGATTCACTTCTTCCAGCAATGCTTGTTTTTGATCAAAGCCAATTTCAAATGCCATAAAGCCGTCTTCACTTAGCACCTTTTGGCAATCATCGAAAACCATTCGATAAAATTTCAATCCATCATTGCCTCCAAACAAAGCAACATTTGGTTCAAACTCTTTTACGGTTGTCTCAATTTCCTCATTTGCCGGAATATATGGCGGATTGCATACGATCACATCTACTTTGCGGCCGCTGTCAACCAAAGGCTTCAGCATGCTGCCTTGCATAAACTCAATTTGTGCATGCAATTTATCTGCATTATGTTTGGCTACTTCCAGCGCTGTCTCGCTGATATCACTTGCCAGTACCGTCAGACTTGGTTCTTCCAGTTTTAAGGTAATAGCGATTGCGCCGCTGCCGCACCCAACATCTACAACAGTTAAATGATTCTTGCGGTTGCGGTATTCATCTACCAGCCCCAGTACATTGGCTACCAGTTCCTCCGTCTCCGGACGTGGTATCAATACATCGGGATTGACGTCAAATTGATGTCCATAAAACCACTCATAGCCCAGAATATATTGCATTGGCTCTTCTGCCAGCATACGATGAATGCCACCCCAAAATTGTTCCTGCAAGGGCTCTGAAATCTCAGCTTCATATTCCTGATATAAGTCAATCTCTAGTTCTCTGGTCAGTTCCAGCATAAACAGCTTGGCGAGCTGTTCTGATTTGTCATGTTCCAGCAGCATTTGTGCTGCTTGCCTGATGACTTGCCTATAACTTGCCACTCATTTCACCTGCTATTTTCAATCGTTCGTCTTCTTTCAACAATGCTGCCACAACATCATCCAGTTTGCCTTCCATAATGCGATCCAATTGCTGGATGGTTAACCCGATGCGGTGATCTGTTACCCGATTTTGCGGATAATTATAGGTTCTGATCTTCTCACTGCGATCGCCAGTACCGATTTTACTTTGACGTTCTTTGCTTTTTTCAGCTTCTGCTTTGCGTTGATATTCATCAAACACACGAGCCTTAATAATCCGCAATGCAGTCGCTCTGTTTTCATGTTGGCTGCGTCCATCTTGACAGTTAACTGTAATTCCGGTTGGAATATGCGTAATCCGTACCGCTGAATCCGTTTTATTGACGTGCTGTCCACCAGCTCCGCTGGCACGGTGCGTTTCAAACGTCAAGTCTGCCGGATCGATCTCAATTTCCACATCATCGGTATCCGGCAGTACAAGCACCGTTGCGGTCGAGGTGTGAATCCGTCCTTGCGATTCTGTCTTTGGAACCCGTTGTACGCGATGTGCACCGGACTCGAACTTCATATCGCCATATACATGATCACCCTTCATAATGAATGTTAGCAAGCTAAATCCGCCTGCCTCTGATTCATCATAGTCGATCATTTCTACTTTCCATCCTCTTGTTTCGGCATATTTGCTATACATGCGATACAAATCGCCAGCAAAGATATTTCCTTCATCCCCGCCAGCTGCTCCTCTGATTTCAAAGATTGCATCTTCCATATCATTTGGATCGGTAGGAATCAGCAAAAGGCGAAGCTTTTCTTTATGGTCAGCTAGTGCCGGAGTAATTTCTTCTAACTCCAATACACCCATCTCAGCAATTTCCGGATCAGCATCCTTGCTGAGTACAATTGCATCCTCATGCCGTTTTACCAATTCTTTATATTCTTGATATGCCTCATACAGCTTGCGCATCGAGGCTTGTTCTTTGCTTAGTTTCGCTACCAGCTTATTGTCGCTCATTACAGCCATATCCATCAATTGATCATTGATGTTGTTGTATTGTTGTTCAATCAGCTGCAGGCGTTCGATCATTGCTTCCATCTGTGATACTCCCTTCTCATTATTTTACGCAGATACTTCACTGGTTAAATTTTTGGCCCAGTTTCCTGCTTTTAGTCTGCCCCATCCGATACATACGCGCACAACTTCTTCCAGTTGCACCAGTAAAAAGACCAGAGCAATATTATTTAGTTTGAAAATGCCAACAAGGATAAATGCGAGCGGAATACCCACAATCCATTTAATGCCTGCATCCAGGAATGTAAGAAATCTGGCATCACCACCGGCACGCAAGCTCGAAAAAACGATAACATTAAACATGCGCAGAGCAATACGAATTGCAGTGATTTGAATAATGCGGATCGCCATCTGCTCAACAGCCGCATCCGTTAATCCAAATAGCTTTACCAACGGATGTGCTCCGCCGAAGATCAATACCGACATGCTTAGCGAAATAACAAGCGCCAAACCAACAAAGTACTTACTTTGATTCTGCGCTTCTTCAATTTTATTCTGGCCTAGTGACGATCCTAGAATAGCCGCCGTTGCTTGTCCGACACCGATCACAATGGCAAGAAAGACATTGGCAATCTGATTTCCTACATAATAGCTGTCCATCGCTTGCTTTCCCAAAATGCCAAATGCGGTAATGTACATAGAAGCTCCAATGCCGAAAAAGATTTCATTGATCACAAGCGGCATTGTCCGCTTTAGGACAGGACGAATAAAATCACGATTCCATCCGAATAATTCTTGAAAATTGCCGACGAATGGCTGCTTCGTTTTGTATGCATAAATAATATGCACACACATTCCCAGCCACTGCGCAATTACAGTTGAAATTGCTGCCCCTTGAACTCCTAGCCTTGGAAACCCAAAAGCACCGAAAATAAGGACATAGTTCCCTATTACATTGCTGATCATTGCAACAAGACCAATCATCAAAGGAATATGTGTCTTTTGTGTACATCGGTACATATAAGAAAAGGCAAAGCCGATCAAGCTGGGGATATATGAAAATACAACAACAGACAAATAAATCATAGCAGGTTCAATTACATGCTGATCGGAAATAAAGATCGAAAGAATTTGTCTTTTTCCCACCAAAGTGAGAATCGTCCATAGGATACCATTGCCAAGCATTAAAAGCAAGGACATTCCAAAGACTCGCTTCATATTTTTATATTCTTTTGCTCCAAAAAACTGGGAAGCAAAAATACCGGTGCCGGTCACAGCCCCAAAGCCAACTGTGATTACCAGCGTTTCAATCTGAGCTGCCGTTCCAACAGCAGTAACTTGACCAATTTGCGACACCATAATAGTATCCACAATCCCCATGGCACTGCTTAGCAAATGCTGCAATGCAGACGGAAGAGCAATTTTAGCTACCTTCTCATAAAACCACCTTGGAGCAATATATTCCTTCAAGATCATAGTTAAATTTGCGACAGCGGATGATCAATTACATCATGGCAATGCCTGCAGCGGGATTCATAACTTTCACTCGCTCCAACCATAATAATCGGATCATGGTAAGAAGCTGGTTTGCCATTTACAATACGCTGCGTTCTGGTTGCCGGCGCTCCGCATTTCATGCATACAGCTGTTAATTTGGTTACAAATTCAGCTCTGGTAATCAACTCCGGCATAACACCAAATGGCTCTCCGCGAAAGTCCATATCCAAACCTGCCACCATGACGCGTTTTCCTTTCAACGCCAATACTTCGCAGATGGAAACAATTTCCTCATCAAAAAATTGCACTTCATCAATGGCCACAACATCAGTCATTGCTTTTACATATTTCAAGATTTCTTTCGCACTTTGAATCGCGATACTCTCTACCTTATATCCCGAGTGTGAAACAATCTGGGTTTCACTATATCTGCTATCAATCGCCGGTTTAAACACTAAAATATTCTTCTTTGCATAGCTTAGTACATTGATTCTTCTGATTAATTCTTCTGTTTTTCCCGCAAACATACAGCCGCAGATCACTTCGATCCATCCGGCTCGATACTGATGATACATTTTTCCACTCCCCTGACCCTATGTCCATTTTGCTGTTTTAGCAGCATTTCTTTCTTTATTCTTGCAAGACTTGCAAGCAAATAAGCATAGTAATTCTACCATACTATTGCGCATGGGTAAACAATTATAGTTTCACAAACAAAAAAGCATTGCTATCCTTCATCTTCATGAAATATTACGTATGTGGTTACTGTGTTTTTAAAAGTTATGTGAATAGAAAAGTAAATTTCAATTCATTTCCAATGGACAATATTTTAAAAAAAGTATATTTCCATGCTCAACATTATTGCTGATTAGTTCAATACTGCATAAAAAAATCATGGACGTTACAGCCATGATTTATTTTTTCTTTAGATACTTGCGTCCATCAATCGCAACAGCAACGATAATAATTAAACCCTTGATAATGTTTTGCCAGTATGGACTTACTTTAATAAAGACTAATCCATAAGAAATCAGCTGGAATAGAATAACACCTACTACAACGCCAGGTACTGTACCAATACCACCGGCAAACGAAACACCACCGACGACACTCGCCGCAATGGCATCTAATTCATAGCCGGTTGCTGTATTATTGGTTGCGGAACCAGTTTGTCCGGCAACGATCATTCCTGCAAAAGCAAATAACATACTAGCAATCATATACATTGTAATGGTATTGCGAACAACGTTTACCCCTGAAACGATTGCAGCTTCCGGGTTGCCGCCAATTGCATACATATTTTTTCCAAGTTTTGTTTTATTCCATAGAATATAAATCGCGCCGATCACAATTAACGCGTAAATAATCACATACGGAATCCCAAAGAAGTTACCCTGAGCAAATTTTAGAAATCTTGCATCTAATCCCCCAACCGGCTGTGCTCCCAGCGGCGGACGATCAACATACATGGAAGATACACCATATACCACAAGCTGCATCCCTAATGTTGCAATAAACGGCGTTACTTTGAATACCGAAACCACAATCCCATTCAAAAGTCCAATTACAGCACCAATTGCCAAAACGATTAAGATCGGCACAATAATCGGTAGCTGACCCAGATTCGGATACATTCTGGATGCATACGTTACAGATTGCAGCAAAGATGCCGAAACAACCGCTGCCAGTCCAACTTGACGACCTGCCGACAAGTCATTGCCTTGCAAGATCAGCAGCCCGGATAATCCCAAAGCGATGATAATCCGGAATGAGGATTGAGTCAATATATTCCGTAAGTTAACTAGTTTCAAAAATTTTGGATTGATGAAAATAATAACCACAACCATGGCAATTAAGATCATGTGCAGTGCATAGTTCGTTAAAAATCGTTTGATTGCTTCACTATTAAATTTGTTATTCATAAAACCCCTCCTATAAATACAGTGCCGACAACCGCAAGATCTCTTCCTGCGTTGCATTTGCTGTATCCAGTATGCCGGCTACACGACCATTGCTCATTACCATAATACGATCTGTTGTTCCAATTAACTCCGGCATTTCACTGGAAACCATGATAATCCCTTTGCCTTGTGCTGCCAAGTCATTCATCAATTGATAAATTTCAAACTTCGCACCAACGTCAATGCCGCGGGTAGGTTCATCCAGTAACAAAACTTCCGGTTTTCTTAACAGCCAGCGCCCAATGATAACCTTCTGCTGGTTTCCGCCAGACAGTGTCCCAATACTTGTTTTTTGATTCGGCGTTTTCACAGCCATGGAATCAATTACCCATTTGGTATCTGTAAATGCATGTTTATCATTAATTAAGCGCAGTCGATTTAAATAGTTATGATAATTTACCACAAGTGCATTGAATGAAACAGAGAGCGTTGAAAACAATCCGGTTGCTCTTCGTTCTTCTGTAACTAAAGCAAACCCATTTCCCATTGCTTTTGCCGTTGTCGCATTATCCAGCAGTTTCCCATGCAATTTGATGGTTCCGCTGCCTAATTTGCGGTAGCCAAACAAAGTCTCCAAAACTTCCGTTCGTTTAGATCCTACTAACCCGGCAATCCCCAATATCTCGCCTTTGCGCAATTGAAAGGAAACCTCTTTAATAGATGGCTGGTAAAGACCTGTCATGTTCTCAACTTCCATAATTACTTCACCCGGTTGGTTGGTTTTCGTCGGGAAACGCTGTGACAAATCACGTCCTACCATCCATTTGATGATCTCATCCGTTGTGATTTCCTTGGCTTGTTTGGTAATGATCATTTTCCCATCCCGCATAATGGATACTTCATCAGAGATATTTAAGATTTCTTCCATTTTGTGGGAAATATATATAATCGCAACTCCTTCTGCTTTTAACTTCCGAATAATTCCAAACAGATATTCTACTTCCTTTTCCGTTAAAGATGATGTTGGTTCATCCAAAACAATTACTTTCGAATGGTAAGAAACAGCCTTGGCGATTTCAACCAACTGTCTTTGCGAGACCGAAAGTGTGCTGATCCTTGTACGCGGATCAATATCCAAATTTAAGTCTGACAAGATCTTTTTCGTATCTTGATACATTTTTGCATGATTGATAAATGGCCCGCTCATAGGAAAGCGTCCTAACCATACATTTTCCATCACATTGCGCTGTGTCACCTGGTTCAATTCCTGATGCACCATGGAAACCCCATGATCTAAGGCCTCTTTCGCAGATGCAAACTGTACTGTTTCACCATTTAGTACAATAGAACCTTGATCCATTCGATATATACCAAATAAACATTTCATTAACGTTGACTTTCCGGCACCATTCTCACCCATCAGCGCATGAACGGTTCCCGGTTTCAAATCCAATGAAACATCATCCAGTGCCTTTACCCCTGGAAATTGCTTAGAAACATTTTTTAATTGCAAAGTATATTCGCTCGGCATAGTATATCCTCCCAAAACTATCAAAATTAAGGGTGCGTGAACACCCTTAATTATCTTCATTCTTTTTTTATGCTAATTAACGGAAATCTTTGTAGTTGTTTTTGTCAACGCCTACATAAGCAACACGAACAGCCTTAACACCATCTAATGTCCAAGAAGTACCTTCAACAGCAGATTTGCCAGCAGCTAAGTTCTTAGCCAAGTCCAATGTAGCTTTTGCTTGGTTTGCAGCATCATTCAATACTGTACCAACCATTTTACCGGATTCGATAGCATCCAATGCTTCAGGAATAGCATCTACACCAAATACTGGCATAAATTTAGTTCCATCAAAGTAACCATTTGCACTCAATGCAGCGATTGCTCCAAGAGCCATACCGTCATTGTTTGCAATAACCATTTCGATATTAGGATTACTTGCCAACCAAGTAGTCATAATTTCATTTGCTTTTGTTCCATCCCAAGTAGCAGATTCCAATGCCAATTCTTCAGCACCGATTTCTTTCAATGCTTTTTGAGCTTCGCTAGTTCTAGCTTCTGCATCTGGATGTCCGATTTCACCTTTCAACAATACATATTGAACTTTTCCATCGCCATTTTTATCCCATGCTGCTTTGTTTGCTTCCCATTCTTTCTTGATGATTGCACCTTGAATAGTTCCGGATTCAGCAGAGTTTGTTCCTACATAGTACGCTTGATCATACCCGGCAAGAACATCAGCATTTGGTTCTTTGTTGTAGAATACTACAGCAAGTTTAGCTGCTTTTGCTTTGTCAACGATTGTTTGAGCCGCTTGCGGGTCAACCAAGTTGATAGCCAATACATTTACACCATCCGCGATCATAGTGTCAACTTGTTCATTTTGCTTTCCTTGGTCATTTCCGGAGTCAACAAGATTTAATTTAACACCCAAATCACCTTCGTACTTTTGCATGTTTTGACGAACGATAGACATAAAGTTGTCGTCGAATTTGTAGATTGTTACACCAACTACTGGTTTAGAATCTCCTTTTGGAGTTTCTTCATTTGGTTTGCTTGTACAACCAGCAACCAATGCAAGCACTGCCAATACTGCCAATAACTTTTTCATTTCGATTACCCCCTTCTGGTAATTTACGGGCTCAGCGGCCCTATTGGAATAATAGTACATTTCGAAAACGGTTACAATGGTTTTAGTGAAATGAAATCACTTTCACATGCAGTTTCATAGTTGTTACATTGAATTAGTTTGCATTTATCGCTTATAATGGGATTCATTGTGATGGATTGAGGGAAGCCATCCCATATTCTAATTGATATGTATTGTTTAGTTGACAAAAACTTCACATTTCTATCACAAATTGTACCCGCTTTCTCTTCTGTTTTTTCGCCAAAATTCACCATTTGCGGCACTAGCTGCAAGAATATAACTTGTATCTGAGAAAAAAAGAAGCACTCTAACGAATGCTTCTTTTGCTTGTAAATTGATTCTCCGGCATATCTGCCACAAAGACAATTACTTAACGCCGTATTTCTTATTGAATTTTTCGATACGTCCAGCAGCAGCAGCAAAGCGTTGTCTGCCAGTATAGAACGGATGACAGTTGGAACAAGTATCAACACGAATTTCATTTTTTGTTGATCCTGATTCAAATGTAGCACCACAAGAAGTACAAGTTACAGTAATCTTATTGTACTTTGGATGAATTCCATCTTTCATATAAATCCTCCTTCCGCCTTAAATTCTTCGCGAATTTAAAGTAAGTTGCTTTGACATAGTATCATGAATCCCACGATCTTTCAAGTGGAAACTATTGCCGTTATGTATTTCTTTCTTGTTTTTTTCTGCATTTAAATGATAACTCTCTTTATCCAAGATGCAGCAAGCTTTTTTTGTCGGTCATTTGCATGTTTATGTGGTTTTCTTACGCTTTTCCAAATGCATAACCAGCGGCAATCCCAACAAACAGCAGGAAACAAGCTGCCCGATTCCGACACTGAGTGCCTGAATCCAAAAGATTGGCCATTGGAAGCCATTTCCTAGAAGAATCGCCAGTTCAGCACCAATGAATACTGCATTGATCACAATTGGCGGAATCGCTGCCATTACAGGAATATTCTTCCAACGCATTCGTGCCAGTTTCTGTGTTCCCAAAGCTGCTAAGAAAGTAGCAAGGGTTCCCACGATGACATCTACAAATCCCAAAATGTTAACACCCAGCATTGCTCCGATAATATTGGTAAGCGCACAGCCGACTGTAACACCGATCACTGCTTCCGGCATTAATACCGGCAATAAAGTTAAGGCTTCCGAAATCCGAAATTGCACGCTGCCAAATGAGATTGGTGCCAAGGCCAGGGAAGTCACGGTGTAGATAGCAGCAATCATGGCGTAAATAACCCATGTGCGAACCATCTTATTTTGTTTTTCCATACTAAAAAGTCCTTTCGTAGTTTAGTTTTTGTCAGGATGTTGCGACTGACAGTTTGCATCAAGCAAACAGTGCTATTATACTACCAAAAGAAAGAAACAGCAAATGCTGTTTCGGTTCATCAGATTTGATATTTTAGTCTACTGTTTCCCGCCAGATATTGGCGCCTAACTCTTTCAGTTTTCCATGCAAGTTATCATACCCGCGGTCAATGTGGGATAACCCGTGAATCTCGGTAACTCCTTCGGCAATCAGCCCGGCAACAACCAAGCTGGCACCGCAGCGCAAATCAGTAGCCTCCACAAACGTGCCTTGCAAGGTTTTAGGTCCGGTGATCATAGCAACCGGCATCATAACCTCAATCTCCGCTCCCATTTTATTCAGCTGCTCGCAATGCTTGAACCGTGAATCATAAATGGTATCGCGAATAACGGAACGACCATTGGCTTGCGTTAAAAGAGCTGTTAAGGGTTGCTGTAAATCAGTTGCAAAGCCAGGATACGGCAATGTTTTGATATCGGCTGCCTGCAGCGGTCTGCCGCCGCGGATCACAACATGATCCGTATTGGTTTCAATCTCCACACCCATTTCTTCCAGCTTTGAAATCAGTGATTCCAAGTGCTGCGGAATGATATTTTCAATGACCATTTCCTGAGCTGCCGCTGCCGCAATAATCATATACGTTCCGGCTTCAATCCGATCAGGAATCATTTCATGGAAGCAGCCCTCCAGATGCGTCACGCCATCAATCGTGACAACGTTTGTTCCGGCACCGCGGATTTTTGCTCCCATCTTATTCAGTAACGTGGCTACATCAATAATTTCCGGCTCTTTTGCTGCATTTTCTATAATTGTTCTTCCTTCTGCATAAACAGAAGCAAGCATAATATTAATCGTTGCCCCCACTGATGCAATATCCAAGAATATTTTCGTTCCGATTAACCGCTCTGCCTTTATCACATAGCTGCCCTTTTCGTATTTCACATCTGCTCCCAAGGCCTCAAACCCCTTCAAATGCAAATCGATGGGACGCGGCCCCAAGTCACATCCTCCCGGCATGCGCATCCGCACTTCTTTTTTCTTGCCAAGCAATGCTCCCATAAAATAATAAGAAGCACGCAATTTATTGACAGACTCACTTTCCATCGGTATATTTTCTAACGATGTCGGATCGATCACAATATGATCATTTCGCTTACGCTTTACATCTACATGCAATTCTTGCAGCAACGTGGCCAATGATGCAACATCCGCAATATTCGGAACACCGCAAATAGTAACCGGTC